>NZ_CP130322.1:1200000-1500000 GCF_033025475.1 Sphingomonas sp. C3-2
CATTCGCGCCGGCCAGTCGATCCTGTCCGGTCAGTTCCTCTGGCGCGACGAAACGCTCGATCTCGAAACCCTCGATTTCGGCAAGCTCGACTGCACCGAGGGGATGGCGCGCTATATCCACAGCTTCGAATGGCTGCGCGATCTGTCCACCGTCGCCACGCGGGAACAGGGCGCCCCCATCGCCGAATTTGTGATGCGCAAATGGATCGCGCGGCATGCGGAACAGGTCAGCGATCTCGCCTGGCGCCCCAGCCTCTGGGGCAAGCGCGTCCTCTTCTGGACCGCGCACGCCCCCCTCATCCTGTCGAGCAACGATCTCATCTACCGATCCGCCGTGCTGAACGCGCTGGCGCGCGGCGCGCGGCACCTCGATCGCGGCGCCGACAAGGCCGAACAAGGCGTGCCGCGTATCGCCGCATGGGCAGGGCTTGCCGCGGCCGGCCTGCTCATCCCCGGCACCGCCGCCCGCCGAACAACGGCCGAAGCCGGCCTTGCCCGTGCGCTCTCCACCGGCACGACCGGCGATGGCGGTGTCATCTGCCGCTCGCCTGCCGGGTTGTTCGATCTCGTCATGGTGCTCTCGATGCTGCGCGCGGTCTATGACGCCCGCAGACAGGAAATGCCCGAGGCAGCCGATGCCGCGCTCAACATGGCCGTTCCCGCGCTCTTGGGGGTCACCCATGGCGATGGCGGCCTGTGCAGTTGGCAGGGCAGCGCTCCCATTCCCGCAGACCGTGTCGCCGCGCTGGTCGAGGCCTCGGGCGTGCGCACCCGCCCGCTGCCGCAAGCCCGCGACTGGGGCTATCAACGCATGGCCTCGGGCAACACGGTATTGATCGTCGATGCCGCCCCGCCACCGCTAAGCCGGCTCAATGTTGGCGGTTGCGCCTCGACGCTCGCCTTCGAAATGTCGGACGGGCCGCACCGCCTTATCGTCAGCTGCGGCGGCTCGCGCCTCCCCTCGCGGCACTTGCCGCCGGTGATCGCCAACGGGTTGCGCTCCACCGCCGCCCATTCGGCACTGACGCTGGCCGACACCAACAGCACCGCCATCCACAATGACGGTACGCTTGGACGCGGCGTTTCGGAGGTGGAGCTCAACCGCCGCGAATCCGATCAGGTCAGCCGCCTCGTCGCCAGTCATGACGGCTATGCACGACGTTTCGGGCTGGTCCACAGCCGTACGATCGAAATGAACGCCACCGGCAAGGAAATCAGCGGCGAGGACGCGCTCATCCCCGCTGTCACCGGTCGGCGCAAGCCGCAACAAGTGCCCTTTGCGGTGCGGTTCCACCTTGCCCCGGGTATCCAGATTTCGAACACCGCCGACGGGCTGGGCGCGGTGCTGCGCCTGCCCGGCGGACCGATGTGGCAATTCCGGTGCCAGGGCGGCACTCTGTCGACCGAAGAGAGTTTGTGGGTGGACGCTGACGGCGTTCCCCATTCCGCATCACAGCTCGTGGTGTCGGGTGAAGCCGCCCCCGGCGGCGTGACATTGAGCTGGATGTTGAAGCGCGCCGGCTGATTTAGATTGGAAAAGGACTGACATGACGACCGATACCAAGCCCGTGAAGATCACGCGGGCGCTGCTTTCCGTATCCGACAAGTCGGGGCTTGTGGAACTGGGCCAGGCGCTCGCACGGCACGGCGTGGATCTGGTCTCCACCGGCGGCACCGCCAAGGCGCTGCGCGATGCCGGTCTTTCGGTGCGCGATATTTCGGACCTCACCGGCTTTCCCGAAATGATGGACGGCCGCGTGAAAACGCTGCACCCCAAGGTGCATGGCGGCCTGCTCGCGGTGCGCGACAATGCCGAACACATTGCTTCGATGAACGAGCATGAAATCGCACCGATCGATCTCGTCATCGTCAACCTCTACCCCTTCGCCGCGACCGTCGCCAAGGGCGCCGACCGTGACGAGATCATCGAGAATATCGACATTGGCGGCCCCTCGATGGTCCGCTCGGCCGCAAAGAACCACGACAGCGTCGCCATCGTCACCGATCCGGCCGATTATGCCGAACTGATCGAGGCGCTCGACGGCAGTGGCGGCGCAACCACGCTCGCCTTCCGCCGCCGTCTCGCCGCCAAGGCCTATGCCTCGACGGCTGCCTATGACTCGATGATCGCCAACTGGTTCGCCACCGTCGATCAGGGCCAGCAGCTGCCCGACACGCTTACGCTTTCGGCAAAACTTGGCGCAGAGCTGCGCTACGGCGAAAACCCGCACCAGAAGGCGGCTCTCTATGTGCCCACCGTGGTCGGCGCGCGCGGCATCGCGCAGGCCGAACAGCTTCAGGGCAAGGAACTGAGCTACAACAACTATAACGATGCCGACGCCGCGCTCGAACTCGTCAGCGAATTCCGCGACGGCCCGCCGACCGTCGTCATCGTCAAGCACGCCAACCCCTGCGGCGTCGCAACCGGCGAAACGCTCATTGAGGCGTATCAGGCCGCGCTTGCTTGCGACAGCGTCTCGGCATTTGGTGGCATCATCGCGGTCAACCGTCCGCTCGACGGGCCGACCGCAGAGGCCATTTCCGGCATCTTCACCGAAGTCGTTGCCGCCCCCGGCGCTGACGAGGAAGCCCGTGCCATCTTCGCCAAGAAGAAGAATCTACGCCTCCTCCTCACCGGCGAACTGCCCGATCCCAAGCGCGAAGGCCTAATGGCGAAGTCGATCGCCGGCGGCTATCTCGTCCAGTCGCGCGACAATGGCCAGGTCACGCGCGAAATGCTCAAGACCGTCACCAAGCGCCAGCCGACCGAGCAGGAACTGAAGGACTGCCTGTTCGCCTGGACCGTCGCCAAGCACGTCAAGTCGAACGCGATCGTCTATGCCAAGGACAATGCCACCGCCGGCATCGGCGCGGGGCAGATGAACCGCCTCGAATCCGCGCGCATCGCGGCCTGGAAGGCCAAGGACGCGGCTGACAAGGCCGGCTGGGCCGAACCGCGCACCATCGGCTCGGCGGTCGCCTCCGATGCGTTCTTCCCCTTTGCCGACGGCCTTCTGGCCGCTGTCGAAGCCGGTGCTACCGCAGTGATCCAGCCCGGCGGTTCGATCCGTGACGAGGAAGTGATCGCGGCGGCCGACGAAGCCGGCCTGGCAATGGTCTTCACCGGCATGCGACACTTCCGCCACTGATCGGAAAAGCCTCACCCATGAAAAAGGCCCCGTCCGGTGTTCGGACGGGGCCTTTTCTTTTTTGTCGAAACCTCGGAATCAGGTAACCGATACCGGTCCCTTCATCTTGAAAAGCGCCCGATCTTCCGGGCCAAAACCGCGCCGCCAGATCACCAGACCATAAACGCCGAGGATCACCGGAATCCCGATAAGCAGTTCCAGCCATTCGGGAACCTGCGTCGCCACATAACCGACAACGCCGGCAAGCATCGCTGCCCAGACGAGCGCCCACCGCCAGCCGCTGACCGGCGCGCCCAGCAGGCGCGACAGAAGCCGCGCCTTCAAGACAGACGCCAGCCCAAGCGCCACGCAGAGCGCTGCTGCTGGCCCGGCCGCGACATACATCGATCCCAGCCCCATATCCTGAAGCGCGACGATGAACCCCACACTTAGCAGTGCCTGCACGCCAATCATCGCAAAGGAGATCATGAGATTGCGGTGGCGGGCGATGTAAACCAGCGCGGACTCACTGACGACAGCCGTCGCCGCCACGACCTCCGCCGCGAGCAGGAACGCGAGCGCGCCATTGCCCTCGACAAAATTGGGGCCGACCAGACCCATCACGGCCTCGCCGGGGATGCCGAGCGCCAGCGCCACGCCAGCCTGCGCTGCAATAATCCAGAAGCCGACCTGGCTCACCTGCTTTGCCACGGCCACCTTGTCGCCCGCTTCCAGATTGCGTGTGATCACCGGGCCCAGAATCGGATCAAAGCTGGTCTTCAATTTTTGCGGAAGCGACGCCACCTGCTGCGCCACATAATAGATGCCCACCACGGCAGGCGACGCAAAAAGGCCAAGGATTGCCAGATCCAGTCGCCGCGATCCCCATTCAATCGCGTCAGCAGCCGCCAACGGCATATTCCGCCGCGCCATAGCATACAGGTCGGACGCTTTCGGTCGCCAGCCGACAGGCCGACCATAACTCCGGAAAAGCGGCCAAAGCGCCGCAATCATCGCGGCCACCATCGATACCGCATAGGACAGGATCAATCCGTCCCGCGTTGAATAAAACGCAAAAACGAAGGCGCCGATGCTGATCGTCCAGGGCTCAATAATCGCTCGCGCACGCACCGTCGCACCCACATCATAACGATAGGCGAGCGCGGCCAATGCCAATTCGGTGCTGACGATCGCAAAGATCACCAGTGGCAGCAACAGTTCGAGCCCATTGATCTGGCTATTCGGAAACATGGCCTGCGGAAACAGCATCAATATGCCCGCCGCCCCGCAGGACGCCGCTCCCGCCACCAGCATCGCATCCCAGACGACATGGACATGCGGTCGGTCGGTCTTGGATAATTGCTCCGCCAGCCCGCGCCGCAAGCCCAATGTTGCCAGCTGCGCGGCGAACTCCACCACCAGCACCGCATAGGCGAAGCGGCCAAGCGCCTCCTCGCCATACCAGCGACCGGCAATGAACAGAAACGGCAGCCGCGCCGCCAGCCTCAACAGAAAACCGAAAAAGTTGGTGCGCCCCCCCTTAGCAAGGGCAGCAATATCCTCGCTCTGGCCCTGTTCGGCTGCCATCGCTCCCCCCTTGTCAGACCCGTTCATCGTGCGGGCCTCAATGCGCGGCATCCCAACTCTGCCCGGTTCCTATCTCCACGCCAAGCGGAACCGTAAGTTTTACCACCGGTTCGGCAGCAGTCGCCATGACATGCTCGATGATCGGGCGCGCAGCCTCGACATCGCCCTCGGGCAGTTCGAAAACCAGTTCGTCGTGCACCTGCAGCAGCATGCGCACGTTGTGCAGGCCCGCCTCGGCCAGCGCAGGAACCATGCGCACCATTGCGCGCTTGATGATATCGGCAGAAGTACCCTGGATCGGCGCGTTTATAGCCGCGCGTTCGCTTCCTTGCCTCTCCGCCTGATTCTTCGAACCGATGCGAGGAAAATGCGTCTTGCGCCCGAACAACGTCGTCGTGAACCCGGTTTCACGCGCAGTGTGCAGCGTTTCCGCAATGTAATTGCGGATGCCCGGAAATCGTTCGAAATAGCGATCGATCATCGCCTGCGCTTCGTCGACCGGAATTTCGAGCCGCCCGGCAAGCCCCCAACGGGAAATGCCATAAAGGATCGAGAAGTTGATCGTCTTTGCGCGCGCGCGCGTATCGCGGTTCACTTCGCCGAACAGTTCCTGCGCGGTGCGTGCGTGAATATCCTCACCGCGTTCGAACGCGTCTTTCAGCGCAGGCACATCGGCCATGTGCGCAGCCAGCCGCAACTCGATCTGGCTATAGTCGGCCGACAACAGCACATTGCCCGGCTCCGCGACGAATGCGCCGCGGATCTGACGGCCCGCCTCGGTGCGCACCGGGATATTCTGAAGGTTCGGGTCGGTCGACGAAAGCCGTCCGGTCTGCGCCCCCACCAGGCTGTAACTCGTATGCACGCGCCCGCTCCCGGCACTGATCTGCTGTTGCAGCGTATCGGTATAGGTCGATTTCAGCTTGCTGATCTGGCGCCAGTCGAGCAGCTTGCGCGCAATCGGCACCCCCTCGCCCGCCAGACGCTCCAATTCATTGACGTCGGTCGAATAGGTCCCGGTCTTGCCCTTGCGCCCGCCCTTCAGGCCCATCCGGTCGAACAACACCTCACCCAGTTGCTTGGGACTGCCGATGGTGAAGGGCGTACCCGCCAGTTCGTGAATCTCCTTTTCCAGATCGGCAATCTGCCCGGCGAAATCGGCGGACATACGGGCAAGTGCTGCCCGGTCCACCTTGACACCTTCACGCTCCATCGCGGCGATCGCGGCGATCAGCGGCCGATCGACCATTTCATAGATGCGCGTTGCCTGTTCGGCGGACAGACGCGGCTTCAGCACCTGCCACAGGCGCAGCGTCACATCGGCGTCCTCAGCAGCATAGTGCGTCGCGCGGTCGAGCGACACCTCGGCGAAGCTCAGTTGCTTCTTGCCCGTACCCGCAACCTCCTTGAACGTGATGGGCTTGTGACCGAGATGGCGCTCGGCCTGCTCGTCCATCCCATGGCCCGCGCGCCCGGCATCAAGGTTGAAGCTCATCACCAGCGTGTCGTCAAACGGCGCCAGCGCGATGCCGTGCTGCGCAAGCACGTTGATGTCATATTTCAGATTTTGCCCGATCTTGAGCGTCGCCGGATCCTCCAGCAGCGGCTTCAAGTGTGCGATCACCGCCGCGATTGGCAATTGCTTCGGCGCGTCGGACAGGAGATCGCTGCCGCGATGCCCCACGGGAATATAACAAGCGCGCCCTGCCGCGGTTGCGAGGCTGATGCCGACAAGCTGCCCGTTAACGGAATCGAGGCTGTCGGTTTCGGTGTCGACCGCAACCCAGCCCTGCGCGGTCGCCTCGGCAACCCAGCGATCGAGCGCCTCCTCGGTCACCACCGTTTCATAGGCAGCATGATCGAACACATGCGGCACGGGGGCGACAGCTTCCGCCGAAACGCTTGTCGGTGCCGATGCGGGCGCAGTCGGCGCCGGTGCTGCCGCCGCTGCACCCGCACCGCCAACGCGCGCGAGCAATGAACGAAAACCATGATGCTCCAGAAAGGCCCGCAACGGCGCCTCGGGAATACCCTTCATCTCAAGGCTGTCGAGCGGCTCGGGCAGCGGCACGTCGGATTTCAGATCGACCAGCACGCGCGAAAGCCGCGCCATGTCGGCATGCGCAATCAGGTTCTCGCGCATCTTGGAAGCTTTCATGCCTCCGGTCGCCGCAAGCACGCCTTCCACCGTGCCATATTCGTTGATCAGCTTGGCGGCGGTCTTCGGCCCAATGCCGGGCACCCCGGGCACATTGTCGACGCTGTCGCCCATCAGCGCCAGCACTTCGCCCAGCTTCTCGGGGCCCACCCCAAATTTCTGGACGACATGTTCTGGACCAAGCCGCTCGTTCTTCATCGTGTCGAGCATGTCGAGGCCAGGCTCGATCAACTGCATCAGATCCTTGTCCGACGAAACGACCGTCACCTGCCAGCCTTCGGCCAGCGCCGCGCGCGCATAGGAAGCGATGATGTCATCGGCCTCGAACCCTTCCTCCTCGATGCACGGCAACGAAAAGGCACGCGTTGCATCACGGATCATCGGGAACTGCGGCACCAGATCCTCGGGCGCGGGCGGCCGGTGTGCCTTGTACTGGTCGTAGAGGTCGTTGCGGAACGACTTGGCCGACTTGTCGAGGATTACCGCAAGATGCGTTGGCCCATCCGCCTTGTGCAGCCCCTCGGCCAGCTTCCACAACATGGTGGTATAGCCATAGACCGCGCCCACCGGTTCGCCATGCTGGTTGGTGAGCGGCGGCAGCCGATGATAGGCCCGGAAAATATAGCCCGAACCGTCGACGAGATAGAGATGCTTCTGCGATGACATGGCCGGGGGATAGCAGGGGGCGGAGCACACCTAAAGGGCTCGTTTCATCTACCATCAGAATTGCGTCAACCCATAGCCCAACCCATATCCCACCTCATGTCATGGACGGTTCATACCTCGCCCGTTAAGGCGCGTCGCATGGCTGCCCCCTCCCTCTCCCGGCGCGAAATGCTTGGCACACTCGGCGCTGCTATACTCTGCGGCTATCACGCCCCGGCAATGGGTGCCGGTTTCAGCTCGCGCCGTATCTCGGTCACGGTCCGAGGAAATGGACAGGACGCAATCCTGATCCCCGGGCTCACCGCCACACGCGCTGTCTGGGGCGAAACGGTCCAGATGCTCCCCGGCTATCGGTACCATATGGTCCAGCTTGCAGGCTTCGCTGGCGATGCCGTGCTCGACAATGGCAAGGGCCCGGTCGTCGAGCCCGTTGCGCGGGAAATTGTCCGCTACATCATAGCCGCCGAATTGAAGGCACCCGCGCTGGTCGGCCATTCGATGGGGGGCCTCATTTCCCTGATGATCGCTGCCCGCTGGCCTACGCGCACCGGCCGTACCATGGTGGTCGACATGCTGCCGGCTCCCACCTCAGGGCTCGGCGGATCGGTGAGTGGGATGCGCCCGCTCGCCAACGGCCTGCGCGACGTGCTGACCGGGTCACCGGAGGGACGCCAACTCTTCGGGTCGCTCATGGGCATGTTCTCGCCGCCTGCGCAAACGAAAAGCGATCCTGACATGGTGGCGCGCACGCTCCACGACATTGCGCTCACGGACCTGCGCCCCGAACTGGGGCGCATCACCACCCCATTATCTGTCGTCTACGCAACAGTCCCAGGCGCACAATATGATGCCGCCACGGTCGACCGGATCTACCGCGATGCCTATCGCACCGCGCCCAAGGCGCAGTTGCACCGCATCGCCGGGGCCGGACACATGATCATGACTGATCAACCCCAGCGTTTCAGCGCCACGCTCAAAAGCTTTCTCGGCTAGAATCAAGGGAGACAACAATGGTTGCCTCTCCACGCCCAAGCGGTCACAGAGCATCCATGCTCACCAACAAGATCGCGCTTGTAACCGGTTCGGTTCAGGGCCTTGGCCGGGCCATTGCCGATGCACTCGCCGAGGCGGGTGCAACCGTCCTCGTCCATGGCCGCCGCATGACCGAGGTCGAAGCCGCCGCGCGGGCACTGCGCGATCGGGGACTTCAGGCGCGCGCCTGCGCGTTCGATCTCGCCGATCAGGAAGAACTTACCGCCGCACTTGCAACGATCGGTGCGGAATATGGCCGGCTCGATATATTGGTCAACAATGCCGGGATGCGCGATCGCCGCCCCTTGGCGCAACTCGACCGCGATGCCGTTCGCGCGCTTATTGAGATAGACCTGATCGCGCCATTCGAGCTGTCGCGCCAGGCGGTGGCGATCATGCCCAGTGGCGGGCGGATCATCAATATATGCTCGATTGCCGGCCCCATCGCGCGCGCCGGCGACGCGGCCTACACCGCCGCCAAAGGCGGCCTCGACGCGCTCACCCGCGCACTGGCGGCCGAACTCGGGGCACGCGCGATCACGGTCAACGCGGTTGCGCCTGGCTTTTTCGCAACCGACGCCAATGCGGCGATGGTCGCCGATCCTGATATCGCCTCATGGCTGGCGCAGCGCACCTCGCTGGGGCGCTGGGGCAAACCTGCTGAGATCGCGGGCGCAGTCCTTTTCTTTGCGTCACCCGGCGCAAGTTATGTCACCGGACAGACCCTCGCGGTCGATGGCGGCTACATGTCGCACTTCTAGAACAACACCGACTTTGTAAAATTACGTCAATAACACGGCGTTAAGCTGGCCTATTGGCGTTTTTTTTACCATCCCAGATCAATATCCAATAATATTGATTCGCATCGAGCGTCGGTGTGGGCGGTATCATTCGATAATGGATTGCACATGAAGCGGCGCTTGATCGCACAGATGGCATCTTCAGAGAGCGTCTCCAAACGCGCTGGTCGCCGCCCTTCAGGCACCAAGCCCGAATTCGACGGTCTTGCTATCGATCGCTATCGCTCGATCGTCTTCCCCAATCGCGTGCGGGAATATCGGAAGCGTCTGGGCATGGCGAAGCTGTTGGGCCTGTCCGCAGCTCTACCACAAATCCCCTATATCCGCCTGTCCAAGATTGAGCGGGGCGAGGTCGTCGCCAAGGCGCATGAAATCACCGCGATTGCCCGGGCGCTGAACATCACCCCCGCCGACCTGTTGATCGACATCGATATCTCCGACTTCGACATAGCCGAATGGGCCGCCGATCTGCAGGACTGGTTCGCGATCGATCTCGACGAGGATCGGTTCTCGGTCCTTCTGGCCGCTGCCATCCGCGCCCGACGGGAACGCGACAAAGCGCTCACCATCGCCCATATCGAGCGCGATTATGGGATCGCACCAGTCATCCTCTCGCGGCTGGAAAATGCGTTCAAGCCGCTATCGCGCTGGAATGACGCCACGGTCACCGCGCTATGCCACTTGTTCGACGTTCCGGATGCGGCGGCACTCCGGGGTCATGTGATGGTGCTCTGGGCTGAAGGCACGCTCACGCCGTTTCTCGGTTCGATCGCCAATCCCGAAACGCGCGAAGCGAAAACGCGTGCCCGCGTCGAGGCGCTGCGGCATGAACTGACGCTATCGAAAGATGCACCGCCCCGCAAAAATGGCGTTGCTGTTCCACCTCCCCCCACTGCACCTGCCGCGCCCAGCACGACGCATGAAGTGAGCGTTCGTCTGCTGCCCGTCCGTGGAACCCCGCTTGCAGATGGCCTAATTGCGCCCACAGAAACCGATGATCTGGTGGAAGCGCCGCGTATCGCTGGCCCCAACGCCTATGGCCTGCGCGTCTGCCGTCCGACGCTCGGCCCCGGCCTCCCCGCGCGCGCAACGCTGGTGGTCGACCCCGATCGCTTCCCTTCGGCCGGCGGGCTCGCGATCATCACCGAAAATGCCGGGTTGCGGCTCGTGATGGTCACTTTCGGGCGGAATGGGGAGATGCTCGGTATCAGTGTCCAGCCCGCGCTGGAGATCGATCTTGGCGGCATCGATCCGGCTTGTATCGCAACCGTCATAAGCGCGGTTTACGAATAGTAATTTTCCGCACGCACCACGATTTGGGCTGCATAGTCAGCCTATAATATAACCTGCATGTCTTTTGAGCAGGGTCCTGGAAAATACGGCACCGCCCTTCCTGCAGGAAGGTGGGGGCGCCTGTACGCCAGCGGGCGCAACCGGGCAGGTCAGATACTCCTGCGCGGCAGCCAATTGCTGTTCCGGGCAGCCTTGCCACTCAGTGGTGGCATTACCGGCCAGCCGCTGGCGCTGCTTGGGCGCCAACGCTTCCTGAACATGCTTGGCGAGGCGTTGAATACGCTGCCTTCGGACAAGTCGCTTGCGATCATGATGATCGATCTCAACCGCTTTCGGTTGCTCAACGCCATGTTCGGGCACGAAGCGGGCGACATGATGCTCGAACAAATCCACCTGCGCATCAGCGCAATTGTGGACGGCCTCATGGGCAGCACCGTTCATCTCGGCAATGACGGATTTGCCTGCCTGATCGTCCACCCAAGATGCGTCGACCAGACCGAGGCGATTGCCGAGCGTATCCTGCAGGCGATCGCCGAACCGATTTCCCATAACGGCAAACGCGCACTGCTGTCCGCATCGCTCGGCATCGCGTCCGACCGCGACGGCCAGACGCCAGACGAATTGCTGCGCGCGGCCAGCGTCGCCATGGTACGCGCCAAGCGCGATCACGGCCAGCAATGGTGCCGCTTCGACGCACAGATGGATGCGGTCATGCGCGACCGAGAGGCGCTGGGCGGCGATCTCTTTCTTGGCATCACGCGCGGAGAGATCCGGCCGCATTACCAGCCGATCATGCGCTTGGCGGACGGCGCACTGATCGGCTTCGAGAGCCTTGCCCGCTGGCACCATCCCTTGCGCGGCCTGCTCGATCCGGGACAGTTCATCCCGCTCGCCGAGGATCTCGATGCGATCGACGATCTCTGCTTCGCAATGCTCGGCCAATCCTGCCGCCATGCACGCGACTGGCCCAAACATGCCACGCTGTCGATCAACATTTCCCCCTTCCAGATCTGCGACCCCCAGCTTCCGCTCCGTCTTTTGCGGACGCTGCGTGCCGGGCGTTTCCCGCCCTCCCGCCTGATCGTCGAAATCACCGAAAGCGCGCTGGTGCGGGATCTTTCCGCTGCACGGTCGACGATCGAGTCCTTGCGCGCAGCCGGCATTCGCATCGCGCTCGACGATTTCGGCACCGGCTATTCCAGCCTGCATCGTCTGCGCGAACTTCAATTCGACCGCATCAAGGTCGATCGCTCGTTTATCGCCGCACTCGATGGATCATCGGGGGACAAGATCGTCCAGGCGATCATCTCGCTGGCAGACACGCTCAACATCGCGGTAACAGCCGAAGGGATCGAAACTCAGGAGCAGATCGACGCCCTTTCACGCCTCGGCTGCACCTTCGGTCAGGGCTACCTCCTGGGCCGCCCCATGCCAGCTGAAGACGCGGCGCGGATCGGCGCCGCGCAAACGCCCTTCGCTGGCGCGGCTGAATAATCGTCAGCTTCTAAACAAAAAAAGAGGGGCCCAGCTTTCGCCGCGCCCCCATGCCGTCCAATGGTTCGTCCCTTCAGATTTCGGAATTCACCGATATCGGGGTCGCCAGTTCGATCCGCGAGACATTGCCCTTCGCGCCGTAGATCTCCGCCCGATTGCCAGAGATGCGCTTCGCTTCGTTCGTCACCGCTTCCATCATTTCGATAGACAGTGTGATGTTGCGTTCAAGGATATCGGCATTGGCCGTCGATGCTTCGCCCAGCGCCACCAGCGCCTTGCCCAATGCTTCGCGCCCTTCCTCGTCCATCGCATCGACCCAGCCGGATTCCTCGCGATTGAGCCGCGCCAGCTCGGTTTCTAGCACGCCGACAAGGCGCACCTTGGCATTGGCCAGCTCGGCCAGGTCGCCTGCGCGCTCATGCGTCGTCAGCCGCTGCGTCTCTTCCTGCATGATCAGCGTGAGCGAGACCATGATGTCGATAATCTCACTGGCCATTGGCCGAACCTCCCTGCATCTTCAAAATCTGCTCGAGCACTGCGGGCGCAAGGCCAATACCGCCGCGTTTTGCCATTTCATTGCCCATCTGCTCGGCAAGAATGCCACGAAACATCTCTTCGCCCGCGCCGCCCGAAAATTCATCGCCGGTTTCCACCATCTCCATCATCATCTTGGTCATCTGACCAATGAAGACGGCTTCGAACTCCTGTGCGGTCCGCGCGGCGTCCGCCTTGGGTTTGGGCATCTGCGGCGCTGGCCCCATCGGTCGCTGCACCGTACTGATATCGCTCATGATTACTGCACCTCGATCTCAGCCTGCAGCGCACCCGCGGTACGCAGCGCCTGCAATATGGTGATCAGATCGCGCGGGCTGACGCCCAGCTTGTTGAGGCCGGCCACAAGCGACCGCAGCGACGCACCGTCCTCCAGCAACTGCAGCGTCCGGCCACTGCCATCGTCCACATCGATCCGCGTGCGCGGCAGCACCGTGGTCTTGCCGTCAGAGAAGGGTTCGGGCTGCGATGCCACCGGCGTTTCACTGACGCTGATCGTGAGGCCGCCCTGTGCGATAGCAACCGGACTGATCCGAACATCAGCGCCCATCACGACGGTGCCCGCCGCCTCATTGATGACAACCTTGGCCGGCTGATCGACCGCCACTGTCAGATTTTCGATCTGCGCCATAAGGTCGACAACCGAGCTGCCATGGCCAGAGATTTCGACGGTCGCAGGATCAAGCACCTCTGCGGTTCCGGGCGCATAGCCGTTGATCACCCGCGCGATCCGGTTGGCGGTCGTGAAATCGGGGTTCTTGAGCGCGAGCTTCAGGGTTGTCGCCGAGCGCAATGAATAGGGCACTTCGCGCTCGATAATCGCGCCGCCCGCGATCCGCGCGGTCGTCGGCACGCCCCGGGTCACGCTGGCGGCAGCCCCGGTTGCCTTGAATCCTGAAACAGCCACCGGCCCCTGCGCCACGGCATAGATTTCGCCGTCCAGCGCGCGGAGCGAGGATACAAGCAGCGTCCCGCCCTGCAGGCTGGTCGCGTCGCCGAGCGCAGAAACCTGCACGTCGATCTTCGATCCCGAACGGGCAAAAGGCGGCATCGTCGCCGTGACCGAGACGGCAGCCACATTCTGCGTGCGCATCGTCGTGCCGCGAATGTTCACGCCCATGCGCTCAAGCATCGCCTGCATGGTTTCTTCGGTGAACGGCGTGTTGCGGATACGGTCACCTGTGCCTGGCAAGCCGACGACAAGCCCGTAGCCGACAAGCTGGTTGCCGCGCACATTTTCGACGTCGACAATATCCTTGATCCGCGGCGCAGGCGCCGCATGCACGGGGACAAGCCCGATCGCGGCATAGGCAGCCATCGCCAGGAACAAGGGTCGCGCGCTGAATCTGCTGAAAGTACGCATCTTATTCCTTATAGGATAAAAGGGCGCGCACCACGGCGCGGCACCGGAATTTCGTTGGTCACAGGCCACGGCGCGCCAACCGCATCACATAGCCGATGACCTCGGCAACGGCGGCGTAGTGCTCCACCGGAACCGGATGATCGATATCGACCGCCGCGAACAGCGCACGCGCCAGCGGCGGGCTTTCGACGATCGGCACCTTGGCATCGGTCGCGATTTCACGGATGCGCAACGCCACCGCATCGACACCCTTAGCCACCACGATCGGCGCCGCCATCTCGCCATGATCATATTTCAGCGCCACCGCATAATGGGTGGGGTTGGTAACGATCACGCTGGCCGTGGGCACGGCCGCCATCATGCGCTTCTTGGCGCGCTGCACCTGAATCGATCGGATTTTAGCCTTGATCTTGGGATCACCCTCGGTGTTCTTGAATTCGTCCTTCACTTCCTGAAGCGTCATCCGCATCTTTTTCAGGAAGGCGCGCCGCTGATAAAAGAAGTCGGCTCCCGCGATCAGCAGCACCAACAGCCCCACCGCCTTCACCAGCCGATAGGCGAATTCACCGGTCACCGTGCCAATCATCTGCGGCCCGGCCCCGATCAACTGATCGAACGCCACCGCCTTGGGCCAGACGACAATCAGCGCAACCACGATGATCGCGGTGAACTTGGCGAGCGTCTTCAGGAACTCCACGAGCGCCCGTGTCCCAAAGAGTCGACCGAACCCCGAAATGGGCGAGAGCTTCGACCATTTGGGTTTGACTCGGCTCCACGACAATGTCGGCCGCCCCTGCAGGAAGGGAATAAGCAGCGCACAACCGCACAGGATCGCAGCAAGCGGCATCAGCGCGCGCCCAAATTCAAGCGTAACGCCCGTGATCAGCCCCTGCGCCCCCGCCGGGTCGAGCGGATAGGCATCCGCATTGCCCCATAGGCGGCCAAGCAACGCACTCAATCGTTCGACGGTCCAGGCGCCCATCCCCCCCATCACGATGATCGCGGCGACAAACATCGCCGCATGCTTCATCTCAGGGGCACTGGCGACCTCGCCCTTCTCCCGCGCATCGCTCAGCTTCTTGGCGGTGGGCTCTTCTGTCTTCTGATCCTTGTCGGTATCGGCCATATTACAGGCTCCAACCGCGCTGGATGAAGGTGCCCATCGCCTCGGTGAAGTACATCAGCGATCCACCGATCACGACCGAGAGCAGCGCCAGCCCAAGCAGGATGTTGAGCGGCTGGGAAATGAAGAAAACCTGGATCGCGGGCGCCATGCGTGCGGCAAGCCCCAAGGCGACGTTGAAGACGATGCCATAAACGATGAGCGGCGCGGCCATGCCAAGCGCCAGCAGCATCGCATGCGTGGTCGTTTCCACGGCCAGGCGGGCGAAATCATCGGCAGGTGGCAGCCCGCCTACCGGAAAAAGTGTATAGGAATGGACGATCGATGCGATCCAGAGATGATGCACCCCCATCGCCATGCACATGATCGCGGCAGCAATGCTCATCAGCTTGCCGATCTGTGTCGTGTGCCCACCGCCCGCCGGGTCCATGAAAAGCGCGGAGGACAGGCCAACCTGCAAGCTGATGATCCCGCCTGCCATCACCGCAGCGCTGAACAGGATGCGGATAATCATCCCCATCGCCAGCCCGACCATCATCTCGGCGATCACGATGCCGGGCAATGCGGCGTCGCTCTGCAAAACCGGCGTCACCTTGCCGTTGAGCAATCCGAACAGGCCCGCCGTAAACCCAAGCCCCATCAGCAGCCGGATACGGCCGGTGACGGCATCCTCCGAAAACACCGGCAGCAGCATCAGCACCGCCCCCACGCGCGCGAACAGGATCAGGAACGCCGTCGCATCAAAGGGCAGCTGCGCCATCGCCCGTCAGCCGGTAACGATAATATCCGCCACCCGCGCCATGAAGGCGGAGAGCGCCCGGCCGATCATCGGCAACGAAAGGAGCAGGACGCACCCGATCGTCACGATCTTGGGAACGAAGGTCAGCGTCATTTCCTGCACCTGGGTCAGCGATTGCAGCAAACCGATCACCACGCCGACGATCAGCGCAGTGAACAGCATGGGGCCGACAATCGTCAGCACCAGCAGCATGCCCGCCTTGGCGAGCTCCATCGCCTGGAACGAATCCATGGGCGTCAGATCTGCATGCGCATGATTTCAGTATAGGCGTTGACCACGCGGTCACGCACCGCAACTACCGTGTCGAGCGCGGTTTCGGCTGCGCCAATCGCAGTCACCACGTCGATCAGGTCGCCCTTGCCAGCCACCTGGTTAACGCTCGCGGTTTCGGCCGCGCGCAGGTTCTGCGACGCGTCGGTTACGAGCTGTTCGATCATCGAACCGAAGCCCGCGGTCGATCCGCTGCCCGCCGGTGCGGCGGGTTCGGGCATTTCGGCGCGTGCCGAAACGGTGTTCATCACGCGGCCATAGGCCGATGCAGCATCAAGGGCGCCGAGAGACATCGTGGTAATCCTTATTTGAGGAGATCGATCGTGCGCATCGTCATGTTGCGCGCCGATTCAATGGCGTTGAGATTGGCTTCGTACGAACGCTGCGCCGCCTTCATGTCGGCGGTTTCAATCAAGCTGTTCACATTGGGCTTCAGCACATAACCCTGCGCATCAGCAGCGGGGTTGCCCGGCTGATAGGTGCGGTTGAATGCCGACTTGTCGGTGGTAATTGCATCGACATTGACGTTCGTCGCCCCCGTCGCGCGGTCCAGTTCGGCGCGAAACGTCGCCACGCGGCGGCGATACGGATCACCACCCGGCGTGCGCGATAAGGAATCGGCATTGGCCAGATTTTCGGCGATCACGCGCATCCGCAACGACTGAGCCCTGAGGCCAGACGCGGAAACGCCGATCGACGATTTCAGGTCCGAGGTTAAGTCCATGGTGTCTCCCGCCCGCTGAATGCGTTTTCTTCCTTATAGGCATTTTTTGCCTAGTGCCGGCGGTTCCCATAAAATTAATCCTATAACGCCCTAGGAAGGAGACGCGCATGTCAGTCGTCGAGGGCATACCTATTGAACTGTCGATCGTTCTCGGATCGACCCAAATCCCAATCCGCCAGGTGCTGAAGATGAGCCGCGGCGCGATGATCCCGCTGGATTGCGGGCATAATGATCCGACGCTTGTCTATGTGAACAACCAGCTCGTGGCGAAGGGCAAGGTGCTGGTCGACGGTGAACATATGTCGCTCGAAATCACCGAAGTGATCGAGCGACCGCGCTGATGGACTTCCTGACGCTCCTGCGCACCTTCGCGGCGCTGGCGGTCACGCTCGGCCTGCTCGTTGGTGCGCTATGGGTGGTGCGTCGTTACGATCTGAAACTGCCCGCTGGCCTCATCGGCGGTCTAGGCGCGGCCAGCGACCGTCGCATTCAGATGGTTGAGCGCCTGCCCCTCGACACGCGCCGTTCGGTTGCACTCATCCGCCGTGATGATATCGAGCATCTGGTGCTGATCGGCCCCGAAGGCGCCGTCGTGATCGAAAGCGGTATTCAGCCTCCCCAATCCACGCCTCCTAAATCCACGGTAGAAACCGATGCGTAAACTCTTCCTGCTCGCAGCAGTCGCAGGGCTTGCCGCCCTTCCCGACGTGGCGCTGGCGCAAAACGTGTCTGCGAATCTTGGCGAGGGCTCGATCTCCGGACGGGCCATCCAGCTGGTCCTGATGCTCACGGTGCTCAGCCTTGCGCCGGGCATCCTGATGACGGTCACGTCCTTCACCCGCATCGTGGTCGCGCTCTCGCTGCTGCGCACCGGCATCGGCGCGCCGGGCGTTCCGCCCAACCCCGTCGTCATCAGCCTTGCGCTGTTCCTGTCCTTCTTCGTCATGTCCCCCACCTTCGACGCCGCGTGGAAGCAGGGTATCGCCCCCTATAATGAGGGCCGGATCAACGAGGCCCAGGCCTTCGAGCGGGCGTCCAAACCGTTTCACAGCTTCATGCTCAAACATGTACGCGAAGACGATGTGAAACTGTTCGTCGAACTTTCGGGGAAGAAGCCGGTTCCGGCCGCCGAATTGCCGATGACGACGCTGATGCCCGCCTTCATGATTTCCGAATTACGACGCGCGTTCGAGATCGGCTTCCTGCTGCTCCTGCCGTTTCTCGTCATCGATCTGGCGGTGGCGGCCGTGCTCATGGCCATGGGCATGATGATGCTGCCGCCGGCGACCATTTCATTGCCAATGAAGATCATCTTCTTCGTACTCGTGGACGGCTGGGCACTGGTTGCAGGGTCATTGGTCAAAAGCTTCGGCGCTCCGGGATAGACGCGAAGCGCAGGCTGGTTCAGCAATATCCGGGCCGGTTCCCTTGCGGGGGCCGGCCCTTTTTGCTGGCTGGCGCGCATCACACGGGCGATGCCTGGGTCACCACCGCGCGGGTGACGATATCCCTCCCATAGGTTTCAACCGCCGCGTCAAGCAGCAGCTTGCGAAAGCTTTCCACATTGGGAAGCATGCCATCCGGCCCGCTCGTCATGGGCGTCCGAAATGTGCGCATATTGACCGCATTCAGAAGGATCGGCAGTCGCTTGGTGACGTCTTCCGTCTGGCTGGATGGCACCTCGATCTGTCCTTCGATCTTCACATAGCCCGCAAGGCGACCATCGGGGAAAACCAGCGGCGTCAGAATTTCGCCTGTGGAAACGAAAGCCATGTCGGGCGCGAACATCGTCGCATCGCCCGAGATAGCCATGCTGGTGCCGATCGCAGCACCGCCGCCCACGGCAATGCCAGCCGACAGAACCAGTGCCGAAACCAGAATTTTCTTCACCACAGTCCTCCGGGAACGATCAGAATTTGAAGCTCGTGTCCTTCGGCAATGCCGAAGGCTCCGCGAGGATCACGATGGTGATGCGGCGGTTTTCGGGACGGTCCGGGCGATCGGGATAGATCGGCTCGGAACCCGCCTTGGCCACCACTTCGGAAAAACGATCGGCTGTCAGGCCCGCAGCCACCATCGCCGCGCGGGCCGCCAGCGCCCGCTCGCTCGACAAGCGCCAGTTCGCATCGCTCTGACCGCCGGTGGAATCGGTGTGCCCCTCGATCGCCACCTGCGCGCCGGTTTTCACCAGCTTCTGCGCGATCCGAGTCAGAAGCGTGCGCGCATAATCGTTGAGCTGCGCGGTCGGGCCGATGAACATCGACCGGTTCGCGCTGTCCATCAGATGCACGCGCACGCCTTCGCGCGTCTTTTCGACGGTCGCGCGGTTACGCGCGCCGGGTGTTTCGTTCGGCGGCTGGATCGCGATCATCATTTCATCGGCAAGCACACGCAGTGCCGCCTCAGGAATTTCCGCAGTACCGCCGCGCGCGGCCCCTGCGGTACCCGCTTCAGCCGAAATCTGACCAATGCTGCGATCATCGCTGCCCTGGGCGCGGCGGCTGCGGCCGCCCAGCCCCGGCTGGCTGCCCGGATCATTGGTCATCGTCGTTGCCGGCGCGCTGCGCGCCGTATCGCTCGAAAAATATTCAGCCAACCCACGCAACTGCGCCTTGTTCTGGTTGGCCAGCAGCCACAACAGCATGAAGAACGCCATCATCGCGGTCACGAAGTCGGCATAGGCCACCTTCCATGCTCCGCCGTGATGCACCGTCGCCTGATGGCGACGGACACGGCGAATGACGATCGGCTGTTCTTCGTTGCGGTTCATTTTACGCCCCTGTCGATGGCGGCTCGTAACCGATCCTGCACCACGGTCAGCCGCACATGGCCCAACGCCTCCGGAATGCTGAGGCCGCTCGACACACGTTCGAGCAGATCGGCGCTTTCATCGGCGCACTGGATGATCAGGTCGAACACCTGAAGCTGATCGAGATAGTCTGTCGCAAAGCGCTCGTCGGAGACGATCGTCTCGGCCAGTTGCTCGATATGCGAACGTACGGAGCGGATTTCGTCCGCAACAGCCGCGCACAGTGCCGCCTGAGCCGTTTCGGTCGGATGGATGAGGATATCACCGGTGGTCATGCTGGCCCTGTTCAGAAAAGTTCGACCTCGCCGCCATGGGCAGCCGGCCTGGGTGAAATGACGGGCGGTGGTGCATCGGCGACAAGCGTGGACCGCACACGCCCCTCATAGGGCATGAACTCCACCTTGCGCGCACGCGTGCCGCCCAGTTCGCAACGACCGATCGGGATGCCTTCGGTTTCCATGAAGTTCCGCGCGAACGCGGCATTGTTCGACCCGATCTGGCCCAACCCCGCAATGATGTTCGCCCCTCCGTACAGATGGGCGCGCAGGCGACCACGCACCGCGCCGCGTTGCATCATCGCGTTAATCAGCAATTCCATCGCATGAATCCCGTAGCGCTGCGGCTGCGCCGCATCGACGACGGCCGAAGCAGCGGGCTCGGACAGCAGAAAATGGTTCATACCGCCGACGCGCGCCACCGGATCCTGCAGGCAAACGGCGACGCACGAGCCGAGCAACGTCGATATGACGACACCCGGTTCGCCGACGACGCGATGTTCGCCCTGAACGATGGGAATGCGCTTCATGAGATCAGGTAAGCTCGCCGAATACCCGTTCGATCTTTTCCTTGAGCGCCGCAGGCGCAAAAGGCTTCACGACATAGTTGTTGACGCCCAGTTCCGCCGCCTTCTGCACCAGTTCCCGGTCGGCAGATCCGGTCAGCATGATGAAAACGGTCTTGCCGATAACGGGATCGGCACGGACCGCTTCCAGAAACTGAAGCCCGTCCATGTCGGGCATGTTGTAATCCGAAATCACGAGATGCACGCGATCGGTCTTGATCGCAGGTAGCGCCTCAACCGCGCTCGCCTTGTCGCGTACGTCCTTGAAGCCAAGATCCTGCAGGGTGCGCCGGATCATCGCACGCATACTCGTCTGGTCGTCTACTACCATTACCTTGATTGCAGCCGCTGAGGGCATTTCAGACTCCCAATATCAATTCGATGTACGGCATACGCCGAGGATGGCCTCGGGCATGGCCGACAAGTTCAGTTCGCGTTCGACCGCACCCATTTCGAATGCGGCGCGCGGCATTCCATAAATCACGCAGCTTGCCTGGCTTTGGCCGAAGGTGTGCGCCCCGCCCAGGCGCATCGCCTTCAAGCCGGCCGCGCCGTCATTGCCCATGCCGGTTAAAATGACGCCCACCGCCTTGGCACCGAGCGCCGCGACGGAATTGAACAGCACATCCACCGATGGGCGGTGACCGCCCACGGGTTCAGAGGGGCGCAACCGGATATGGCCGTGCGTGCCGCCCACCAGCTCCATATGGTTCTCACCGCCAGGCGCGATATAAACCTTGCCGCGTTCCAGCAGCATGCCCGACTTTGCCTCGACCACGCTCACACGGCTTTCGCGGTCGAGCCGCGCGGCGAAGCCCTGGGTAAAGCTTGCCGGCATGTGCTGAACAACCAGCACCGGCGGCGTATCGGGTGGCAATGCACCGATCAGCGAGAAGAGAGCTTCGACCCCGCCGGTCGAGGCGCCAATGGCGATCACCATATCGCGCATCTGGCCCGGCGCGGACGCGGTTACCGGCGCCACGCGGTGCGGCGTCTGCCGTACCGACGAGCGCGCGGCCGCCTTCACCATCCGGCACAGCTTCGCACCGTCCTGGACGATCTCCAGCGGATTGCCCACCGGCTTGGCGATGCAGTCTACGGCGCCCAGCCGCAAAGCTTCGATCGTCACCTCGGCGCCCCGCGCGGTCAGCGTCGAGCACATGACCACCGGCATCGGGCGCAGGCGCATGATCTTTTCAAGGAAGGACAGGCCGTCCATCCCCGGCATCTCGACGTCCAACGTCACGACATCGGGGTTGAGTTCCTTGATCATCGCACGTGCCGCATGGGGCTCGGGTGCCATGCCCACCACCTCGATTTCGGGGTCGGCGGACAGGATTCGGTTCAGCATCGCGCGCATCGACGCGCTGTCATCGACGATAAGCGCGCGAACGGGGCCGCTCATTGGCCTCCTCCCGATTTGCGGTAGATGGTCTGCCCAACGGCTTCCATCCGCGTCGCGGCCGCGCCGATCAGGCGTTCGGAGTGGCCAATATACAGATGGCCGCCCGGCGCCAGCATGTCGACCAGCCGCTCCTCAAGCTCCGCCTTTGCCCGGTCATCGAAATAGATCATGACGTTGCGGCAGAAGATCGCATCATATTTCTGGCGCATCGGCCAGGACGCGAAGAGATTGAGCACGCGGGCGGTGACAAGCGCGCGCAGTTCGTCGGCAATCACGAAATTGTCGCCGTTAGGACGAAGCCATTTCGCGCGGTAGGTCTGGGGGATCGGCTCGACGGTCGCCGCCGAATAGGTCGCCCGGCGCACAGCGTCCACCACAGGCGGCGAAATGTCGGTCGCCAGCAGCTTGACGTCGCTCGTCTTCAGCCAGTTGGCGCTCGCCTGCGCGTCACCCGCAAGGCACATCGCAATCGAATAGACTTCCTCGCCGCTCGAGCAGCCTGCCGACCAGATACGTACCGGCTGGCCAACGCGCGCGCGCCCCTGCAGCACGGGAAGAACCTGCCCGCGGAAATGATCGAAATGATGCGCCTCGCGAAAGAAATGCGTGTGGTTGGTGGTCAGTGCAACCACCATGGCACGGCGTTCTTCCTCGTCTTCGTTGACGAGCGCGACATAGTCCTTGAACCGCGTCAGCCCCCGCTCACGCAACCGGCGCGCCAGCCGGGAATGGACGAGCGTGATCTTGGTTTCGACCAGGTGGATACGGGCCTCGGCCTGCATGATGGCCGCGATCTGACGAAATTCGTCGATCCCGAGTTCGGCGCTGGCGACAAGCGCAGACGCGCCGCCCCGCTCCGCATCGGCAGGGAAGACCTCGTGTTTCACGCGGCCATGTCCGTCAGGTGCCGGGTCAGGCTCAACGCATCGAGGTCGAGGAGGAGCACCATCGTCTCGGCATTTTCGGTGTCGGTCGTGCGACGTTCGATCTTGACGAGACCGGCGATCACGCTTTCCTCGTTCACCTCCACTTCGGGTGCGGGCTGGATGTCGGCACCGTTGATCACGACGATGTCGGCAACTTCATCGACCAGGAAACCGGCCTGCTTGTTGGCGATGCTGACGACGAGGATGCACGAGCGCGAATGGATCTTGCTCGGTTCCCAGCCCAGTCGTTCGGAAAGGCCGACCACCGGCACCACCGACCCCCGCAGGTTAGTCACACCCTTGATGAACGAGGGCACGCTCGGCAGCGGGGTAGGCTCTTCCCATTCGCGGATTTCGATCAGCGAGCGCATGTCGATGCCGAACATTTGTTCGCCCAGCGTGAAGGTGACGATCTTGCGTTCGTCGGTTTTCTGCTCTTCGACAATGTTCATGCCGCGATTCCTTTCAGCGCGAATTTGTTCTGGTTTCCGGACGCGACGAGCGCGTCGATATCGAGAATGAGCGCGATCGATCCATCGCCAAGGATGGTGGCGCCGCCCAAACCGCGAATGGGGTGAAGATTGTCCTCCAGGCTCTTGATCACCACCTCGCGGCGGTTGTCGATCGTATCGACCATCAGGCCGACATTGCCGGTCGCTTCGCTCTCGACGATGATCACAACCGATTCCTCGGGGTTGCGACGATCATTGGCACCAAACCCGAAGAGTTCATCGACGCGCTTCACCGGCAGATACTGGCCGCGCAGCTCGATCACCTCGGCGGTGGGCGACGTCGGCTTGACCTGCCCTGCCTCGGGCCGGACGGTTTCGATCACATTGGCGAGCGGCAGAACATAGCGCTGGTCGCCCAGGCGCACGATCATGCCGTCGAGAATGGCGAGCGTCAGCGGCAGCGCCATGATGAAGGTCGTCCCTTCGCCCGGCACCGAATGGATTTCGACGCGGCCGCCCAGCGCTTCGACGTTGCTGCGCACCACATCCATGCCCACACCGCGTCCCGACACGTCCGAAATCGTTTCGGCGGTCGAGAAACCGGGGGCACAGATCAGCCCGTCAATCTCCTCGTCGGACAGTTGCGCATCGGCGCTGATGATACCCTTTTCCACGGCCTTGGCACGCACACGCACCCGGTCGATACCCTTGCCGTCGTCGCTGACGCGCACGACGATGCGTGCGCCCTTCTGCTCGGCGGACAGGCGGATCGTCCCTTCGGGCGACTTGCCTGCGGCGATGCGCTCCTCGGCGGATTCGATCCCATGGTCCACGGCGTTGCGGATCATGTGGGTCAGCGGATCGCCGATCTTTTCGAGCACGCCCTTGTCGACTTCGGTCGTCTCGCCGGTCATCTCCAACTGCACCGTCTTACCGGTCTTGGCGGCAAGATCGCGCAGCATGCGCGGCACGCGGGAAAAGGCCTGGCGGATGGGCTGCGCGCGCAGCGACATCACATTGTCCTGAATCTGCCGCGTCAGACGCGACAATTCGGGCAGCTCGACACGCTCCTGATCCGCCGGAGACAGCCGATCGGCAAGGATTGATCCCCGGATCACCAGTTCGCCGACAAGATTGAGCAACTGGTCAAGCTTGGACAGGTCGACACGGATGGTCTGGGCCGCGGGTTCAGCACCGCCCCGTCCCTCACCGGCCGCCGGAGCAGCGATTGCTGCTACAGGTGCCGCCACGCTTGCAACGGGAGAAATTTCTTCGGGTATTACCGGCAGAGACAGGTCTTCAAGGTCGACGACGACCGGAACGAACCCGGCTTCATCGGCTTCACCCAATGTCTCGGCGGGAAGCTCCACAGGCGCGGCACCGGATGCTTGTTCCTGAGTCACGTCGATCACCGAGTCCGGCGACACGAAGTCGAAACATTCGCGAATATCGGCTTCGGATACTTCGGCGGGGACGCTCAGCGTCCACCCGAAATAGCTATCCTCGGGGTCCAGATCGCGCAGATCGGGCAGGGCACTTGTGTCGACCGCCGTCACCACACCGCCCAGCGCCTCAAGCTCGCGCAGGATCAGCAGCGGTTCACCGCCATTGGCAAGTGCCGCGCGCGACGGCTTGAACACGACCGTCCAGGGCAGAGGCCCCTCGGGCACGGCCGGCGCATCGAAATCGTCAAGTGCCACCACAACCGGTTCGAAACCGAAGGGATCAAACTCCTCGACCGGAGCCGCAACGGGCACGAATCCAAGCGGATCGATTTCCTCGGCAACCTCGGCGACAGCGGATGCAGCAGCCGGGGCCGACACGTCACCTGCCCCCTTGTTTTCGAGCACAGCGTCGAGTTGCACGATCATCGCGGCGTCGTCGGGCGCGGCCGATCCGGTCTGCGCCGAGCTGACATGGTCCGACAAAAGGTCGAATGCGTTGAGCAGAATTTGCGTGACCCCCGGGGTCGCCGGGATCTTGCCGCCACGCACTTCGTCGAGGACATTTTCGAAACGGTGCGAAAAGGTCAAAAGCGCCATGTGCCCGAACGCGCCCGAGCCACCCTTGATCGAGTGGACGGCCCGAAACACGCCAGCAATCACTTCGGCAGAGGCATCGCCCGCCGCCATCGCGGACAGCCCCTCTTCGGCGATCACGAGGCCTTCGGCGCATTCCTCGAAAAAGATGCCCTGGATTTCGTCCAGCTCATCATTGCCGGTGCTCATGGGCAAACCTTGCGAATGGCGGCGGCCAGCTTGGCGGCATCGAACGGCTTGGTGATCCAGCCGGTCGCGCCTGCCGTGCGCGCACGCGTTTTCTTCTCGTCCGAAAACTCGGTCGACAGCACCAGGATCGGCGTGCCGCGAAATGCGGGAACCGCACGGACGGCCTCGATCAGTTCGAACCCGTCCATCTTGGGCATGTTGATGTCGGTGATCAGCAGGTCGGGCTTCACTTCGTGCATGCGCTCAAGACCGTGTTCGCCGTCATTGGCGCCCTCGATCCGATAGCCCTGCGCGGTGAGCGACGTCTTGAGCAGCATGCGCATGCTCGCAGAATCGTCGACGGTGAGGATAAGCTTGCTCACTGAATGATGTCCTCTTCAGCAGAAATTCCGATCGCGTCGCCCAGACGGCACGCGTTTACGCGGTCAACAAAGGCCTGGCTCGGATGGTCGATCCGGAAGGTTTGACCTGCACGCTCGGCCTCTGCGCGCGCTGCCACCAGCAATTGGAGAACGGCCTGGCCCACGCTTTCCACCTCGCTGGCGTCGATCGCCATTTCGCCGTCGAAATCGGCGGCAAGGACAAGCCTGACGCGCAGATCTTCTGCGGTGGTGGTGGAGCCGTGCGGCGGCAGACGAAGCGAACGATCGTCGGAAACGTCAGACGGGTGTTGCATTGAGCTGGTCCTTGACTTCATCAAGCGCAGCTTCGAGCTGCACGAAGGACGGCGCGTAGCTGGACGGGGTCATCCGTCGCGCCAGTTCGATGGCCACCTGGGTCGGCAACCCTTGGGCATGAGCGATAATCGCGGTCTTGACGATCGCGAAGGGCTTGCAATCGCTTTCGATCGTCTGCTGCAACTTAGATGCGATCGGACCGACAAAGCAGTAGGACAGCAACACGCCCAGGAACGTGCCCACAAGCGCGCCGCCGATCATCGCGCCCAGCACGTCGGTCGGCTGATCGATCGAACTCATCGTCTTGATCACGCCCAGAACGGCCGCGACGATCCCCAGCGCCGGCAAACCGTCTGCCATAATCTGCAGCGAATGCTGCGGCTGCATTTCCTCATGGAAATGCCGCTCGATATCGTTCTCCATCGCCTCGGCGATCTGATACGGATCCTCGAAATTCACCGTCATCATGCGCAGATAGTCGCAGATGAAATCGACCAGCGCGCGATCTGCCGAAAGCCGGGGATAACGGGTGAAGATGCTGCTCGTCTCGGGCGCATCCAGATGGCTCTCGATCGCCGTCGCCCCACCCTTGCGGAAAGTGCTCAGCAGCGTGAACATCAGCGCCAGCAAGTCGCGATAATCGGCCTCGGTCCAACGCGGTCCCTTGAACACGCGCACCACGCCATTCCACGCCTTTTTCACCGTTGGCATCGAATTGCCGAGGATGAAGGCGCCCACCGCTGCGCCGCCAATCGCCATCATTTCATGCGGCAAGGCATGGAGAATGACCATGACATTGCCACCGGAAATAAGGAAACTGCCGAAGACGCAGACCAGAATGACGACGAGACCGATACCGTTAAGCATGGATGAGTCCAGAAAATGATGTGGCCGCAGCCGGTTTCCTGATTATAGGATGAAGATCGCATGAGTGGCGCGGTGCGCGCCCATTTTCGAACGGGTTTGGCTTCAACCCGGAAAATAATCGGCCAAGGTCCCCACACCCGATGGTGTCGTCCTAAAATGGAGATACCATTTGAGGGAGATACCATGTCACTCGACGCCTATCGCCGCGTGCAAAAGATCGCAGCGAGCCCGCGCGGCACTGAATATCGACTGATGAGCCAGATCACCGGGGAAATGATCGATGCGCGCGATGCGGGACTGACCGGCGCCGGGCTGATGCCCGCCCTGCACCGCAATCGCGAGGTCTGGACCGTTTTCTCGAGCCTGTGTGCCCTGCCGGGCAACCAGCTTCCCGATGCGCTGCGCGCCGGGATCATCTCGCTTGCGCTCTGGGTCGATCGTCACACTACGGCGGTCGTGCGCGGCCAGGAATCAATCGACGATCTGATCGACATCAACCGCTCAATCATCGACGGGCTGGCAAACGAGAACGTCGCCGCTGCCTGACCAAACATACCTTTTTCTGTCGTCGCCGCGCCGCCATGCCGATGGCGGCAGGCGGATGCCGAACCGCGCATTTTCGATACACCGTTATCCTATACTCTTTCGCCTAACCCCACATTGAGCTAGCCCGTTCGAGGGGGCTGACGTGGCATGGAAAATGGGATGCGATATTTTACACGTCAGCCGGGGCGTTCTTCCGGACGGGCGGACGTTACGACCATTCCGTATCTGTGGAGCGCGCTCGCGCTCGCCTTTTGCGGAGCGGTCATCGCGGGTTGGCTGTCCGGCGATCTAAAAATCGCAAGCCTGGGCCTTCCCTTGAGCCCGATGCGGCCGCTCACTGCGGTCGCCTTTGCAGCGATTGCCCTTTCCCTGATCGCGATGATGCAGGGTTGGCGCCAATCAGGATACGGCCTGCTATTTCCCGCCGTCGCGGTCATCACGCTCGGAGCTTTCGAGTTGCTGACAGGGCACGACGTCAGCCCCGCGCTGTGGCCAGTGACGGCGGGGATCGCGCGCCCGTCTCCCTATAGCGCCTCTCCGCCAGCGCTGTTTCCGCTGCTCTCCGTGGCGCTGCTTGCCACCGCTACCGCCCTGTCTCCGATGCCAGGAGCCCGCCCATGCCGCGCTATCGTGGCACTGCCCTCTGCGGTGCTTGGTATCGCGGCACTGTCCAGCGCCCTTTCGACGATCGACATGGGTTCTCTCCAGCCACATGCGTTCCCAGGGCTTCTGATGACGCTACCCACCGTCGTCCCCACGGCGGCTTTGGCGATGGCGCTTATCAGTTGGCACGTCCCGGTGCGCGCAGGCCCATCAACCATTCGCGAACCCGAAAGCCGCGTGCTCCGCACAACCTTTGTGCTCTGTCTCGCCATGCCGATCGCTTCGGCCTATCTCAGCCTCAGCGCCGACGCCTATGGCATACCGGCCGTGATGCGCGGCGCACTGCAGATGCTGATCCAGATCCTCGTATCCGGGAGCATTCTCGCCTGGGTGTGGATAGGCTTCACGCGCGAGCGCGAGGCGCGTCAGGAACTGCTCGTCGCGCTCGATTCAGCAC
Organism: Sphingomonas sp. C3-2; assembly: GCF_033025475.1. NCBI lineage: Bacteria > Pseudomonadati > Pseudomonadota > Alphaproteobacteria > Sphingomonadales > Sphingomonadaceae > Sphingomonas > Sphingomonas sp. C3-2. Next base: position 1,228,801 of record NZ_CP130322.1, read on the forward strand.
CCATCGCGCTGATGTCTGCAGACGGCACCATCCGCCGCTGGTCAAAAGGCTGCGAACGCCTGTTCGGCTGGTCCGCCGCCGAGGCCGTTTCCCAGCCCCATGAAATATTGCTCCATACCGGCCGGACCGATCAGTGGAGCGCCGTCACCATCCGCTTGCACGCAGGCGAAACCGTCGAGAACGAGGTCACCGCACGCCACCGCGATGGCCGTGAACTCTATCTGCTTGAACAGCTTCGCGCCGTAAAAACGGGCCCGGGGCGAGAGCGCGTGATCGCACTTTCGATGACTGACATCACCGATCGCAAGCGCGCAGAAAAGGCATTGCATGCCGCCGATGCACGGCTGGCACTCGCGGTTGAGGCGCACGAGATCGGGATTTTCGAATGGGATGTGGCTACCGACACCATGTCCCTTTCCCCCCATGCAGAACAGTTGCTGGCGCTTGCGCCCAAGACCTTTCAGGGTGGGATGAAGCGATGGCGCGAGCATGTCCTGAGCGTTTACAGTGCGGGGATCTTCCCCGACCAGGACGAGGTTGTCGCGCGCCGCCTACCGCGCTTTGGTTTCCGTCTTCGCTCATCGCCCACCGAGGGGCAGCGCACCATCGAAGGCTCCTCGCGCTGCCTTTATGCTCCAGACGGCAGACTCCTCTCGATGATCGGCGTGATTTTCGACGCATCCGAACGCGAAGAGCGCGCCTCGATGCTCGAAGCACGGGAAGCGGAATTGCGCTCGATCCTTGAGACCATCCCGGACGCAATGGTCACTGTTGATGAAGCTGGGCACATTCGCTCGTTCAGCACCACTGCGGAACGCCTTTTCGGCTATGACGCCGAAGAACTTCTCGGCATGCCGGTCACAGCGCTCGTCCCCGACCCCCTGAAGCCGCGGATCGATCAGTTGCTCGACGAGTATAGACGAACGGCCAGCCTCGATTTCATCGGACAAACCCATAATACCGTGGCGCTACACCGCAACGGCGCAGAAATCCCCGTCGAACTCGCCATCAGCGAAGCGCGGATCGGGCACCAGCGCATCCTTATCGGCTTTGTCCGTGACATGAGCGAGCGCCTCGCCTCACAGGCGCGACTTGCCGAAATGCGCGATGAACTGCTCCATGTCTCGCGCCTCAGCGCCATGGGTGAAATGGCGGCCGGGCTCGCGCACGAACTCAACCAGCCGCTCGCCGCGACGACCAATTTTCTGGGGGCTGCGGACATGTTGCTCGCGGACGAGAATGTCAGCCCGACGCAGGTCCGCAATCTTGTTCAGCTCGCTTCCAGCCAGGCGCTGCGCGCGGGCAACATCATCCAGCGCGTCCGCACCTTTGCGGCCCGCGGTGAGGTCGAAACCGGGGTCGAGCAGGTTTCCGAGATCGTTCTGGACGCCGTCTCCCTCGTCTTCAGCAGCGCCGAGCGCCGCACCGTCAATGTCCGATATGATCTTGACGCCAATGCCGCGTCGGTCCTTGTCGATCGGGTCCAGATCCAGCAGGTGCTCGTCAATCTCATCCGCAACGCGGTTGAGGCGCTCGATGACATGCAGTCGGATTTCCGAGAAATAGTGCTTGCCACCCGCAATGTCGGTAACGGGATGGTCGAATTCATGGTATCCGACAACGGACCTGGGATTGTGCCGGAGATCATAGCACGGTCGCACGAACCCTTTATATCGACCAAGGCGCATGGCATGGGAGTGGGGCTATCGATCTGTCGCAGGATCGTGGAGGCTCATGGTGGCGCATTGATTATTGAAAATCAGGCCGCTGGGGGAACGATGGTCCGGTTTACTGTCCATTGCATGAGTGAATTGGAGATGGCGGCGCAATGAACGCGCGCAATCTCTTCATCGTCGACGATGACGACGTGGTGCGCGCGTCGTTGCAAAGCCTGATGTCGGTCCGTTCCGGCCTGTCGATCCGCAGCTTCCGTTCTGGTGATGCATTTCTTGCTGAATTGCCGATGCTCGATCCCGGCTGCATTCTGCTCGACCTCCACATGCCCGGCGCCTCCGGCTTAGATGTGCTCAAGACGCTGGCACGCCAGGGTGAAAAACATGTCGCGATCATCCTGACCGGTCAGGGAGACGTGATCCGCGCAGTACAAGCGATGAAGGCGGGTGCCAGCGACTTTCTGGAAAAGCCTTGCGACCATCTGAGCCTGCTGGCGGCGGTCGATCACGCCTTCGAGCAACTGCGCCAGTCCACGGCAGAAAACGATCGGATACGCGCGGCGCAAGACAAGCTCGCCTCGCTTTCCTCGCGCGAACTCGATGTTCTGAAAGGGTTGATCGACGGACGCTCGAACAAGATCATCGCCTATGATCTCGATATCAGCCCACGCACCGTCGAAATCTACCGCGCGAAACTCATGGAAAAACTGGGCGTGAAAAGCCTGTCCGAGGCGCTACGCATCGCCTTTGCCGGTGGGTTGATACCCAATCCCGATTAAGCGCGGCGCTGGCGCCACATTTGCAGGATCGCGGCCACCGAAACGCTCGGCGCATCATGCGGCAGATAGGCAATCCGTTCGCCGGCCTGTTTCACCGGGTTCGCGCTCAGGATGATCAGGCCGTCGCCCCAGCCTTCGCCGCGTAGCATTGCGACAACATCGCCTTCGTGATCGCTGGCGTCGACGATTAGGATCGCATTCGCGCGAGCGTCGTCCGGAACGCGGATACTGGCGACGCCGTCCGCGACGACAAGCGTTTCACCCGAAGCGCCCAGCCATGCCGCCAGCGCGCTGCGAATACCCGCATCGTGAATTGCGATGATCACCAGTTGCTGGCTACTCGTCAAAAATAGGCACTCCCAAGTTTACAAAGCCGGATGAGCGAGAACGCGCACGGCTGTTCCGATATCCGATTCTGCTTTTTCCGCACGTAGTGACCCTGCGGCTGCACCGTTCTGACGAGCGCGAACCACGCGAAAAACCGCGGCCTCACCCTCTCCTTCCCCTTCTATAGAATGAAATTGCCATCAAAGGACAAAATCAGAACACCGCATGCCTGGGCACAAAAATTTTCTGCACTAAGCAGTTCATTTGAAAAGCTTAAAAGTTTTCCTCAAAACTTTTAAGCCGCAGACATCCCGACCGCTGCGGACGGCACTTCTATAATGGCTATGGCCGGCGCTTCCCTCGGAAATGCGCGGCTTTCACAAATCATAAGTGTCACGCGCGGGCGCCGAAGCGTTTCGCCCAAGGAACGATATCAAGGACAGCAGAATGCTTGATTCATTGAACAACTGGCGCCTGCCAAGGAAAATGCTGGTCGCCTTCTCCTTCATCGCGGTGTTGACCGCGCTGCTGGTGACGGTGGCCGTGCTATCCACCAACCGTATTGCGGATATCGCCGACGAACATGTTGCAGTGGGCCTCACCGCAACCGCCGATCTCGGCGATCTGCGCGCGCTCGGCCGTCAGTCCCGATCGTTGCTCTACAACCATGTCGTCGAGCGCGAGGCCGCAGCCATGGCCAAGGTCGAAGAGCGCGTCACGACGAACCAAGAGGCGATCAATGAAACAATCGATCGCTTCTCCTCGGTTGCCCGCCCCGATCTCGCGACCGACATCGCGAACCTGAAAGCCTCGTTCCAGCGCCTTGATGCGATAAATGCGCGCATCATGGAAAGCAGCCGGCAAGGCGATGACGCCGCAATCCATATGCTCCAGACCGAAGGCCGCGCCGCGAACAACGAAGCCAATGATCTGGCCGAGGCGCTGTCCAACAAGGTTATCGAACGCGCCAAGGCGCGCGGTGTCGCCGGGCGCGAAAGCGCCGACACTGCACTCCTCATCATTTACGCGGTCGCTGCGTTATCCGCCGGCATTCTGATCCTCGTCTGGCAGCTGCTCAACCGCGGTGTCACCCGTCCGCTTGGCGAACTCGTCTCGGTCACCACCGGTCTTGCCGAGGGGCGCGACGCCCATGTTCCGCACCGCGAGCGCGACGATGAACTGGGTGACATCGCCAAGGCAGTCGAGCTTTTCCGTCTGGCCGCCGTGGCGCGCCAGGAAGCCGATGCCGAAATCGCCCGGGTCCAGCAACTGGTCACCTCCAAGGTCGGTGAAGGCCTGTCCGCAATTGCCGAGGGTGATCTCACCGCCGAGATCACGACCGAATTCCCGCCCGAAGTCGCCTCGCTCCGCACCGACTTCAACGCGGCAATCGCGCGTCTGCGTGAAATGATCGCTGCTGCCAATGCCAGCACGCAGGGCATCCGTACCGGTTCGCAGGAAATCGCGCAGGCGGCCGAGGATCTCGCCCGCCGTACCGAAAGCAACGCCGCCAGCCTTGAAGAAACCTCGGCCGCCGTCGCGCAGATTGACGAACGGCTGAAGGCAACCGCCAGCTCCGCCTCGCGCACCGTCACGCGTGCGGACGAAGCGATCGAAACGGTCAGCACCGGCCGCAACATCGCCGAGGAAGCGGTGCAGGCGATGGACCGCGTCAGCGAAAGCGCCAAGGGCATCGATCAGGTGATCGAAGGCGTCGACAAGATCGCGTTCCAGACGCGTGTCCTCGCCATGAACGCAGCCGTCGAAGCCGGCCGCGCGGGTGATGCGGGCCGTGGCTTCGCGGTCGTCGCCGATCTCGTCTCGGCGCTCGCAATGCGTGCCGAGGAAGAAGCCAAGCGCGCCCGCGATCAGTTGACCGTCACGCAGAGCGACATTGTCACCGCCGTCAACGCCGTGCAGCGTGTCGACGGCGCGCTCGAAACCATCTCGGGCGGCGTGGGCGAAGTCCATACGCTGCTCGGCCAGATGGCCGAGGACAATCAGGCGCAATCGGCCGCCATCACGCAGATCAGCGCCGCCATCGGTTCGATGGACCAGTCGACCCAGCAGAACGCCGCGATGGTCGAGGAAGCATCGGCAGCCGCCCGCAACCTCACCGAAGAAGCTGCCCTGCTCGCCACCCAGGCCGGCATGTTCAAGACCGGTCAGGTCGTGCAGGCTACGGCAACGGTCACGCCGATCCGTACCCAGCCCGCGCCGGCCAAATATGTCTCGCCGGTCAAGGCGCTCCCGGTGGCGTCGGCCAATGCGGCCACCGCCGAAGACTGGTCGGATTTCTGACCTGATCCCTCAATATCCCGCACCCGGCGCTTATCTCGCCGGGTGCCCTTCCCTGCTTTACAGGCGGATGGCTGCAGCAGTTTTGCGCAATCACGGCCATTCCTTCCACGCCATCCTATAATGATTGCGTGGGGACGGCTTATCGCGCCCCTCTGTCGAGGGAGACGCCTATGCCCGTTCCATCCAACATGATCCATCGATCAGTCGGGTTTGCGGACAGGGGTCCGCACTTCCATTCGTCGGGACCGTGCCGCGCGGCCTCAGGAGGGCCTGCGCGTCATCCGGCCTGACTATCTGTAAAACATAGGATCCTGAACCGGTCGGGGGACGTTTGGGCGCCTTGCCAAGAGCAAAAGGATTGGGAAATGCTTGAGGTGTTCAACAACTGGCGCTTGCCACGCAAGTTGTTACTTTCATTCGTTTTGATGGCTGGCTTTGTGGCGGCTCTCGGCGCTGCCTCGGTGGTTTCGAGCAACCGGCTCACCGATGTCGGCCGCGAACATGTCACGGTCAGCATGCCCGCGATCAAGTCGCTTGCCGATATTCTGGGGCGTCTGCGCGAATATCGCATTCTCATGTACTCGCACATGACTGCGGTCGAAGCCGAGGAGATCACCGGGCTTGAAGAGCGCATCACCACCAACAAGGAAAACCTCGCCGACGATATTCTCGGCCTGCGCGACGTTGCGCGGCCCGATATCGTTCCCGAAATCGATGCCCTCGACGAAAAGGTGAAGACGCTCGAAGAGGTCAACGCCCGCATCGTCGAACTCAGCCATAACCAGCAGGACGCCGAAACGCTCGCGCTCATCAAGGGCGAAGGCAAGGAAGCATCGCACGCCGCGCTTGAACAGGCGACCAAGCTGATCGACATGGTCCAGGAACGCGCCGTCGCACGCGGCGAGAATGCGGATTCGATCGGTGAACAGACAATGCTGTTCATGGCGATCATGGCCGCGCTCTCGGTCGCTTTCCTGACGCTTGTCTGGTTCATCCTGCACAAGACCGTAACGCGCCCGATGACGGAGCTTTCAGAAACGACGGCGTCGCTGGCCCGTGGCGAGCATGTCACGGTCCCCTCGCTCGAGCGTGAGGACGAACTGGGCGACATCGCCAAGGCCGTCGAACAATTCCGCCTGGCCGCCGTGGCGCGTCAGGAAGCCGATGCCGAACTCGCCAAGGTGCAGCAACTCGTCACCTCCAAGGTCGGCGAAGGGCTGTCGGCGATTGCCGAAGGCGATCTCACCGCCGAGATCACCGTCGACTTCCCGCCCGAGGTCGCCTCGCTCAAAACCGACTTCAACGACGCAATCGCGCGTCTGCGTGAGATGATCTCGGCCGCCAATGCCAGCACCATGGGCATCCGCACCGGCTCGCAGGAAATCGCGCAGGCAGCCGAGGATCTGGCTCGACGGACCGAAGGCAATGCCGCCAGCCTTGAGGAAACCTCAGCCGCCGTCGCGCAGATTGACGAGCGCCTGAAGGCAACCGCCGGTTCGGCCTCGCGCACCGTGGCCCGCGCTGACGAAGCGATCGAAACCGTCAGCAGCGGCCGCAACATCGCAGAAGAAGCCGTTCAGGCGATGGACCGCGTCAGCGAAAGCGCCAAGGGCATCGATCAGGTGATCGAAGGCGTCGACAAGATCGCGTTCCAGACGCGCGTTCTTGCGATGAACGCGGCGGTCGAAGCCGGCCGTGCGGGCGATGCGGGTCGCGGTTTCGCGGTCGTCGCCGATCTCGTCTCGGCGCTCGCGATGCGTGCCGAGGAAGAGGCCAAGCGCGCGCGCGATCAGCTCACCGTGACGCAGACCGACATCGTCACCGCAGTCGATGCCGTCCAGCGTGTCGACGGCGCGCTCGCCACCATCTCGGGCGGGGTGTCCGAAGTGCACACGCTGCTCGGTGAAATGGCGCAGGACAATCAGGCGCAGTCGGCGGCGATCACGCAGATCAGCGCTGCGATCAACGCGATGGACCAATCGACCCAGCAGAACGCCGCGATGGTCGAGGAAGCATCGGCAGCCGCCCGCAACCTCACCGAGGAAGCCGCCCTGCTTGCCAGCCAGGCCAGCATGTTCAAGACCGGTCAGGCCGTGCAGGCAGCCGCCGTCTCGGCCGCCCCCTTGCGCGCCGTTGCCGGTGGCCGCCCGGTGGCCGCCAAGCCCTATGTGTCGCCGGTGAAGCCCTTGCCGGTGCCGCAGCCTCTTGCGGTAAACAGCGCCTCCAACGACGTCGCTCCCGGCGATCTGGATGACTGGTCCGACTTCTGATCGAACCATCATCTTAAAAAAGAGCGCCCGGCGGTCCTCCGTCGGGCGTTTTTTTGTCATTACTGCCGTTGCCTGTGGATAACTTCATGCCTTGTGGGTGTGATGGCGAACGCCGAAAGAAGCTGTTACACGCCGCGCCCAGTCAATTCAGCAATTCGGGAAATACGGGCGATGATTCAAGCCGGCGCAACCTTCAAAGATAACCTCCAGCAATTGCCGCCGATCGATGGCGTACAGCGTATCGACCTTGTCGACCCGGCAGGCGCGGTGGTCGCCCGCATCGAAAACCAGCCTGGCAAGCAAGGCTCGCTCGCCGTCTACCAATATCTGTATCAGGTCTTTGGTGCGCTGGACGCGAAAGCGGCCGAACATGGCCTGTCCGTGTTTGCCGAGCACACCGCAGATGCGCGCAACCGTCCGGGCGCGCACCCCAATGTCGATCGCCTGCTCACGATCGTCGCTGGTGGCGATCCGCTCAGCATCGAGGTGATCGCCAGCGAAAGCTGATCCAGAACTATGTTCTAGAGAAGCCCCTCGGCCATCAGGTCGAGGGGGTCGCGCCAGTCGACGGCGCCCAGAAAGCCACCATTGGCCGCGATCCCGTCATGCAGCGCATAGCCGAGCATCGCCTGCTGATCGCGCGGCAAGCTGCGCACCAGATCGATCGGCGCGGTCAGGTAATTATTGTCCTCGGTGCGCAGCCAGCCCAGGCAATAGCTCAGATGCATCCCGCGCCGCCGGGCGTTGCTGATATTGGCACCACCGGCATGCAGCGTGGAGCCCAGATAGAAGACGGCATCACCGGGATTCAGCGCCGCAACGACGATCTCCTCTGCCAAGGGCTGTCGGTCGGCGGGCCATATATGGCTTCCCGGCACGATCCGCGTGGCCCCCATTTCGGAGGTGAAGGGCCCCAGCGCGATCATCGACGCGAATTCGAGCGGGAATCCCAACCGGGGCAAATAAGGCCAAATGCCATCGTCGCGGTGCAGTATCTGCATCTCCGCCCCCGCCCCCCGGTCCATCACATCGGCAAAGTTCAGCTGGTAGGTCGCGCAATTCGGGCGCAGCACGCGCTCGCACATCGCTACCAGCAACGGGTGGCACAATATCTCGCTGCGGAACACCGCCGATTTCCCCGATAGCCCGGCCATATGGCGGGTCTGCGCACCATAAAAGGCGGCGATGGTCGGATTCATATAGCTGCGCTGTGCGGGGTCGTGTCTGGCAAGATGATCGTCAATCTCGTCATTGAAGCGATCGAGCGTCTCCGCCGCGATCACGCCGCGAACGATCACGACGCCATTGTCCAGCAAATGCCGGGCGATGGCGTCGGGGCAATCGCTTGCCTCCATCTCCGCTATACGTACCCGATCGTTGACGTCCGCCATTGTCTTTCGCTCCCTCGATCCCCTTGATGATCCAAGGCTAGCTGTGGTTGCGCAGGGGTTCAGCCCTTCGAAACCCGTCGGTCCGCAGGCTGGCCAAGAAGCGTCCCCGCATGCGATGGATGGTCGCGATATGTCATTTGACGATGCCCGCTGGATAAGACTGATCCATCATGCCGCCCGCATCTTCATCGCACGCGGCTATGACGCGGCGAGCGTGGAAGACATTGCGGACGCCGCCGGTATCGGCAAGGCCACGGTTTACCGGCTAGTCGGTGGAAAGGCGGAGTTGCTCGACGCGGTGATGCGCCACGCCACCCAGCACATGCTATCAGCGTGCAGCCTGCCGCTCGACCCGGCACGCCCCGCCGAGGAAATGCTGACGGCGTTCGCCACCGATTATATCGACGCGATGTACCGGCCCTTTGCGGGCGGCCTGCCCTTCTACCATGTCGCCCGCTTGATGATCTCAACCAGCTTCACGCGCCCCGACGATATGCGCGCCTTCATCGCGGCCTATGCCAAGGGCGGTGTGAAACCGCTGACCGCCTATCTTGCGGCGCGGGTTGATGCGGGAGAATTGCCGGCGCCGGTTACCGAGGATGACGCCCAGACCTTCTTCCAGCTCATCTTCTACACCGACCGGGCGATAGCCTTTGATGAGCCGCGACCTTCCACCCATGAGGTCGCAGACATGGCACAGCGCCAGGTCCGCCGCTTTCTCTATGGTTGTGTCGGCCCCCGCTGACCGCAAGGCTTTCCTTCATAAACAAAAAGGCCGGCCAGCCTTTCGACTGGTCCGGCCCTTTCGGATCGGGAAGATATGTGCGGTCAGTGCCGCAGCGTGCTCTCGGGCAACTCAAGATGCATCTCGCGCACCGGATCATTGCCCATGAAATCGGCGGATGCCGCTGCTGCGAAGCGTTCATCGCCACAGGGCGCTACTGCGATGATTTCCTTGTCGGCACGCGGCTTGCGCGCCTTGGGGCGGGCCGCGCCGGGCTGGCGATATTCGACCATCATCGCAAATTTCGGCTGGCTGCCGGCGAGTTCGGCGATCGTCTTGGCGGCGCGCTTGGTAATCTGGCGGACGCGCTCCTTGGTAACGCCGGCGTCGTCACCCAGCACCTCGGGGGCAGCGACTTCGAACAAGCGACGCTCGACGATCTCGCGGTTGCGCTTCAGGCGCGTCTCGAGCGTGTCGAGGTCCTCCTGCTCGATACCATAGGTCTTCGAACGCAGCGCGATCGCGGCTTCGCCCGAGCGGGCCAGAGCGCGCTTCTTCGGGCGTGCACGGCGGCGCAGCTGTTCCAGCGCGGTATCGCGCAGATGGTCGATATAGCTGTCGATAAGCGATGCGGTCGCGTTCTGCGCCAGATAATCCGACGCGGCGGCTTCGGTTGCGGCGAGCGCGTCCTCGTCCTCGATCACCGCTTCCAGCGTGGTTTCCTCGCCATCCATGCCATAAGCGACCGCGTTGATCGAAACGGTGGTGGCATCAACCTTCTTGGCCGAAGGGCGCTGATCGGTCATCAGGCGGAAGCGCAGGCTCTGCAGTTCGCCGCGGATCTGCCAGTTCACGAAAGTGGTGAACTGCGCCTTGTCCGGATCATAAGCCTGGATCGCGCGGTGGACGGCGATGCCACAGACCTGTTCGGCGTCGTCCCAGTGGCCAACAAGGCCGTACTGGCGGATGAAATGGCGAATGCGCGGCGCGATCAGACGCAGGATACGGGCAAAAGCCTTGTCCACTGCGGCGCGCTGGCGCGCGGTCTGGCGGACATCCTCCGCCGGGGTATTTTCTATGACGGAGGCGACAGCAGCCTCCAGAGCGAGCGTAATCTTCGACATGTTGAGCCCTCCCGATAGTTGGAAGCTGAACACATCATGCGTTCTGCCCCCCTCAACGAGGGTCAAACTCGCTCAAAGATATTAACGACTAATTACTCCCATAACATATTCCTATTTTTATCCTATAAATGTCCGGAAACCGGGATCCGCAGCATGGCTGTCGCGCTTGATCGGGGTAATCAGCCGCGCTGCGACTCGGTGAATCGATCCGGTCGGATGTTACGGTCGACATAAGCCAGCAACCATTGGCGGTGCGCCGTCACCGCATTGCCGGCCTCCGCGATCCGGCGGCGCGCCTGCTGCCCGCCCACCTGCGCGGTCAACAACGTCTGCGCGCGGCCCGCCGACAATCCTTCCTTCAGGAACTTCGCCGCATCGCCGACACCCAGATGATGGCCAAGATAGGCCATCTGCGCCGTCCGCTCGGCCCCGCCATCGATGCGCACCCCCGCACGCGCCAGCGCATCGAGGTTCGCGCGCGCATAATCGGCGGTCGCATGGATCGACGCCTCGCCATTGTACCGCAGCGCCAGCAATTCGGACTTGGCCTCCGCGCGCACGCGGCCGCGTCCATCCAGCCAGCCGCGTGCCGATGCCAGCTGGTTCAGCCAGCTGCCCGGCCGTTCGGCCTCGCCGCGCCATGTACTGCTCAAAAACTGTCCCAGCCCGGCTGCGCTCGAACGCGGATTGCGCGAATAAGCGAGCCAGCGCCCATCCGCCCCCTTGGCTGCCTCGGCATTGATGATCGCGGCCAGCGCCGGCGCGGCGATACCCGTCCGCTGCGCCGCGGCTTCCAGCGCCGGGCGATAACCGGCATTTACTCCCAGCCCCGCGCTCGATGCGCCTGCGGGCGGCTCGATATCGTCGTGCGCGCGCGGTTGCTGCCCTTCTCCGCCCCCGCGCCGTGCATCGGGGTCCACGGTCACCTTGGGTGGTTCGGCCGGAACCGCCGCCTTTGGCGTTCCGCGCGTCATATCCTCGGTCAGCATCGCGAGCAGCGTATCGAGCCGCGTATCGCCGCCTTCACGCAGCGCGGTGGCCGAAGCCCTTTCGCCCTCGCCCGACGATCCGGTGCCCAATGCCGCCTGCCACAGGCGGTTGGACAGCTCCGCACGCGCCTGCGCATAGATCAGGTTTGCACGGTGCTGCGGGCTGACGGCGGTGGGGAGGACGGGTTTCATCACTGCGCGTTCCGTCGCATCCCGGCCTGACGGCGCACAAAGGCCGTCGCGGCGAAATCGTCGCTCCGCGTCTGTTCGGCACGTGCCAGTTCGGATTCGGCCTCGGCGCGAAAGCTGTCGGCGGCGGTCTCGATCGCGCGCAGCGCGCCATAAGCGGCGACCGCCTCGGTGCGCAGCTGCCCCAGCCGCGTATCGGCCTTCACCTTGTCGCTGTTCAGCCGGGCGCGTTCGGCGCGCATCCGCTGGACAAAGGCAAAGGACGACATCAGCGCATCGCCTGCCGCGATCTCAGTTTCGCGCTGGATGCGGGTTTCGACGACCGCCTTGCTGTTCTCGATCTGCGTGAGCTGGTTCACCTGAACGCTGATGGCGACCCGAACATCGTCAATCTCGCTCTGGCGGATACGAAGCGCACTGTCATACGGCGTCTTCATCGGGTTTCTCCAGAATCGCGGCGAGTGCGTCAAAGCTCTGCGCCGCAAAGGTTCGTTCATTCTTGCCCTGCGTCAACAGGGTCTCGATCTGCGGGGCCAGGCGCATGGCTTCGTCCACCTCGACGTTCGAGCCCGCCTTATAGGCGCCAAGCCGGATCATCTCCTCCATGTCACCATAGGTAGAAAGCACGCGGCGCGCGCCGATCCGGATCAAATTTTCCGCCTCGCTGTGCGCATGCGGCAGCGTGCGCGAAACCGATTTCAAAACGTCGATCGCGGGATAGCGCCCACGCTCGGCAATCCGGCGGGTGATGACGATATGCCCGTCCAAAATGCCGCGCACGGCATCGGCCACCGGCTCGTTATGATCATCGCCGTCCACCAGCACGGTGAACAGGCCGGTAATCGCCCCCTGCCCGGCCAGCCCGGGGCCCGCGCGTTCCAGCAGGCGCGGCAGTTCGGCAAAGACGGTGGGCGTATAGCCCTTGGTGGCGGGCGGCTCCCCGCTCGCCAGCCCGATCTCGCGCTGCGCCATGGCAAAGCGCGTCACCGAATCCATCAGGCACAGCACGTTCAAGCCCTGATCGCGGAAATGTTCGGCCACGGCGAGCGTGGTCCACGCCGCCTGCCGCCGCATCAGCGCAGGCTCGTCGGACGTTGCGACCACGACGACGCTGCGCGCCAGCCCCTCGACACCCAGATCGTCTTCGATGAATTCCTGCACCTCGCGGCCGCGTTCGCCGATCAGTCCGATCACCGCGATGTCGCATTCGGTCCAGCGCGCGAGCATCGAGAGCAGCGTCGACTTGCCGACGCCCGACCCCGCGAACAGCCCCAGACGCTGCCCGCGACAGAGCGGCGCAAAGATATCGAGCGAACGGACGCCGGTTTCCAGCTTTTGCCCAACGCGGGCGCGGGCGGAGGCAAGCGGTGGGCTGCCCTTGATCGCACGGGGGATGGCACCGGGTTCCAGCGGTCCCTTGCCATCGATCGGGCGGCCCAGCCCGTCGATCGTCCGGCCCAGCCAGCCATCCGACGGCCGCAGCGAAAACTGCCCCGCCACAAGATCGGCCCGCGCGCCCGAGGCCACACCCTGCGGATCGCTGAACGGCAAGCAATGCGCGATGCTCCGGTCCAGCCCGGTCACTTCGGCTTCTACAGCGCCGTCGGGCGTGTGAACGCGCACGCGCGATCCGATCCGCGCAGCCCCCACCAGCCCTTCAACTTCGATCAATGCGCCGCGCACGGCCACCACCCGGCCATAACGCCGGTCAGGCGAAAGCGCGCGCAGCCCCGTGGCCACGGATGCCAGCGTCAGCATGGCGAGCGCTCCCCTGTTAAGCGGTCACCGGAACCTGGCCGTGGCGCGCCAGCGCCTCGGCCTCGTAATTCATCAGCCAGCGGCAATCGGCAAGCGCGCGGTAAAATTGGCCCGCCGCCACCTTTTCGGCAAAGGCGATACAGGTGGCCCGCGCATCGGCGGTGGCGATCGCCCCCAGCAGCTGGCGCACGATCTCGACGATCGTATTCTGGTGGCGTTCGCTGTCCTTGGGGTCGATATAGGCCATCATGCACGCGAAATAGAGCTGACGTGCGGGCGTTGTCGCCTCCTCGGGCGCCATCACATCGCGGCCCTTCAGCAGCGTCACATTATTCTCGACGCACAGGCTGGTACGCCCCACGGCCCGCAGCACGGCACCGTTCACGATCACCTTCTCGCCATCGCGCAGCGAAATCCGGAGCGACATCTCAAACCTCGAAAAAGCAGTAATTGCGTAACCAGCATTATAGGATGCCGTCGCCGGGCGAGATGTTTTTCACTAGGAAAATTTTGCCTATATTTGGTCCACCTCTCGCGCCTCCTACAATGGAGATTGACCTTGCCAGCGATTTTTTTCGCGCTGTGCCGGTCGCTACGCATGGGAGAATTTCGTGAGCCTTTATTCAGCTCTTTATGCCGGTGTATCCGGCCTTGGCGCGCAGTCGACCGCCATGGCGACCGTTGCGGACAATATCACCAATGTGAACACCATCGGGTATAAGGGCACTACCGCCCAGTTCAGCACGCTCGTCACCAACAGCGGCTCGGCCAACAGCTATTCGGCCGGTGGCGTCGCGGCGCGCCCGCAGGCGATGATCTCGGCACAGGGCCTCCTCCAGTCGTCGAGCAGCCTCACCGATCTCGGCATCGACGGCGCCGGCTTCTTCGTCGTGCGCGGCAACAACACCGCCGGCGGCAGCATCGCCTATACGCGCGCGGGCACCTTCGCCCCCGACAAGCAGGGCCTGCTGGTCAACGCCAATGGCTATTACCTTCAGGGCTGGCCGATCGATCAGAATGGCAACTATGCCGATAATGGCAGCCTCAACGATCTCCAGCCGGTCGACATCAACGGCCTGAGCGGCGCCGCACAGGCGACGACGCAGATCGAACTGCGCGCCAACCTGCAATCGACCCAGCCGGTCGTCACCCCCTACACCGCCGGCGACATGGAAAGCGGCACCGTCACGCCGCAATTCTCGCGTTCGGTTCAGGTCTATGACGCGCAGGGCAACGCCCACAACGTCACCTTCGGCTTCGTGAAGACCGGCACCAACAGCTGGGCGACCGAAATCTATTCGGAAGATCTGCCGGGCACAGTGATCTCGAGCGGCACGCTCGCCTTCAATGGGGACGGCAGCCTTGATGTCACCAACTCGACCGCAGGCCTGTTCAACGATCTCAACATCAACTGGGGCAATGGCGCAGGTTCCTCGCCGATCTCGCTGTCGCTCGGCACCAATGGTGCGCTTGACGGCCTGACCCAGTTCAGCACCGAATCCGCGCTGCTCGCCTCGAGTGTCAACGGCGGCGTGCTCGGTGCGGTAACCGGCGTCAACATCGCCGAAAACGGCCTTGTCAGCGCCATTTTCGAAGACGGTTCGACCCGCGCCATCTATCAGCTGCCGATCGCCACCTTCCAGAATCCGAACGGCCTCACCGCGATTTCGGGCAATGCCTACACCGTCTCGCAGGAATCGGGCAGCGTCGCGATCAACCGCGCCGGCTCGCTCGGCTCGGGCACGATCTCGGCGGGCACGCTTGAGGCGTCGACCGTCGATCTGGCGGGTGAATTCACCAACATGATCCGTTTCCAGCGCGCCTATAGCTCGGCGTCCAAGATCATCACGACCGTGGACGACATGCTGCAGGAACTCAGCAATCTGAAGCGCTGATCCGTTCTTTCCCGTCCCCTGACGCTATTCGTATTTGAAGGAAATCCGCCGCGTGTCTCTGAACGATATCCTCGGAACTGCCCGCACCGGCCTTATGGCCTCGCAGGCCATGATGCGATCGGTTTCCAGCAATATCGCGAATGCGAACACCCCCGGCTATGCCCGCGAAGTCACGCAGGTCTATACCGGCGTGGCCGGGGGACGGGTAAATGGCGTTATCGTCGGCGAGCCTTCACGGGTCGCCGACAAATTTCTCGAGAACACGGTCTACAACCGTTCGGCGGCGGCCGGCTGGTCGCAATCGGCCACCTCCTATCTTGGCCAGCTCCAGTCGCTGCTCGGCGCGGTCGGTTCCGAATCGGGCCTGGCGGCACGCCTCAATGCGCTCAGCAGCTCGGCCACCCAGATGACCAGCCTGCCCACCTCGCCTCAAACGGTGGCGCAGTTCACGGGCAATGTGAATGATGCGATCTCGCTGCTGAACCAGCTCGACAGCGAAGCCGGTGCGCTTCAGGCCAATGTCGCGAGCGAGGTCAGCGGCACGGTCGAACGCGCCAACACGCTGCTCTCCCAGATTCACGATCTCAACGGCACGATCGCGCAGCGCAAGGCGATCGGCCAGAGCATTTCCGGTCTCGAAAACGAGCGCAGCACCGCGCTTGCCGAACTCGGCGGACTGATGAAGGTCACGGTGCGCGAACAGGCGGACGGCCGCGTCACGATCGATTCCGGCTCGGGGCAGGTACTGCTCGATCGCCGTTTGCGCGTGCTCAGCTATCCGATCGGCGCGGGCGCGCAGCAACCGCTCTACCCATCGATCGATATCCGTTTCGCCAATGCCGACGGCACCCCCGGTGCGGCGACCGGCGACAAGATCGATTCCTCGTCCGTTGGCGGCAAATTGGGCGCGCTCATCGACCTGCGCGACAATATACTGCCCGGCTTTTCCGATCAGCTCGGCACGGTGTTTGCGGCACTGGCTGAATCGCTCAACGCTGCATCCAACGGCGGCACCACCGTTCCCGCCCCCAATGCGCTCGAAGGGCGTTCCAGCGGGCTGGTTGCCACCGATCGGCTCGGATTCACCGGCAAGACAACCGTCGGGATCACCTCGGCAGATGGCACGCTCATCGCCAAATCGACGCTCGATTTCGATGCCATGGGCCCCGGTGCTACGGTTCAGGACGCACTCGATGCGCTGAACGCCGATCTCGCGCCCCATGGCACCGCAACGCTCGTCGACGGCAAGCTGACGCTCACCGCAACCGACAGTGCCAACGGCGTTGCCATAGGCGATGACGAAGCCACCCCCAGCAACCGGGCCGGTGTCGGTTTCTCGCAATTCTTCGGGTTGAACGATGTCGTGCGCAGCGAAGGCGCACCGCTCGTTCCCTCCGGCTTCAACGCCGCCGACCCGATGGGTTTTACCGCCGGCGAAACCTCGCAGATCGTTCTGCGCGATGCCGGTGGCCGTACGCTCGGCATTTATAATTTCACCGCCACGGGTACCGAAACCTATGGTGACATGGTGAACCAGCTCAATGGCAGCCCGCTCGGCGCGCATGGCAGTTTCTCGATCGACGATCGCGGCCGGATGCAGTTCGCACCCAATACCGCAAGCCTGGGCGCCACCATCTCGATCCCTGTCGATTCGACCAGCCGTTTCGGTACGGGGTTGTCCTTTTCCGAGATTTCCGGTCTCAGCCCCCGCTCCAGCGGCCTCTCCAATGCCGGCATCCGTGAACAGATTGCCGACAACCCCCTCCTCCTGCCGCTCGCCAAGCTCCAGCTGGGCGCGGCAGTGGGTGACAAGGCGCTGGGTGCTGGCGATATTCGCGTCGCAACCGATTTCGTCGACCGGCTTGCTGCTGCAGTGAACATGGGCACGGCCGGAACCGCGACGTTCGACAGCTTTTCCAACCAGATGATCGCGAACGTCGCCGGTCAGGCGCTCACCGCCGAAACCGCCTTCAACGCCGCTTCGGCGCGCCTTAACGATGCGATCAATCGCCGCGACGGCTTCGCCGGGGTGAATGTCGACGAGGAACTGGCCAACATGGTCGTCCTCCAGAACAGCTATTCCGCTGCGGCCCGCGTCATGACGACCGCTGGCCAGATGTACGACACGCTCCTCGCAATGATGAACTGAGGGTTATTGCCATGAACCGCGTATCCACGTTCCAGCTCACCACCGCCATGTCTCGCGGCATCGAGCGCACCCAGCAAAATCTCGCCAATGCGCAGATGCAGTTCAACACGGGGAAGAAGACGCAGGACTATTCGGGCCTCGGCGCCGAAGCCATCCGCTCGCTCTCGGCCCGTTCGGTGCTCGTCCGCCAGCAGGCCTATACAAGCTCGGCGGGGGCGGTAACGACCACGCTCGAACTTTACGACGCGCATATGTCGAATGTCGAAACCAGCATGGGCAATCTGCGCCAGCAGATCTACGACGCGCTTGCACTCGACAGTGGGCTTGATCTCTATCCGCAGGTCGAAGGCGCCTTCAGCGATTTCCGCAACGCGCTCAACAATACCGAGAACGGCAAGGCGCTCTTCGGTGGCGCGCAGACCGGCGATCCGTTCCTGCTCAACACGCTGGGGGAAACGGTCGGCATCAATCCCGACGATGCCTTCGCCAATGATCAGATCCGCAACAGGGCGCGCCTGGGCGATGGGCTCGACGTCGAATATGGCATCGTCGCTACCGATTTCGGCAAGAATTTCGTCAGCGCGTTCGGTACGCTCGCCGCCTTGGGCCCGCTTGACGGTGCTCTTTCGGATACCGACCGCGCAACGCTCAAGACCGCGCTCGAACAGATCGATGCCGGCCTTTCGGAAGTCCGTGCCGTCAACGGCGAGAATGGCCGCAAGCTGGCCTATGTCGATACGCTCAACACCCGGGCGGAAGACCGGATCATGCTGCTTGAAACCGTTGTAGGCAAAGTGGAGGATGCCGATCTTGGCCGTGTCGCCATCGACATCACCCATTACAAGACGATGCTCGAAGCCTCCTATTCGGTCTTCTCGACGATCTCTGGCCTTTCGCTGACCAATTATCTGCGCTGACGCGTATCCGCAGCGCAGACCCGGTGGGGCCGCTCCGCACATTGCGGAGCGGCCCCTTTTGATTGGCGCCACGGACGCCGCCTTGAACCTATGAAAAAGGCCCCGGAACCTATCCCGGGGCCTTTTGCATGATTGTCGCTGCAAGCGCCTCAGGCGGCGGTTTTTTCCTGCTGCATCGGCCCAGCCTCGATCAGTTCGGCCAAATCCCCCGCCGGGCTGACGGCAGGCATCGCCGCCATGGCTTCCGCCACCGCGGATGGGTCGGCGGACCCAACCGCGCCCGTCAGAAGGTCGAAAACCGGCGCGGTCGCACGGTCGGCAAAGCCTGCCGCATAGCGCGCGCGCAGATTGGCCAGATCGGCCTCGCGGCCCAGCATCGCCAGCGAGATCGCATAGCGCAGGATCTCGGTCTGCTTGACGTCGGAAAGCGAACCGCTTGAGGGCAGCGCAGCCTGCGCCTCGATGGCAAAGGCCTCCCAGTCGCGTCGATTCCACAAGATCTCTGCACGCAGCACCTGCGCGCCCGGAACGTCCTGCAACACGGCGAAGGATTCTTCGACCTTGCCAAGCTGGCTCAGCGCGATCGCCTCGATCCGCTTGCGCGCCTGGATCATATCGTCGGTAAAGCCCGAGCTGTTGCTCTTGCGGATCGCGGTCAGCGCGCGCTCGGGCTTGCCCGCCAGGATATAGAGCGTGCCCACCTTGGCCGATAGCGGCCCGCGCGCCAGTTCCCCCGCACGCGCGAAAAGCTGGTGCTCCAGCAGTTCGGCAGCACGGCCGTAAAGCCCCGCCGATTGCAGACGATCGCTCAGACGGCTGACCAGATAATCGCCCTGCGCGCCACTCGGCGTCAGGTCGCGGTAATCCCAGTACAGCCCTGCGGCCTTGTCCACCGGCATCGTGCTGTTTTCATCCAGCGCGCCGGCAAGTTGCGCCTGCAGGTTGTTCAGGAATTCCGGGTCGCGCCGGATCGGATCGAAGAAACGGAAAAGCACCGCGCCCGTCTTCAACGCGCCGAACATGTCGTTGCTTTCGCGGTTCAGTCGGTAACTCAGCCACAGCGCGCGCTCTTCCACATAATCGCCGCGCCAGATAAAGCGCAGCGCATCGAGCTGTGCCAGCGCCGCCTTGGTGCCGATCGTCTGCCCGGCCACCTTCGCTTCGATCACGCTCAGCCGGGCATCCATCTGCTCCTGTCGCGTTCCGCTGCGTTCGACACGCGAAAAGCGCAGACGCGCCTCGTCCGCCTGCCCCATCGCGAGCAGCGCGCGCGCGCGGTAAAGGTTGGCCGTCGAATCGCGGTCCGGCAGGTCCTTCAGCCAATTAAGCGCAAGGCCGGGATTGCCAGCCTCCACGGCCGCGCGTGCAACCGAAAGCGCAAACGGCTTGCGGCTTTGATAGCTGCGCTTGGAGATCGCCGCCCGCGCACAATTGAGCTGCTCCATTGCCTGCTCGGCAAATCCCGACTGCGCCAATGCACGCAACCGCCAGGCGCAGGCCTCGCTATTATTGGCAAGCAGCCCCGCCGACAGCTCGGCAACGACATCGCCATAATGCCCCATCTGGGTCATGGCGGCGGCCCGCGCTATGCGAAAGGCATCGACCAGCGCCAGATCGGGATCGTCCTGTCGCATCACCTCAAGCACACCGAATGCTTCGCTGCCTTTGTCCTGTGCAATCAGGCTACGCGCATAATCCCAACGCACGCGCTGTTTCTGGATGCCGCGCGCCCGCGCCAGCGCGGCCCAGCTCTTGGCCTTGTCCTGCGCCACCCAGAGTTCGGGGCCGGTAACGCTCGGGCGCTGCGCCAGCTCGCCCGAAAATCCGGGAATGCGGATCGGGGGTGGTGCCGGAAGCGGTGGCAGCGGCGTACCCAGTGCGGCGGCTTCACCCAAAGTGCGCGGCCCGGCATCGGTGTTCGCCGTGCCCTCGCCGGATGCGGCATTGGCGGCCACGGGCGCAGCCTGTGCGGCAGCCGCCGTCGCACCAGCGGCCACGGCTTTGGCCGGCGCAGTCCCCTTGGCGGCCGGCTTCGGATCGGGGGTCCGCGCGGCCTGGGCCAATGCAGCGCGCTGCTGCCGGGTCAGCGGCTTGCGTGCGGCCCCAGCCGGTGCAGCCGGCTTCACCACGGACTTGGCGGCAATAGGTGCGCGATTGGCGGGTGCTGGTGTGGTTCGCTCCGGTTTCTTCGCCTCCACCGATGCCTGCGGAGAAGGCGTCGGTGCCGCCGTTGGGGCTGCAGGGGCCGTCGCCGCGGGCTTAGGAGCCGGAACGGTTGCAACGGTTGCATTCTGGCTCGCCACCGTTGCGGGAACGGCAACGATGGCTGCGGTCGTCAAAAGCAGACGCATGGTCATGATGCGGACATCTCAAAAAATCCGAAAAAACTGATCAGCGCGCCACCAATGGCGCAGCCGGCAAGAAACAGCAGCATTGCGCCCCAGCGCATGCCACCCACGGTGGACGGGTCATTGATTTCACGCTCAACGCCAGCAATTTCGGGCGTTTCAGCGTCCGGCCTGATGTCGTCATGCCGACGCAAAGGATGGTCTGGCTGCTCCCCGGCAGAAAAAACCCTGACCTTTGCCGGGCGTCGATTCCCGCTCATCGCTTACCGTCCTTTAGTAATTTCCTCCTATTATAGAATGACGACGCCCCATCGGAGGCCTTTATGGGCTGAACAATTCGACGGGACAGCGTTCAATTTTTCGGGAGTCCGACGATGCGTTCCTATCTTGCCGCAACAACCGCCGCGCTGGTCGCGCTCGTTGTTGGAGGATCAGCGGCAGCTGTCGATCCCGAACCGCAAAATCCCAGCGGCCGGGGCGGGCCCTATTTCGTGGAAATGGATCCGATGGTCACGCCGATCGTCGGCCCGGCCAAGATCGAGGGATCGCTCGAGGTGAAGTTCGTGCTCGAAGCCGCCAGCGCGGCCGAGGCCTCTGCGCTCACCATGAAGATGCCCGAACTGCGCGATGCCACCTATCTGGCGGCGCTCGAATTTTCGCGTCTGCACGCATCGGGCTATCTGCCGGTCGATGCGCAGCGCTTCAGCGCGGATGTGACCGCTGCGGTCCGCACCGCCCATCCCAGCGTATCGCGCGTCCTGGTTCAGGAAATTTCAGCCCTTCCCGGCTGATCGAACAATCCACCAGCGATCATTCATTCGCCCGGGCCGCTGGCCCGGGCGTTTTCGTTTCAGCGTGCGCTGCGCGGAGCGGCCTGTTCGGCGCTCCGCGGATTGGCCTTGGGCGCAGGTGCATCGCGGCGCGGCGCACGCGGTTCGGCCGCCGCCATCTGCTGCACCGGCATCTTCGGCACAGGCTTGCCCGCCAGCGCCATGCTCAGCTGCACGGCGGCATTGGGGCTCATGTTCGACATGATGAGCGCCATCGCACGCTCCCGCATGCGGCGGGCCACCTCGGTCTGCACTTCCAGATCGAGCCGCTCGAAAATCGGCGCCGCCTTGGCGGGCTTCATCGTCTGATAGATGCGCGCCAGTTCATCATAAGGCTCATTGGCTTCGACGGGCTTGCCGCCCGCCGCCATGCGCGGTGCCGGCTTTTCGGCTTCGGCCTGCCGGGATGCCAGATCGGCCTTCAGCCGCTCCTCGGTTGCCTTCGCCGCCTGTTCACGCAGCTGCAGCGCGCGCTTCTGCTCGGCCATCGCGCGGTCGCGGTCGCGCACGCTCTGCTGGATCGAATTGCCCAGCCGCGTCTGCGGCTGTTCGGTGGCAGGCGCGGCAACTGCGACCGCGTTGGCGATCGCCGAAAGCCCGGCAACCCCTGCGGTCACCATCAACAGGCTCGGCCGGAAACGGTCCGGGATACGGGCGGTGATCCGCCCCAACCCGCTCAACATGCCCGAAGACGCCGCAACCATTATGCCGCCTCCGCGCGCGGTGTTGCGGCTTCGGCCTCGGCCACCGCCATCGCGACCAGCGCGGCCGTTTCCGAATGATCCGACGGCTGCGACGCGGGGGTGTCGCCGCGGCGGCCACGGCCACCGCGCTTACGCCGGCTCCGCCCCTGCGGTACCGCGCTCGTCACCACATCGCCTGCCTCGGCATCATCATCGGTCAGGATATCCTCCTCACCGTCCTCCTCTGCGCCGCGCGAACGCTCATTGGCGCTCGCGCTCGCTTCCATGATCCGCTCGGCAACCGAATTGCCGATTCCGATCATCATCGACAATTCGTCACGCAGCGCCTCGCCCGAGGCGATGGTACGTGCATTGGCGGCACCGTCGGTAGCAAGCAGGTCTTTGAGCTCGGCCAGCACCGTGCGCGCCTGCGCGGTGGCATTGTCGAGCGACTTCACCGTCTGCGCCAGATCGCCCGACTTGATCGCGTTGAAGCTGCGCATCATGCGCGCGCACTGCACAAGGACGGCAACGCACAGCAGCATCAGCGCCACATTGGTGAAAGTTGCGAACGTCATTTGGAAAAGCCCTTCGAAATGTCCGACACCATCCGGACCGCAATATTGTTGCAGCGCTGGCCGATCTGCGCATGGCCCAGCGGAATCCCACCGCAATGCAGTTCGAGCGGATCGTCGGGCCCGCGATTGAGCGGGATCGTCTGGCCAACCTGCAGGCTCATCATGTCGTTGAGGCGCATCTGCCTTTCACCCAGAACAACATCGACCGAGACTTCGGTGTTATGCAGTTCAGACGCCATGTGCGCTTCCCAGATCCGGTCGCGACCCAGCTTTTCACCCATGAAGCGCTGCAGCAGCTTGGCACGCACCGGCTCGATCGTGGCATAAGGCAACAGGACATCGAACTTGCCGCCGCGCCCTTCCATGTCGACGCGGAAGGTGGCGACCGCTGCAATATTGCTGGGGCCGGCAATCGCGGCAAAGCGCGGGCTGGTCTCGATACGCTCCACCTGCATCGTGACGGGCTCGATCGCCTCGAATGCCGTCGACAGATCGTCAAGCGCCAGCTGCACCACCTTCGAGACGAGCATCGTCTCGATCGTCGTGAACGCCCGCCCCTCGATCCGCAGCGTGCTATTGCCCTTGCGCCCACCCAAAAGCGCATCGACCACGGCATAGATCAGGTTGGATTCAACCGTGACGACACCGTAATTTTCCCATTCCTTCACCTTGAACACGCCGAACATCGCGGGCAGCGCGACACGGTTCATGAACTCGCCGAAACGGATCGGGCGGATTTCCTCAAGGCTGACATCGATCGCATCGGACGTCAGGTTGCGCATGCTGGTGGCAAAGGTGCGCACCATGCGTTCGCACACCACCTCCAGCATCGGCAGACGTTCATGGCTGATCACGTTCGATTCGATGACCGCCTTCAGACCACTCTTTTGCGGCGACGGCGCGCTGTTGTCGAAACCGAACAGCGCATCGATCCCCGCCTGATCGAACGTCACGTCGCCAAGCGGCATCGGCTTGGGATCGGGAAGGATGAAATCGTCGAAGTCATCGCTCATTGCTGGACAAGATCCTGAATAAGCACGTCGCGCACCATATTGGCGCCCAGCGTGGCTGTCATGCGGGCCATCATCTCTTCCTTGACGCGGAACACCGCCGCCGATCCGTTCAGATCCTCGGGCCGCAATTCGCGCAGGAAAGGCTGCAACGCATCAAGGATGAAGGGCAGCTTCCCGCGCACTTCGTTCACCTGGCCTTCCTCATCGGCGACGATGATGAAACGCAGCTTCAGGAAACGCGCCTGCCCATCGCTGGATCGCAGGTTCACGACCAACGGCGGCACCTCGACATAGGCTTCAGGCCCTGCGCCCGACGCGCTCGGCTTGGCGCCTTCATCACCGCTCAGCAACATATAGCCGCCACCGCCCGCACCCAGCAGCAATATCGCCGCAGCGCCCGCAATCATTGCCTTGCGCTTGTCGAAACGGCGCGCCGGTGCGGCGGGCTCGGGCTCTGCCGGCGTCGCGAGTTCGGCATTGGCACCTGTTTCAATCGTCATACTGGTGGACACGCATTCACCCCCTAGATCCGCCAGGACCCGCCTGCATCCGAATATCGGCGCCGCGCGTCCGTTTTCGCGTTTTCGGTTCTATTATAGGAGAAGCGCGCGGCAAATTCTGCCTAGCGCCAATTATCGCTGAATTTTCCAGGATGGGTGCAATGGACGTCTCGACCTATGTGCTGCTGAGCCACGAACAGGCGCTGCGCCGTCGTCTCGATGTCACTGCCAATAATATGGCGAACAGCAGCACTGTCGGCTTCAAGCGCGAACAGCCCCTGTTCCATGAATATGTCGAACGCGCGCAAGAAGCGCCTGTCGACGATGCGAAGAAAACCTCCTTCGTGCTCGATTACGGCGCGGTTCACGATACCAGTCCGGGTGCTTTCCAGCCCACCGGCAATCCGCTCGATGTGATGATCGACGGCCCCGGCTATCTGAGCGTCGAGGTTGCCGGCGAGGTCGGCTATACGCGCGCGGGATTCATCAAGATCCTGGAAAGCGGCGAGCTCGTCACCGCGGGCGGACAGTTCATCCTTGGTGAGGGCGGACAGCCGATCCGTGTGCCCCCCGAACAGCGCGCCACGGTGGCAATCGCCTCGGATGGCAGCGTCATCACGCGCGAAGGCCAAATCGGCCGTATCGCGGTTACCGTCTTTGCCGATGAAAACCAGATTTCCCCGCGCGGCGACGGCATCGTCACCGGCACGGGCGGACAGCAGCTCACCGCCGATCAAACCCGGCTCCGCGTCGGCGGGGTCGAAGGCTCAAACGTCCAGCCGATCGTCGAGACCAGCAATATGGTCGAAATTCTCCGCGCCTATCAAAGCAGCATGCGCATGTCGGAAAACCTGAACGAACTGCGCAAGCAGGCGATCAGCCGGCTCGGTCGCATCAACTGATCCACCCCTATTCCAGTCCAGAAAGGCTAAACCATGCGCACCCTGTCCATCGCCGCAACCGGCATGCTGGCCCAGCAGACCAATGTGGACGTGATCTCGAACAATATCGCGAACATGAACACCACCGCGTTCAAGCGCCAGCGCGCCGAGTTTCAGGATCTGCTCTACCAGCAGATCGCACGCCCCGGCGCCACGTCCAGTGCGGATGGCACGCGCGTCCCCTCGGGCATCCAGATCGGTGCCGGTGTGCGCACGGGTGGCGTCTACCGCATCACCGAACAGGGTCCAATGACGAACACCGGCAACCGCTATGACATCGCGATCGACGGGCTCGGTTATTTCCAGATTGCGCTGCCCTCGGGCGATCTCGCCTATACGCGCGCGGGTTCGTTCCAGCTGTCCGATCAGGGCGAACTCGTCACCACCGACGGCTACCGCGTCCAGCCCGACATCACGATCCCGCAGGGCGCGATCGACGTTGTGATCTCCAAGACCGGCGAAGTGCAGGTAAAGCTTGCCGGTCAGCCGGAAATGCAGACGGTCGGCCAGCTCGAACTCGCCACCTTCGTGAACGAAGCGGGGCTCGAAGCGATCGGCTCGAACATGTTCCTTGAAACCGCAGCATCGGGTCAGCCCACCGTGTCGGTCCCCGGCGAACCCGGCTTCGGCGTCCTGAGCCAGGGCTTTGTCGAGGCATCGAACGTCAATCCCGTGGCCGAAATCACCGCGCTCATCACCGCGCAGCGCGCCTATGAGATGAACAGCCGCGTGGTGAAGACCGCCGACGAAATGCTCTCCACCACCAGCCAGCTGCGCTGATCCAATGCGTCTGCTTCCGTTCCTCGGCGTTATCGGCCTGGCCCTTGCGGGCCCGGCCGGTGCGCAGACTGCACCGGCCGGCCCTGCCACCGTCGCCACGCATGTGCTGGCGCGCATGATCGACAAGGGCGAAAGGCTGTCTGCCGCCGATTTCCAGCTCGAACAGCGCAGCCCCGCGACGGCGCGCAACGCGCTTCGCCCGGCCGATGCCGAGGGGATGGAGGCATCGCGCCGATTGATGGCCGGCTCTGCCGTACGCGCCACCGATCTGATGCGCGCCCAGGCCGTGCGGCGCGGCGAAGCCGTCACGATCGCACTCGTCAACGGGCCGCTCTCGATCACCACTGCCGGGCGCGCGCTTTCGGGCGGCGGCAACGGCGATACCGTCCGCGTGATCAGCCTCAGCACCAATCGTACGCTCGACGCGGTCGTCGAACGCACCGGCCATGTCCGCGTCGCTGGCCACTGATCGCCGCGACGCCGCGAATTCAAAGGATTTTCGGATGAAAAAGCTCCTGTCCGCGCTGCTTCTTGCATCGATGCTGTCGGGCTGCGGCGTTCCTGGTCGCCTCGCCAATGTCGGCAAGGCGCCCAAGATGACACCGATGGATGATCCCGCCGCACCGCTCATCGAACCCTCGCTCGGCAACCAGGCCGCCGCCCACCGCGCCGGCCGCAACGGCCAGCCCGCGCCGGAGACGCCCGCCAACAGCGCCTCGCTGTTCCGCACCGGCGCTGGGGCCTTTTTCCGCGATCAGCGCGCCTCGCGCGTGGGCGACATCGTCACCATCCGCATCAATATTCAAGACAAGGCCGTTGTCGGCAACTCCACCAGCCGCTCGCGGGCCGGCTCGGAAAATGGTGGAATTGCAGCACTGCTTGGGCTCGAAAGCCAGATCGGCAAGGTTTTACCCGGCAATCCCGATCCCGCGCAGCTGGTGAACACCAATTCCAACTCGCAGTCTCAGGGTTCGGGCAACACCGCGCGCAGCGAACAGATCAACATGACGGTGGCGGCGCTCGTTACCGATGTGCTGCCCAACGGCAATCTGCTCATTCGCGGGCGACAGGAAGTCCGCGTCAATTTCGAGCTGCGCGAGTTGATCGTCTCGGGCGTCATCCGCCCCGAAGACATCGCGCGCGACAACAGCATCCGTCACAGCCAGATCGCCGAAGCGCGGATCAGCTATGGTGGCCGCGGCCAGCTCACAGATGCCCAACAGGCACGCTGGGGGCAGCAGATCTACGACGCGCTCTTCCCCTTCTGAATTCGGCGCAACAGCGTTGCTTCCAGCCGGGGCCGGCCCATGCATCGTGCATGGGCCGGCCTTTTTGCTGCGCGCCTTCCGGCAGGCTTCGTTAACCATGAAAATTTGCGCGAAACGCTTTGGATAGGCTGATTTTCTTCCCAGAATAAAAGGCGACCAAATCAAATCTGGATCGCCGGGGGGCAGCGCAACTGCTCCAGAGCCGAAGAATTCGGCTTATTCATCCTAGAAGGAATAAGAACATGGCGTTTTCGATCAACACCAACGTTGGTGCAATGGCTGCTCTGCAGACCCTCAATGCGACCAACAAGAACCTGTCGACCACCTCGAGCCGCATCAACACCGGCCTGAACGTTGCATCGACCAAGGACGACTCGGCTAAGTTCACCATCGCTCAGACGCTCCGCAGCGACGTCGGCGGCCTTTCGGCTGTCACCTCGTCGCTCCAGAACGCCAAGAGCGTGACGGACGTGGCCGTTGCCGGCGCCGAGCAGATCTCGGACCTGCTGAACCAGATGAAGACCAAGGCTTATGAAGCTTCGGACGCTGGTATCAGCCAGGAATCGCGCGACATGATCAACCAGGACTTCAACTCCCTGCGTGATCAGGTCAACACGATCATCAAGGGTTCGGAATTCAACGGCATCAACCTTCTCGACTCGAGCTTCTCGGGCACGACGACGGTTGCGGCACTGCAGTCGCTCGAAGTCTCCGACACGCTCAGCGTTGCCAACCAGGCGATGGACACCGACGTGTTCGCCAGCCTGACCACCGATGGCATCAAGGACCAGGGTGACGCGGCAACGATGGTCGGCACGATCGAAGGCCTGATCACCGATGTGAACGGCAAGCTCAGCACCCTCGGTGCAGCTTCGCGTAAGATCGATGGTCAGCTCAACTTCACCAGCAAGCTGACGGACGTGATCGAAAGCGGTATCGGCAACCTCGTGGACGCCGATCTTGCCAAGGAATCGGCGAAGCTCACCGCCCTGCAGACCCAGCAGCAGCTCGGCCTCCAGGCGCTGTCGATCGCCAACCAGGCACCGCAGACGATCCTGTCGCTCTTCCGCTAAGGAAGGGAGGCGACGGCCCCCTCCCCCCGATGGGGCCGCTCGTTTGCCGACCGGGATGGGTTCGCCCATCCCGGTCATTTTTTTGTCCATGCAATTAATTGTATTATCAAAAAAAACCTCAGATCTTTACTAGATTAAGGGAAAACCCTTAGTTGGAGTCGTGCATCCACCCCGGCAAAGACGGCCATGCAACTGCCGACGGGGGTCAGCAGGAGCAGTCTGTCCGGGGGGGCAGGCGAGACCAGTGTTTTGGTTCGCATCGAGGGTCGATAGACAATGCATCATGACACCGCATCCGCGATTGCCGCGATTGGCAATCGCTCATGCAGCCAGCGGGTCAATCTGACGTTCCAGTTCAGCATCGCCGATCCGGCCGCGCTTTGGCGCGCCGCGGCCCAACGCTGCATGGACGGGACCGGCCTTTCTCCCGAAGACGTGTTCGAGACGCTCGGCCCGCCCGAAGATCCCTCGATCGAGGATTGTCTGGCGATGCTGCTCAGCGCGCCCCTCATTCCCGGCTGTGCGATCGAGGACATGGCGATCGAGGCCGCCGAAGATGACCTTCTGCCGCTTGCCGGTGAAGCCCCCATTCCGGCCCCGCGCCTGCCGATCGAGGCGATGTCCGGCCTGTTCGATCCGCGCCTCCAGCCGAACCCGTCAGCGGCCTGAGACATCATTCCATTTCCATAAACAAAAAGCCCCGCGCCAAAATCCGGCGCGGGGCTTTTTGTTTGTACAAGGGCTAAGCGATCAGGCGGGAAGCGGGGTCGGCTCAGGCGCCGGCGAGGCCGAAGTCGGGGCAGAAACCGCCACCAGCCCGTTCACCGACATGCGGATGCCGTTGACACCCAGCAGGATATTTACGCCGTCGGTCACCACGTCCTTGACGATGCCGACCGAGTTGATTGTCGAGTTGAGCTGGACGCCGTTGCCGCCATCGACGGTCAGTGCCAGCGTATAAGCGCCTTCGGGCGCGCGCGTGCCATCGGCAAGCGTGCCGTCCCAGCTGAAGCGCCCCTGGTTCGACGGATCGATCGACGCCTCATGCACCACCTTACCCGACGCGTCGGTTACCTTTGCGGTAATCGCCTTGGGCGTGCCATCGACATAATAGGTCCAGGTCGCCGGATCGCTGCCCAGCCCCGAAACCGCTGAATCGAAGCGCGCTTCCTTGCCGATATAGGCCGATGCCTGCGCCATGTTCTGCGACGAGATCTGCGCCAGAATCGACTGCAGCGCGCCGGTCTGCTGAAGCGACTGCTCCACCTGCGAATATTGCACCAGTTGCTGGGCATATTCGCTCGTATCCATCGGATCGAGCGGGTCCTGATTTTGCATCTGCGCGGTCAGCAGCTTCAGGAACATGTTGAAATCGGCGGCGATTGTCGATGTCTGCTGCTGTTGTTGCGTGGCAGCGGCAGCCGCAGCGCCGGATCCGGTCCCGTTAACGGTTGTCATCTCAAATGCTCCTTACGCCATTACGTCCACACGGCCGCTCGTCGTCAGCCGTTGATATTGCGGTACATCGTCTTCGCCTGCGCCCTGTCCGCCGCGGGCATGGCCATCGCCACCCGAACGACCGTCCTGCTGTCCGCGCTGAGCGAACTGGCCGCCCTCACCGCCCCGGCTGTCGAACCGGAAGGACTGGCTGTCGGTGCGTACGCCCGCCTCGCTCAGCGCGCGGTTGAGGTCCCCCGCCTCGCGCCGCAGCATGTCGAGTGCGACCTGGCTGTCCGCCGTCACCAACGCGCGCAGCCCGCCATCACGGTCGAAGGTCATGCGCACATCGATCCGGCCAAGTTCAGCGGGGTCCATGCGGACGATCAGTTCCTCGCGTCCCGCCGCCATGTGCCGTGCAATCTCAACGCCCATGTCGCGCCCCACCTGCCCCGGGCGCGCGGCGACCACGGCATGGTGCGGTTGCTGCGCCTGGGCAGCGCCATAAAGCTGGTCGAAACTTGCCGTACGATGTGCGGTCGCACCCGGCAGCGCCTGGCTCATCAACGGCGTCGACAGGCCGTCGGGCATGTCCGTCGCCGCCAGTGCGGTTTCGGCGCCATTGCCCGGAACCACACCCTGCGTGCCCGCATTGGCTGTTGCACCTGCGCCACCGTGCATGATGGGCGCCGGCGTCGGTGCGGTCCGACTGGGCTCGGGCATAGGAGCAGCGGCATCCACCACCGGGTTATCCACAGGCGCCTGCTGAACAGCCACCGCCATGCGCGCTTCGGCAGCGGGTTGCGGCGGCGTAACGGGCGCCGGGACGGCAAGCGGCGCATCACCGACCGGAACCGGAAGCGGCGCGGATTTCGTCTTGTTTTCAGGGCGCTCATCCGGTGCGGCCTGCGCCAGCAGCACCGCGTCCTCGGGCAGGATTTTCTCGCCTGCTTCTGCTGCCAGTTCCGCCTGCATCGTCGCATCGGGTTTTACAGGCGTAGGCGCAAGGCTGTTGGCGGGCAGCGCAACCTGAGGCTTGCCGCCCTGTTGCGGCACCACCACCGTCTGGTCTGCCTCTGCGGTATCTTTTCCGGGCACCGCCAGTGTCTGCTCGGGCATGGCGTCCTTGCCCGGCTGAAGCATCTGCGCGGCTGAAGGCAACACGGTCGCGTCCACACCGCCGGGCAGCGCCAGCCCGTCGGCGGGAACCGCCTGGGTCGCAATCGGCATCACGCCGGTCGGTGCGGGTGCTGTGGCGGAGCCCGCAGTGGCACCCAACAGCGCGCCAAAGGCAGATCCGGTTTCTCCCGCGGATGCCGATCGAGCGGCACCATTTGCGGTGGCCGGGGTTCCGGCACCGGGTACGGTCGGGAATATGTTCATCTCAGCCTTTCACCGGGTATGAAGCCATGTCCTCATTATAGAATGGTTTGCGACGAACGGGTCGCACTCAACCAACCGCGCCCAATGTTCGAATGCGCGCACGCGCATGAATCTCGTTCTGCGACAGAACGACCGTCGCAGGGCGGACGCGTTCGATGATCGATCGCACAAAGGGGCGGATTGCGGGGCTGGTGAGCAGGCACGGTATCTCCCCGTCCGCCGCCAGCTTGTCATAGCATTCGCGCACCGCGGCGATGAACGCCTGCAGGCTCGAAGGCGCCATCGCCAGCTGGCGTTCGTCGCCATCGCCGATGATGCTCTCGGCAAACTCGGCGTCCCAGCGCGGTGCCAGCGTCACGATCGGGATCGTGCCATCGCGGGTGTTCTGCGCCGAAATCTGGCGCGCCAGCCGGCTGCGCACATGTTCGGTCATCTGTGCAATATTGTGCGTCAGCGCCGAGGCTTCCGAAATCCCCTCAAGGATCGTCGGCACGTCGCGGATCGATACGCCTTCGTTGAGCAGATTTTGCAGGATGCGCTGCACGCCCGAGATCGAGATCTTGGCCGGCACGATATCCGCCACCAGCTTTTCCGACTCCTTGTGCACCTCGGTCAGCAATTTTTGCGTCTCGGTGTACGACAGCAGATCGGCGATATTGTCCTTGACGATCTCAGTCAGGTGCGTCGCGATCACCGTGCCACAATCCACCACGGTCAACCCGCGCAGGCCAGCCTCGTCGCGCAGATCGCGGTCGATCCACAAGGCAGGCAGATTGAACACGGGTTCGCGCGTTTCCTCGCCGTTGATCCCCACGGGCCCGCCGCCGGGATTGATCAACAACAATTTGTCGAGCCGGATATTGCCGCGCGCCGTCTCGGTTTCCTTGACGTACACGACATATTCGTTGGGCTGCAGCGCGAGATTGTCGAGAATGCGCACCGCCGGCAGCACAAAGCCGTAATCGATCGCCATCTGGCGGCGCAGTGCGCGCACCTGATCGTCAAGCCGGGGTTCGGAGGTTGCGTCGTTGATGATCGGCAGCAACGCATAGCCGATCTCGATGCGCACCGCGTCGATCGCCAGCGTGCGCGAAATCGGTTCTTCAACCTGGGCGCTCTGTTCCTGCGCCACCGCCTCGGCCATCCGCTCCTGCGCGGCATCGGCTTCGGCCTTGCGGTTCATCTTCCACGCCAGCCAGCCGCACAGCCCGCCCAGCAGCGCGAACGGTGCAAAGGGCATCCCGGGCAGCAGCGCGAGCGTGATCATCAGCGCGGCGGCAAGGCCGAACGCCTTGGGATAACGGCCCAGCTGATCGGCCAGCGTCGCGCCGGTCTTGCCCGATATGCCGCCCTTCGAAACAAGCAGGCCCGCCGCGGTGGAAACGATCAGCGCCGGGATCTGGCTGACCAGGCCGTCCCCCACGGTCAGGATAGTATAGGTACGAAACGCCTCGCCAAAGGCGACATCGTGGATCACGACACCAACGATCAGGCCGACGACGATGTTGATCGCGGTGATCAGCAGCCCGGCGATCGCATCGCCCTTCACGAATTTCGATGCACCGTCCATCGCGCCGTAAAAGCCGCTTTCGGCCTCGATCTCGCTGCGCCGCTCACGCGCATCCTGCTCGGTGATCATGCCTGCCGAAAGATCGGCGTCGATCGCCATCTGCTTGCCCGGCATCGCATCAAGGCTGAAGCGCGCGGCGACTTCGGCGATACGCCCGGCACCCTTGGTGATCACGACGAAGTTGATGACGATCAGGATGATGAAGATGGTGAGGCCGATCACGGTCTCGCCGCCCATCAGGAATTCGCCAAATGCCGCGATCACCCCGCCTGCGGCGTCATGCCCCTCATGCCCATGACCGAGGATCAGCCGGGTCGATGCGATGTTGAGCCCGAGACGCAGCATCGTCACGATCAGCAGGATCGTCGGAAAGCTCGAAAGCTGAAGCGGCTTTTCGATGAACAGCGCGGTCATCAGGATCAGGACCGATGCCGTGATCGACAGCGACAGCCCAAGATCCAGCAGCCAACCGGGCATGGGCAGGATGAGCATCGCGATGATCGCGATGACGCCCAGCGCCAGCGCCAGATCGCGCCCGGGGCCAAGCCGCTTCATGAAATCGTCAAAACTCGTGGGCATCAAGGGGCTCCGTTACCGGCTCAGATCTGGACCGCGGGGATCACCGCCACGCCGTCTTCCATGAAGCTCCTCAGCTTGTTGCGCATCGTGCGCACCGAAATGCCGAGCATCGCGGCCGCGCTGGTGCGGTTGCCATGGCAATGTGCCAGTGTCTCGAGGATCAGCGCGCGTTCCACATCCGCCACGGTGCGGCCCACCAGCGGCATGCACAGATCAGCCAGGCTTTCGCCCGAACGCAGCCGCTGCACCACGTCGGGCACGTCGACCGGAACGTCCACCATCACCAGCCTTTCCGCATTGCGGCGCAGCCGTTCCAGCGCGCCTTCGGTTTCGCACACCGACAGCGCCGCATGCGATCGCCGCGCCATTTCGGCGGCGACGCGAAGCGTGCTGCCGGGCTCGCCGACCAGCATCAGCCGTGCCGAGGCACTGGATGTTGCCTGTGCCGTCAACGGTCTTGCCGGACGATTTCAGTGAGCGTCACGCCGAGTGCGCTGTCGATCAGCACCACTTCGCCGCGCGCGATAAGCCGGTTGTTGACGAAGATGTCGACGGGTTCACCAACCCGGCGATCGAGTTCGACAACGTCGCCCGATTTCAGGCGCAGCAACTGGCCGATATCCATCTGCGAACGACCGAGAACGGCCTGCACCTTCACCGGCACTTCATACACGGCCTGCAGATCATCGGGCGTCGGCGGCGTGTTGGGGCGTTCGACAGCAGCCGCGCGTATCTGGCTTTCATCACCGCCCACGGCGTCCATGCCTTCCTGGGCGAATTGGGTGGGGGCCAGTTGGCGCGGTTCGTTTTCGTTGGTCATGGGATACTCTCTCATGCGTTCATCCACTGGCGGATAACCGATACGGATTCAGTCGGGTTGATGGCGACGGCGTCGCCAATGCGCTTCAGGGCCGAAAGCTTGATGCGCCCGTCCACCTGGGCCAGCGCAATTTCCTGATCGAGCAGCGGTTGGTCGCCCTCGCGCATCTGCTCCAGCTGCTTCATCGCCTCCTCGTCGCCATCGGCGGCGCGGGTCGCCAGTTCGAGCATTTCGGGGCTGTCGGGGGCTGGTAGTTGCTCCGCCCCCTCGGCGCCTGCGGCGGCGGGCGCCGGCAGCGCGCGCTGGTCGCGGAAGCGCTTGGGGCGCAGCATGTTGAGCGCGAACAGCACGATACCGCCAATCACCACCACCTTCAGCAGGTCGAACAACTGGCTCGCGGTAATGCCGAAAGGCAGACCCGAATCCGCGCCTTCCATGTCTTCGGCGGTAGCAAAGGCCATGCTCTCGACGATCACGCTGTCACCACGCTCGGCGTCGAAGCCCACGGCATTCTCGACCAGCCGGGTCAGGCGCTGCACCTGTTGCTGCGGCAGCCCGTCGGGGCCGCCATCGACCATGACGGCAACCGTCAGGCGATTGAGCTTGCCCGGATTGCGCACGCTCACCTTCTGCGTGCGGCTGTTCTGGAAGGTAATGTCTTCAGATGTTTCGTTGCGCGCCGAATTCCGGCTGTCGCCGCCATTGCCCGCAATTGCCTGGTCGTTTTCGGGCAGCTGGTTGGAAATCGTCGCGCCGTCGGCCGAAATGCGGTTTTCGTTGTTCTGCTCGCCCGATTCCACGGTCACCTGGCGCGCGATCACCTGCGTGTCGGGGTCGTACACCTCGGCTTCCTCGCGCGTCTGCTCACGGTCGAGCATCGCGGACACCTCAGCGCGCACCTTGCCGGTGCCGACGATCGGCTCCAGCATGGTTTCGATCTGCTGGCGCAGGCGCGCCTCGACGGCGGCCTGGCGTTCCTCGATCTGCGAACCGGCGGCATCGCCGCCCTCGCCTGCACGCGCCAGCAGCGCACCCGACTGGTCGACGATCGAAACGCTTTCGGGCGCCAGTTCGGGAACCGACGACGCCACGAGATAGCGGATCGCCTGCACCGTCTCACCGGTCAGGCGGCCATTGGTCTTCACCGTCACAGCGGCCGTCGCCTTGCGGGGTTCGGCGGCGAACATCGCGCGTTCGGGCATCACGATATGGACGCGCGCGCGCGATACACGCTCGAGACTTTCGATTGAACGCGCCAATTCGCCTTCGATCGCGCGCGTCTCGTTCATCTTGGCGCGGGTGGAGGAAACACCAAAGGGCTCCTCGGCATCCAGCACGTCATAGCCGATCTTGCCGCCCAGCCGCTCGGATGCCATCGCCATGCGCAGTTCGGCAAGCTTGTCGACCGGTGCCATCACCGATGTGCCGTCCGACGAAATCTGGAAGGGCACATTCTGCGCCCTCAGCTTTTCGGTGATCGTCTGCGCCGCCGACGGATCAAGGTCGGTATAGAGATATCCCATTTCCGACGTGGGACTGCGCAGCGCCAGCGCACCGAGACCGACAAGCAGGGCAAGCGCAACGCCCCCCATGATCATCAGCCGGCGCGGCCCCATCTGCGCGACAAAATTCCGCAATCCGTTCAAGACAGGCCTCGTAACTAGATCCGCAAAGGCCCGCGCCCCTGCTTCGGTTTATTATAGGAGGACCGAAGCTAGGCAATTATTGCCCAGACGAAATCTTTTACGATTTTATGCGTTCGCCCAGCAAAGGCGCCATTTCTTCAAGCACTGCGGCATGGCGCGCGGCGCGTTCTACGGCCAGACCGCCATCATCCCAGAAAATACGCGCATCGCCCTGCGGCATGTCGTCGTCGGGGATCACCGAGATCACCAGCTTGCGGCGCTCCTTGCTCGCGCGGACTTCGACAAGCTGCTCGACATCGGCCACCTGCGCCGAATTGACGCGGATCCGCAACTGCGCGCCGCGTCCGATCTGGTCGAGTACGCGGCCAAGCGCCTCATCGATCGCCCGGGTCGGCTGCATCTCCAGCGCATGGCCGGCAATCGCCTCGGCAGCGGCCAGCACGGCCTCGCCCGCATCCTCGCGCATATCCTGCGCCGCGCGTTCCAGCCGTTGATCGGCATCTTCAAGCGCCGCGTGGAGCGCATCGATCGCCGCCAGCACCGCCGCCTCGCGTTCGCCGCGCGCTTCAGCCAAGGCCGCCTCGAAACTTTCGCGGCGCGCATCGACCAGCTGGTTCGCATGCGACCGCTTCAGCCGATCGATCTCGGCCTGCAGGGCCGCAATCCGATCGAGCAGTTCGGGGCTCTGCACCACCTCGTCCTCAACCGCCTCTTGCTGGCGGAATATGCGATCGAACCCGAACGGCCGAATTTCGATGGAAGACCCCATCCTCGCCTCTCAAATCGTCTTTGTCCTGTCCCCGCTGGGGGCAGGATCAGTAAATCATCGCATCGTCGCTCTTGGGATCGACGAGCACGATCTCGCCCCGGTCGCCCAGAGACTTGGCCAGGCGCACCAGGTTCGTCTGCGCCTCTTCGCAATCGCGCGCGCGTACCGGGCCCATCGCGGACATGTCGTCGC
The DNA here is from genome assembly GCF_033025475.1 of Sphingomonas sp. C3-2. NCBI lineage: Bacteria > Pseudomonadati > Pseudomonadota > Alphaproteobacteria > Sphingomonadales > Sphingomonadaceae > Sphingomonas > Sphingomonas sp. C3-2. Next base: position 1,265,697 of record NZ_CP130322.1, read on the forward strand.
GCATCAGCTTGGCGGCACGTTCGGTCATGCCCGAGAAGAAGAGCTGCTTCATTTCCTCCGGCGAGCCCTTCAGCGCCAGCGCAAGTTCGCGCTTGTTGCTGTTGCGGACGATCACCTGGATCGCTGCCGGCAACAGATTGCCCAGATCCTCGAAGGTGAACATGAGCGCGCGGATGCGTTCGGCCGATTCCGGCGCCTTTTCGTCGAGCGCGGTCAGCATCGCCTCTTCGGTCGTCCGGTCGAGCGCGTTGAACACCTCGGCCATCGTTTCGTGCGGATCGCGGCGCTGGGCGCGCGACAAGTTGGTCATAAACTCGCTCTTCAGCGTCTGCTCGACCTGCAGGATCACGTCCTTCTGCACCGTTTCCATGCGCAGCATACGCATCACGACATCGGTCGCCATCTCATTGGGCAGTTCAGCCAGAACACGCGCAGCATGGTCCGAACGCAGCTTGTGGAGGATCACCGCCACGGTCTGCGGATATTCGTTCTTCAGATATCCCGCGAGCACGGTCTCGCTGACATTGGACAGCTTGTCCCACATCGTCCGGCCCGACGGGCCACGGATATCCTCCATGATCTCCTTCACGCGCTCGGGCGGCAAAACCGCCTCTAGCAGGCGTTCGGTCGATTCGAACGAACCGTGCAGGCTCGTCATGCTCGACACCTCGCCCGAGAACTGGACGAGCAGATGCTCAACGACAACCGCCGGCACCCGGCCCAGTTGCGCGATCGCCTGCGACAGTTCCTTGATCTCGTCGATCGTCAGCTGTTCCCAGATGGGGCCGCCATGTTCATGGCCGAGCGCCAGCATCAAGGCCGCTGCACGCTGCAGGCCCGAATACTTTTTCAACTCCGGCGGCTCGGCGACCGGCGTCATAACGCTCATGCAATAACCCCCAAAATATTCGCGCTTCCGTGCCCGAAAGGGCCGCGCGTCCTCTATCTTATAGGAGGATGCATCGACGGCCGGCCATCGGAGGGTAATTTGGCGATAAATTTAAACAACAGCCTGCTGGGGCTGAGCATGCTCACGGGCACGAACTATCTGTCGGGCGATGTGTTCGGCTCGGTGGAATCCGCAGCCGTGCGCGCCGCCAAGAAACTCTTCACCACGCCGACGACGACCGCGCCGTGGAATGAGCCCGCCTCCAAAACGCCGGTTTCGATCCAGATCTCGAACATCAAGCGCCTGCCGACGATCATCGACACCACCGCCAGCAGCACGATCAGCAAGCTGCCCGACGTGCAGACCAGTTTCACCACCTATAAGGCGCTCTACAAGCTGCAGCTGCTCGCCGAGTTCGCGTCGAAGACCTCAACCTCCGCATCCGAGCGCGCCCAGCTTCAAACTGCATTCTCCAAAGGGTTGTCCGACCTTCAGACCTATCTCGGCAAGGCGCCGAGCGACGCACTCAACCTGTCCTTCGGCAAACCCTCGACCTCGGCCGAAACCGTTGGCATCGACAAGGCCTCCAGCTCGGGCAAGGTGGTCGGCACTGGCCTGCTCAAGGAACGCGACGGCGCACTTCAGGGCATCACCGGCAACGAAGTCATCTCGATCAAGGTCGCGCGCTCCAGCGGCTCGGAAACCTTCACGGTCAACCTCGCCAACACGCCGCAGCCGCCGACGCTCGATTCCATCGCCGCCGCGCTCAACGCCGCGATTGCCTCCTCGCCGATCCGCGACAGCAACGGCGATCCGATCCTCAACGGCAATGGCGAGGAAATTCCCCGCTGGGCATCGCGCTTTGCGGTCGAAAAACATGACGACAAATGGGGCCTCGTGCTGAACGGCCAGGCCGCCGAAAAGATTTCGCTCGATCAGGTCGGCGCGCCCGATGCGCTGCTCGTGGTCAGCGGGCAGACGGGGCTTGATGCCCCCACCTCGGCCAAGGTCCAGCGGATCGACGATCCCCTATCCAGCCTCGGCAACCTCACCTCGCTCGGCACGCTCAGCGCGGTCGATGCCGCCGCCACCGAAAAGGCTGTCCAGGCCGCCAAGACCAAAACCAAGATAGATACCAAAACCAACAAGACCGACGACGCCAAGGACAATACCCCGGCCGACGTCGCCGCCGCGCTCAACGCGCGCGCTGTCGTCACCGATGCCGATGGGTTCAGCTATGTCGTCGGCACCACCGCGGGCGATCTTGGTTCGCAGCTGTCCGATGGCGCGAACGATCTCTTCCTCACCAAGCTCGACAGCGAAGGCAATGTCGTGTGGCAGCGCACGCTGGGCGCCGCCGGCGAGGCTGCAGGCGCGGCGATCAGCATCGCGGACAATGGCGACATCGTCGTCGCCGGCACGGTGAAGGGCGCGTTCAACGGTTCGATGAGCGGCGACAGCGACATGCTCGTCGCCCGGTTCGACGCAAGCGGCCAGGAAAAATTCGCCACCTCGATGCGCAAGGCGGGCAATGATACCGCCAATGCGGTCACCGTCGGCCCCGACGGCTCGATCTATATCGGCGGGCGCGCGTCTTCGGGCAATGGCGACGCCTTCCTCGTCAAGCTCGACGCCACCGGCAAGGAAGTCTCGCGCCGCACGATCGACAGCGGCAATGGCGACAGCCTGACCGCACTCAGCTTCGATGCTTCGGGCCAGCTCATCGCGCTCACCCGCGAGGGCACCAACGCCGTCGTCCGCAAGATCGACAGCGACAATCTCTCGCTCGATCTCGGCTCCTATTCGCTGGGCGCGGTCGACGCCTCGGCGATCAAGGTCGCCGCGAGCGGGGAAATCATCGTCGCTGGCGCCACGAGCAATGCCGTGTCCGGCGCGCAGGTGAATGGCCTGAGCGGCGGGCGCGACGGGTTCGTCACGCGGATCGATGGCGCGCTTTCGGGTGCCAGCACCACCTATATCGGCTCGTCGGGCGACGATCAGGTCGACAGCATCGCCTTTCTCGGCGACGATATCTATGTCGGCGGCCGCACCAACGGCGCCATTGATGGCGATCGGCGCGGCGCGGTCGACGGCTTTGTCGGCCGGATCGATCTGGCCACCGGCGCGCTCGAAAGCGTCTCGCAATTCGGCCGGGTCGCGCAGCGTACCGAAACCGTCCAGGTCGCCGCCGCCCCCGGCGGGTCGACGATCATGGGCGCGCTCGGTTTCAACCGTGGCCAGATCAACGCCACCGAATCCACGACGCTCACCTCGCTCACCAGCCTGCGCAAGGGGGATAGCTTCAGCCTCACCGTGAACGGCGGCACCGCCAAAAAGGTGACGATCGACGCCACCGAAACCTTCGCCACGCTCACCAAGAAGCTGGGCAAGATCCTCGGCTCGTCCGCCACCGTCACCACGCCGACGGTCAATGGTCAGCAAACGCTGCGGATCACCGCCAAGAACGGCCAGAAGATCGAACTGATCGCCGGTCCCAATGGCACCGATGCACTGAGCAAGCTCGGCATGCTTCCCGCACGCCTCATCGGCTCCACTTCAACGGGCAGCAAGACGCCCAAGGTCAGCCCCGGCGGCAATTACGGTCTCAACCTCAACCTCGGGCTCAACCTCTCCGATCGCGGGGCCGCCGCTGCCGCGCTCGATGCGGTCAAATCGGCAATCTCGATGACGCAGAGCGCCTATCGCTCGCTCTATTGGAGCGATGCCAACGCCAATATCGTCGACGGCAAGAAAGCCACCATCTCGGGCGGCGGCTCACCCTATCAGCAAAAACAGCTCGCCAATTATAAGGCCGCGCTCGAGCGGCTCGGCGGTTGATCCAAGGCGAAAGGGACAGACGATGAAAACCAACGCCCTGCTCGGCGCCATCCATCAGCAGATGAAGCATCTGGCCGAACGCCAGCGCGTCATCTCCCAGAACATCGCGAACAGCGAAACCGGCGGCTACAAGGCGCGCGAGGTCACCGGCCCCGATTTCGCCGCGCTCCTCGAAGCGCAGGGCAGCAATGGCGGCAAACCCCGCATCAGCCGCCCGCGCATCAGCCTCACTTCTGGCATGGCCGCGATGGGTGCCACCCCGCCCCAGGGTGGCACGCGTATCATCCTTGATCCCGATACCGGCGAAACCAAACCCGATGGCAACAATGTGACGCTTGAGGAACAGCTGCTCAAAATGGGTCAGCTCCAGGCCGACTTTGCCGAGATGACCAACCTCTACCGCAAGCAACTCGCGCTGATGAAAACCGCGATCGGAAAGGCGTCGGGATAAGGTCGGCAGCCAGGTCGGATTTTGTCAGGCTGCACGCTCGCGAAGCGGCCGTTTCGACGCACTAGTCGCCATTGGCATCGACTGTAAAAATTACCGTCTTGCCTCGCGATGCAGGGTCCCACCCTGCCGACAACGCAGCCCGCACCCCTCTGGCGGCAATCGTGTCGTTGATGTGAGAACGGCCCTTCGGCAATCCTCGCATAAGGCGCTTGGGCGTCGGAAACTCGAGCACCGCCTCACGCGGCATGTCGTGCTGACGCAATGAGACCGTCATGCCTTTCCAGCCATCGTCAGAGGATAGCTGGGGCTCGCTCAGAAGCTGCCAATCATATTTGAACCCATCGATTTCGACGGTGCCGCCATGGCTACGGATGCTGGACATAATACGCCCTAGCATGCCGATGACGACACTTCACCCCATTCACTGATGGCGCAGCACTTTCTCGAACCCCTCATTCGCCTTGGTCATCTTGGCCAGCTTCCTAAGGTAGCTGCGAATATGCCGCTCGAACCGGGCGTCATCATAGGTGCTCGTCGCCGGATAATCGTCTTGGCTGACAAGTTCCTTGACGCGCTTGGCGAACGCGGCCTGTTCATCCGTGCAATCGGCGTTTTTCAGTACGCGGCAAACCCATTCCTCAGCTGCGGCCTTGTCATAATCGTCCCGCGCCTCATAGCCGCGCCGGTCCGCCGCCGCCTGATCCAGCCTTGCCGCCTCGAAACGGCGCTCAAGCCATTTGCGAACCTGCTCTCCATCCCATGGTTTCAATGGATCCGTCATCGCTGTTCCTGTTTTTGAATTTCGGCAAACGCCGATTTATGAATTTGCCAATATGATGCCGCCGTTCGCATCGCTATAGGCCAAACGAAACCAAGACAATTGAAGCGATCCATGGCCCGCAAGCGTTCGAAACACGACCCCTATGACCATCTCCCGCAGGAAGACGAGGCTCCGGCAGCGCCGGTGCCCTGCTGGCTATGCGGTCGACCAACCGGCACGACCATCGTCTGGCATCATCCCATACCCAAAAGCCGTGGCGGGCGCGATGTCGTGCCGATGCATTCCATCTGCCAGCAGACGCTGATTGCCAATTTCACCAATTCCGAACTGCAGCGCCATGGGATGGAGGTGGCGGGCCTTCTGGAAAATCCAAACGTCCGCAAATTCGTCGACTGGGTCGCAAACAAGGATCCGGACTTCACCGCGACCATCGCAAAGAAGCAACGCTAAGGCTGGACGAGTTACCGCTAAAAGGCCGGGATGGGCTCTAGCCCTTCCCCGCCATCCATGCGAACCCATGACCCATGTTGAAGGTCGATCACGTCGCCATTGTCGGCGGGGGATTCAGCGGCGCGTTGCTCGCGATCAACCTGCTGCGGCACGACACGGTGCGCGTGACGCTGGTCGAGCGCCGGTCGGACCGGCTGGGCCGGGGGCTCGCCTATTCGGCGCCGCATCTCGATCATGTCCTGAACGTCCGCGCCGCGAATATGAGCGCGCTGCCCGATGCGCCCGCGCATTTCGTTGACTGGCTGCAGGCGGAGGGCGCCGGGCAGGAAGCCAGCTTCGCCACGCGCCGCGGCTATGGCACCTATCTCTGCACGCTGCTCGACGCCGCGCGCGCCTATGCCGGGAAACGCTTCACCGTGCTGGCGGATGAGGCGGTCGATCTGACGACGGGCGAACACGGCGCGGCGCTCACGCTGCGCTCGGGCGCGCGCGTCGATGCCGATATCGCGGTGCTCGCGCCGGGCAATCTTCCCCCGCACGACCTGCCCGCCTTTGCCGGATTGGCGCACCCCGCTTATGTCAACGATCCCTGGAACACGAACATCGCCGCCGGGCTGGCGCCGCAAGACTGCGTGCTGCTGCTCGGTAACGGCCTCACCGCGGTCGACTGTGCCTTGAGCTTCGAAAATGCGGGGTTTGCCGGAAAGATCATCGCGGTGTCGCGGCGCGGGCTGGCGCCGCACGCCCATGCCCCCGCGCAAGAATTTGCCCGCCGCAGCGCGCGTCCAACCGGGCCGGTCTCCGCGCTCGTTCATGATGTCCGCGCCCGTGCACGCGCCATTGGCTGGCGCAACGCCGTCGATGAACTGCGCCCCTTCACGCAGGATATGTGGCGCGCCGCCACCCCAGCTGAACGCCGCCGCTTCCTGCGCCATTTACGCCCCTATTGGGATGTCCACCGCCACCGCATCGCGCCCGAGGTCGCCGCGCGGCTTGATCGTCTGCGCGCCAATGGCCGACTGACCGGTCGCGCCGCCAAAGTCATCTCCGCCGCGCCCGCTGGCGAGGGCCTTATCGTCACGCTCCGCCCGCGCGGGGCAGATACGGACGAAGTACTGCGGGTCGCGCGCGTCATCAACTGCACGGGCCCTTTGGGTGATCTGCGCCGCGCCGCCGATCCGCTGCTCAAAAATCTTTTCGCTCGCGGAGATATCCGCCCCGATCCACTGGCCATCGGCATCGATGTCGATCGCCAATGCCGTGCCATCGCATCGGATGGCAACGCGCAGGACCGGCTTTATGTCGTCGGCCCGATGACGCGCGGCGCGCATTGGGAAATCGTCGCCGTCCCCGATATCCGCCAGCAGGTATGGTCGCTCGCGCGCCAGATCACCAATGCACATTGGGTGGAAGCAGAGGGGCTCTGAGATCCGCACAGGTGCTTGCACATGTCCTTGATCGTCCCCAATATGCGGCTATCTCCATGAGCCGAAAAGAAAAACGATGAAGACCCTGATCCCCAGCGCCCTGTTTGTCGCCCTCACCCTCACCACCAGCCCCGCGCTTGCCGCCGGGCAAATCGTCAACGCGGCGGTGGGCGATTTCAACCGCGACGGCGCGCCCGATCTCGTCACGCTCACCGCCGACCCCGAGGAACCGACCGAGATCGGCATCGCGGTCTATCTGCGCGACAAGGATCGCAACATCCTCTTCCCCACGCTCACCGCGCCGCGGCTGTTCTGGGGCAGCGCGGCGAAAGATGGCTTTACCGGGCAGGAACCTGAGATCGCCGCCACCGCGAGCGGATCGATCCGCGTCACCACGAAGAATAACGCAATCGGGCGGCACCGTTGGGAACAGACGCTCACCATCGCGCACCGCGACGGCGGCTTCGTCGTCGCCGGCTTCACCTACAGCCATTACGACACGATCGATCCCGATACGGGCGGCAGCTGCGATCTCAACCTGCTCACCGGCGCGGGGCTGCGCGATCAGAAGCCGCTCAAGGCCAAGCCGCAGCGCATCGCACTGCCTGACTGGAAGGGCGAACTTGGGATGGACGCGTGCGGGATGGGCGGCTGAGCCTTTCGGCTCAGGGCACCAGCACCGTATCCACCGCCTCGGCGAGCGTCTGGGGATAATCGAGCGTATAGTGGAGCCCGCGGCTTTCCTTGCGCTTCAAGGCGGAGCGCACGATCAGATCGGCCACCTCGATCAGGTTGCGCAGTTCGATCAGGTCGGGCGTCACGCGGAAATTGCCGTAATATTCCTCCACCTCGCGGCGGAGCAGCTTCACGCGGTGCGCCGCGCGTTCCAGCCGCTTGGTGGTGCGCACGATGCCCACATAATCCCACATGAAGCGGCGGATCTCGCGCCAGTTATGCGCGACGATCACCTCCTCGTCGGAATCGGTGACGCGGCTTTCGTCCCAGGCGCGGATCGGCGGCGGCGCGGGGAAGCTTTCCCAGTTCGCCGCGATATGCTTGGCCGCCGCTTCGCCAAAGACAAAGCATTCGAGCAGCGAATTGGATGCCAGCCGGTTCGCGCCGTGCAGGCCCGATTGCGTCACCTCGCCTGCGGCATAAAGGCCGGGCAGGTCGGTACAGCCATTGAGGTCAACGATCACCCCGCCACAGGTATAATGCTGCGCGGGGACGACGGGGATGGGCTCGCGCGTGATGTCGATGCCCAGATCCATCAGCCGGTTGTAGATATTGGGGAAATGCTCGCGGACGAATTCGGGCGGCTTGTGGCTGATGTCGAGATGGACATAGTCGAGGCCCAGCCGCTTGATCTCATGGTCGATCGCGCGGGCCACCACGTCGCGCGGAGCCAGTTCGGCGCGCGGATCGAAATCGGGCATGAAACGGTGCCCGGTCTCGGGGATCAGCAAATGCCCGCCCTCGCCGCGTACCGCCTCGGTGATGAGGAAGTTCTTCACCTCCAGATTATACAGGCAGGTCGGGTGGAACTGCATGAACTCCATGTTGGAAACCCGCGCACCCGCACGCCATGCCATTGCGATCCCGTCACCCGTCGCGCCGCGCGGCGCGGTCGAATAGAGATAGGTGCGCCCGGCCCCGCCCGTCGCCAGCACGGTCGCGCGCCCGGTGAACAGTTCCACCCGCGCGGTCTTGCGATTGAGCGCATAGACGCCCCACACATGCCCCTCGGCGCTGAACTTCTCGCCGTGGCGGCCGGTGACAAGGTCGATCACCACCATGTCGGGGATCAGCGTGATATTAGGGTGTGCAAAGGCCGCGCGTTCCAGTGCCTGCTGCACCGCCCAGCCGGTCGCGTCGTCGACATGGACGATCCGGCGGTGGCTGTGCCCGCCCTCGCGCGTCAGGTGCCAGCGGTCATCGCCCCCCTCGCCGGGGTTGAACGGCACGCCCAGTTCGGCCAGCCGCTCGATCGCCGCCGGCGCATTCTCGACAACAAGCTCGACGGTGCGGCGATCATTCAACCCCGCGCCCGCCACCATCGTATCCTCGATATGGCTTTCGAACGTGTCGCCCGCCTCGAGCACGGCGGCGATGCCGCCCTGTGCATGCGCGGTCGATCCATCCGAAATCCCGGCCTTGGCGATCACCGCCACGCGGAAGCGTTCCGCCAGATTGATCGCCGCGGTCAGCCCGGCCGCGCCGGATCCGATGACGATCACATCATAATTATGGCTGGTTTCGCCCATGGCCGGTCCGTTCGTATTCACTAGGGGGATGTGTCAGGCCGCGCGCTCAGCCCTGGGCCGCCGCGCGCGTGAGGTTCAGGAAAACATCTTCCAGATCGGCTTCGCGGGTGACGACGTCGACGATGCCGAAACCGCTGTCCTGCACGGCGGCCAGCACCTGCCCCGCATTCACCTGCGCCTTGGAATAGGTGATCGACAAAACCCGCTCGCCCTTCAGCTCGATCTTCTGGAATGCGCCGTGCGCGGGCATCGCCGCTACATCGCGGTCCACCGTCACCTCGACCAGTTTTTCCTGCGCCTTGCCCACCAGTTCGCGCGTGGGCTCGTTGGCGATCAGCCGGCCATGGTTGATAATGGCGATCCGGTCGCACAACGCCTCGGCCTCTTCCAGATAATGGGTGGTCAGCACCACCGTCACGCCCTGCCGATTGAGTTCGCGCACATAGGCCCAAAGCTGCTGGCGCAGTTCGATATCGACGCCCGCGGTCGGTTCGTCGAGCACCAGCACCGGCGGTGCGTGCACCATTGCTTTGGCCACCATCAGCCGCCGCTTCATCCCGCCCGAAAGCGTGCGCGAATAGGCGCTCGCCTTATCTTCCAGATGCATCGCGCGCAGCAATTCCATCGAGCGCCGCTCGCCCTTGGGCACGCCGTACAGCCCCGCCTGAATCTCAAGCGTCTCGAACGGGGTGAAAAAGGGATCGAACACGATCTCCTGGTTGACGATCCCGATCGACGCCTTGGCGTTGCGCGGATGCTGGTCGATATCGAATCCCCAGATCGCCGCGCGCCCGGCGGTCTTGTTCACCAGCCCGGCCAGAATGTTGATCAGCGTCGATTTTCCCGCGCCATTGGGACCCAGCAGCCCGAATATCTGCCCGCGCGGCACCTCGAAACTCACGCCATCCAGTGCGCGCTTGCCGCCCGCATAGGTTTTTTCGATTCCGTCGATCTCGATCGCAGCCTGGGTCATGGCGCAACCGCATAAACGCTTACGCCGCAGGGCGCAAAGCTGCGCACGCATTTCGGGGGCATAAATTCGCCTGCGAGGCCCATTCCCGGCCACGCCGATTGTTGCACCCGCATTTCGGGCTTGCTAATGGGCGGCGCATGAACGCCAACCCCGAAACCATCCGTGTCACGTCCGCCCGCGTCGCCTGTGACGGCGCTTCCGATATTCCGGGCGGCGAAGCTCTTGGCCATCCGCGCGTCTTTCTGCAGATCGACGAAAGCGGCTATGTCGATTGCGGCTATTGCGATCGCCGCTTCGTCCTCGCCGGCGGTCCTGCGGACACGGCTGACAAACACTAAGGCTACCCAGCCGCGATAATGCGCCTATATCGGTGGCATGCACACCGATCCGCGCAGCTTTCTCTATCGCCCCGGCGGCCTCGATCCCGACGCCGCCCGACTGCTCACCGCCCAGGCGCTCAAGGCCTGCGACGATGGCGAGCTTTACCTTCAGTACAGCGCCTCCGAAAGCTTCGGCTTCGACGATGGCCGGCTGAAGACCGCCGATTATTCGAGCGACTCGGGGTTCGGGCTGCGCGGTGTCTCGGGCGAGACGACCGCGTTCGCCCATGCCAATGAACTGAGCGAGGACGCGATCCGCCGCGCCGCCGAAACGCTGACGCTGCTCGATCCCGCCAAGGGCCAGCCCGCGCCGCCGCCGCAGGGCAACAACCGCCACCTGTATACCGCCAGCGATCCGCTTTCGCTCGTCCCCTTCGCGCAGAAGGTTGCGCTGTGCGAACAGATCGATGCCGCCGCCCGCGCGCGTGATCCGCGCGTCGCGCAGGTATCGGTCAGCCTGTCGGGTTCGTGGAACGTGATCGAAATCGTCCGCCCCGACGGTTTCACCGCGATGGACGTGCGCCCGCTCGTCCGCCTTAACGTCTCGATCGTCGCCGAACAGAATGGCCGCCGCGAAACCGGCTCGTTCGGCATTGGCGGACGCCATGTCTATGACCGGCTCTTCTCCCCCGAAACGTGGAACCGCGCGATCGACGAGGCACTGGCACAGGCGCTCATCAATCTCGAATCGGTGGCCGCCCCCGCGGGCGAGATGACCGTGCTGCTCGGCCCCGGCTGGCCCGGCGTGCTGCTGCACGAGGCGATCGGCCACGGGCTTGAGGGCGATTTCAACCGCAAGGGCACCTCGGCCTTTTCGGGGCGCATCGGCGAACGCGTGGCCGCCCCCGGCGTCACCGTGGTCGACGACGGCGCGCTCGGCGAACGGCGCGGTTCGCTGTCGATCGACGATGAAGGCACGCCCACGCGCGAAACCGTGCTGATCGAGGACGGCATTTTGAAGGGCTATATGCAGGATCGGCTCAACGCCCGGCTGATGGGGGTCGAACCCACCGGCAATGGCCGTCGCCAGTCCTATGCCTATGCCCCCATGCCGCGCATGACCAACACCTTCATGAAGGCGGGGAATGACGATCCCGCCGAACTGCTCTCGCGCGTCAAAAAGGGCATCTTCGCCAAAAGCTTTGGCGGCGGCCAGGTCGATATCGTCTCGGGCAAGTTCGTCTTTTCGTGCACCGAGGCCTATCTCGTCGAAAACGGCAAGCTCGGCGCGCCGATCAAGGGCGCCACGCTGATCGGCGACGGCCCCACCGTGCTCACCAAGGTGGCCGGCATCGGCAACGACTTCGCGCTCGACGAGGGCGTCGGCATGTGCGGCAAGGGGGGTCAGTCGGTTCCCGCCGGCGTCGGCCAGCCCACGCTGCTCATCAACGGCCTCACCGTGGGTGGCACCGCCGCGTGATGACCGTGCGCCCCGGCATCCCGACTCCGCCCTGCCTTGCGGCGGCGCGGGACCGGGGTGCCGGGTCGCTGCCCAGGGCCACAGGCTGATGCCGCTCGTCCCGGTCGCCGAATATCCCGACCGTATCGCCGCCGATCTCGCGCGGCTGCATCTCGAGGCCGAGGGCCTCTCTCCCATCCTCTTCGACAGCGGCGTCGCCAGCCTCGGGCTGGGCCTGCTCGCCCCCGTCCGGATCATGGTGCCCGAAGATCAGGCAGAGGCTGCCCGTATCTTGCTCAACCCACCTGCCTGATTTTTAGGCATCGTTTCGCAACTGCACAATTTTTAGCGCCCTGCTCGCCACGCGGTGGCGAAGCCATTGTGCATTGCAACAGGATTCCGGGACTTTTCGGATTCTGGCACGGCCCTTGCGAGGCATCCCTCGCGCATCAAATGCAAAGGGGGCCGAATGAAACTCGTCATCGCCATCATAAAACCCTTCAAGCTCGACGAAGTGCGCGACGCGCTTTCGGAACTCGGCATCGCCGGGATGACCGTTTCGGAGGTCAAGGGTTTCGGCCGACAAAAGGGGCAGACCGAAATCTATCGCGGCGCCGAATACAGCACCAACATGGTGCCCAAGATCAAGCTTGAGATCGTCACGGACGACAGCCTTGCCGACCGGGTGGTCGAAGCCATCCAGTCCGCCGCGCACACGGGTGCCATCGGCGACGGCAAGATTTTCGTTCTCGATGTCGGTCAGGCCGTGCGCATCCGCACCGGCGAAACCGACGAAACCGCGCTCTAATCGAAAGGGGGAAAGATGAATTTTTCCAAGAAATTGGCGATGAGCGCGGGGGCGATCGGTGCATCGCTCTTCGGCGCGCTGCCCGCCTGGGCCCAGGAAGCCGCAGCTGAAACGCCCAAGATCGATACCGGCGACACCGCGTGGATGCTTACGTCGACGCTGCTCGTCCTCCTCATGATCGTGCCGGGTCTGGCGCTGTTTTACGGCGGCCTGCTGCGCACCAAGAACATGCTGTCGATGCTCACCCATGTGCTCGGCGTCACCTGTCTGGCGATGCTCGTCTGGGTCGGCTGGGGCTATTCGATCGCCTTTTCCGAAGGGACGCCCTTTTTCGGCGGCCTTTCCAACCTCTTCCTCCTGAACGTCAAGGCCGACGCGGTTTCGGGCACCATCCCCGAATATGTCTTCGTCGCCTTCCAGATGACCTTTGCGGCCATCACCTGCGCGCTGCTCGTCGGCTCGCTGGCGGAACGCGTCAAATTCGGCGCGCTGATGGCCTTTGCGTTCATCTGGCTCACCATCGTCTATTTCCCGCTCGCCCATATGGTGTGGTCGGCCGGCGGTTTCTTCTTCGAAATGGGCGCGCTCGATTTCGCGGGCGGCACCGTGGTCCACATCAACGCGGGCATCTCGGGGCTGGTCGGCTGCCTGCTGCTCGGCAAGCGCATCGGCTATCAGCGTGAGGTTCTGGCCCCGCACTCGATGACGATGACCTTCATCGGCACGGGCCTGCTGTGGGTGGGCTGGTTCGGCTTCAATGCCGGTTCGGCGCTCGGCGCCAACGCCAACGCCGCGCTCGCCATGATCAACACCTTCACCGCCACCGCCGCCGGTGCGCTGGCCTGGCTGCTCGCCGAAAAGCTGGCCGGTCACAAGGCCTCGCTCCTCGGCGGCTGCTCGGGCGTCATCGCCGGCCTCGTCGCCGTCACCCCGGCGGCCGGCAATGCGGGCCCGCTCGGTGCGATCGTCCTCGGCGCCATCGCCTCGTTCGTCGCCTTCTGGTTCGTCACCGCGATGAAGCCGCGCCTCGGCTTCGACGACACGGCCGACGTCTTCGGCATCCACGGCGTCGCCGGCATCGTCGGCTCGCTACTCACCGCGGTTACCTATGCCCCGATGTTCGGCGGCCCGGGCGCTGCGGACTATGCGATCGGCGGCCAGCTCGGCGTCCAGGCCTTTGCCACCGCCGTCGCCATCCTGTGGTCCGGCATCGGCTCGCTCATCGCCTTCGGGATCGTCAAGGCCGTGTTCGGCCTGCGCGTCAGCGAAGAGGTGGAACGCGAAGGCCTCGACCTCGGGGAGCATGGCGAACGCGCCTACAACTACTGATCCGATTTGGGGGAGCGTCTTTTATTCCCCGGCGCTTCCCCCCTCCAGGGGTTCCTCCTGCGAACGCACTGGGCCGGTGTGGCAACACACCGGCCTCTTTTTATGCCCGCGATCAGCGGCGCGGCGGGTGACATAAGTTACACGAGGGACTGGCGGAAAGGTGCGGTCTTTACGCTTTGCGAGCGACGGGTAATCGCTGCGTGAACCCTAGGCCGCGTGCGCGATTTGCACCCAACCGGCCAACGCCCCCCTTTGCACTCCGTTGCTACAACGTTTTTCAATGAGCGTATTGCAGTTGCGAGGCCATGCCCGCAATTGGGCGTGCCCGGACAGACCGCAACTGGGTCGAAACGCCGTCACCGGCCATGATCCCAATTTGTCCACCCCCTAGCCCGGATAAGGCGCTGTAGGACAGGGCCGTGCGATCACGCCCTTCCGGTGGAACTTCCATCCAGAGCACACGTTACACACCCCGGCCAGAGGTTTTGACCGCCTCGCCCGCCAAGTGGCGCAACCAGCGCACGAATTTCCGCACCTTGCGGAGTAAACAAGTTATCAAGTTAACTTGTTTTTCGCCACTCTATTTAGAGTGTGAAATATATACTACGAACCCTGAAAATAGATCCGTATGATTTACAAAATAAATATGGATTTATCAGATAACTTCATCATACAAAAATTCTCGTTTCGGCGAGAAGATGAATCCATTCGTCGCATCACGCTCTCCGATCATCTTCACAAAGTTCGATTTGATCTGTCTTGTTCATCTGGGAGCAAGGTTAATCCGAACAGGCAGAAGCTCCATGGCGCCCCACCCGAGGCGCCGTGCCGAACAGCTTACGAAGGCAAGTGGAGGGGGGTTCTGACAGCCGGATACGCCGTCATGCGGACGGCAGTCGGACGAAGAGCTGCGGTCATGCAGACCCCGCCCTGCCGAATTTGGAGGAATATCGTGATGAGTGCCATGTCCAAGAACCCCAAGCTGCTGCTGCTCGCCACCCTGCTGGCCGGCGTGGCACCGGCCAGCCTCGCGGCACAGGAACAGGAGCCGCCCGCAGCCGATGTGTCGGCAAGCTATGAAGCCGCCGCCCCGGCCGAAATGGCCGAAGGCCCCGAAATCAAGGGCATCATTTCCGCGCGCAGCGGCGACAAGATGCAGGTAACCGCCGCCGATGGCACCAAATCGGTGATCGTCATCAACGACGCCACCAAGATCAGCGCCAGCAAGGGCTTTCTTGGTCTGGGACGTGACAAGCTTCTGGCGACCTCGCTGCTCAACGGCCTGCCGGTTAGCGTGAAGACGCTGGATGGCGGCGGTGAACTGATCGCCAGCCGGATCAACCTGCAGAACAAGGATCTGAAGACCGCGTCGATGATCCACAACGGCACGGCCCAGCGCTTTGACGAGCAGACCGCAGCCACCGACGCGCTGCGCGGCCGCATGGGCGAGATCGACCAGTACAACATCAAGGGCACGACCAACGTGAACTTCGACACCGGCAAGTCGGCGCTGTCGGCCGAAGCGAAGAACGAGCTCTGCTCCGCCGCCGCCACCGCCGAGGGCATGCCCAACGCGCTGCTGCTGGTCGTCGGCTACACCGATTCGGTCGGTGGCGACGATTACAACCAGGAACTGAGCGAAAAGCGCGCCGGCCGCGTCGTCAACTATCTGCAGCAGGCCTGCGGCTGGAAGCCCTATCGCATGCTGACGCCGACCGGAATGGCCAAGGCCGATCCGCTGGCCAGCAACGACACCGTCGAAGGCAAGGCGCAGAACCGCCGCGTTGCGGTGAACATCCTCGTCAGCAAGGGCCTCGACGGTCTTTGATCGATATGGGGTGGGCCTTCGTGCCCACCCCAATACCGCCAGCAAACCTCAACGGAGGTTTGCGGCGCCGGTTTGCGGGGGCATGACCGCCCCTCTCAGTTCCTGCCGGGCATGCGCGATGATCTGCCATCCGCCCGATAGCGCGAGCACCGCCATGATCGCGGCCACCGCAATGTCGGGCCAGCCCGTCCCGGTGCCGAACACGCCGATCGCGGCGGCGACCACGGCGATATTGCCGATCGCATCATTGCGCGAGCAGATCCAGACCGAGCGACGATTGGCGTCGCCCGTGCGGTGGCGCCACAGCATCACGGCGCATATCAGATTGGCGATGAGCGCAAGCACGCCGACAAGCCCCATGGTTTCGGCCCTGGGCACCGCGCCCTGCATGGCCATCCACACCGTGCTGCCCATCACCCACAGGCCGAACACGAAGATTGACAGCCCCTTGGCCAGCGCGGCGCGCGCGCGCCAGACCAGCGCCATCCCCGCCACACCCAGGCTGATCGCATAATTGGCGGCATCGCCCAGAAAATCGAGCGCATCGGCCTTCAGCGAAGCCGACCCGGCGGTGACGCCCGCCACCATTTCAACCGCGAACATCGCTGCGTTGATGGCGAGCGCAATCCACAGCACCCGGCGCCAGCCGCGATCATCGAGCTTTTGCGCATTATCCTGTGATCCGCCGCAGCATCCGCCAGCCATTTGCCATCTCCTTCTTTCGGTGATGGCTGCCTATATAAGGGCTGTAGTCACTACAGGGTCAAGTACATGGCATTCACAATCGGCGACATGGGCAAGGCCACCGGCACCAAGATCGAAACCATCCGTTATTATGAGCGCATCGGGCTGCTTCCCAAGCCCGCCCGGACGACAGGCAACTACCGCGATTATGGGCAGGCGGAGCTTGGCCGGCTGTCCTTCATCCGCCGCGCCCGCGATCTCGGTTTTTCGCTCGATCAGGTCCGCGCACTGCTCAGCATCTCGGGCGACCGGAGCGGCGATTGCGCGGGGATCGACCGGATCGCCAAGGACCATCTGGTCGAGGTGGACCGCAAGCTCGCCGACCTCGCCGCGCTGCGCAAGGAACTGAAGGCGGTGATCGATTCGTGCAATGGCGGCCGCGTGGCCGAATGCCGCATCGTCGAAGCGCTGGGGCCGATACCCTGAACCCCGCGCCCCCTTATTCGGCGGGCTCCGCCACCGGCGCGTGCCGGGCTTCCCAGCGCGCGCGGATCGTCTCGCTCGATTCGCGCGAGCCATCATGGCTCCAACCCGGCGGGCGCGTGAGATAGCGCCATTTATTGACGAGCCCCGGCGCGTGCCACAGGTCGCGCGCAATCCCCATCCATTCGTGGAACGCAGCCCAGATCAGGTTGTACGAACCCAGATTCTTCACGATGCCATAGCGCGGCTTTTCATCGTCGCGCTCGGGCGTGAAGGTGCCGAACATCCGATCCCAGATGATGAACACGCCCGCATAGTTGCGATCGAGATAGCGCGCATTGGTGGCGTGGTGGACGCGGTGGTGCGACGGGGTGTTCATCACCGCCTCGAACCAGCGCGGGCAGCGGCCGATCACCTCGGTGTGGATCCAGAACTGGTAGATCAGGTTGATGCCACCGCAGAACAGCACCATTTCGGGCGGAAAGCCGATCAGGAACAGCGGCAGGCGAAACAGGAAGCTGGCGCTGATGAACCCCGTCCATGTCTGCCGCAGCGCGGTCGACAGGTTATAATGCTGGCTCGAATGATGGATGACATGGCTTGCCCAGAACCAGCGCACGCGGTGCGCGGAGCGGTGGAAAACATAATAGGCCAGATCGTCGAGCACGAAGCACAGCGCCCAGCTCCACCACGCAAAGGGGATGTCGATAAGGCGCCGATCCGAAAGCCAAACCGCCATCGCCAGCACCGCGCCCGCGGTCAGCACGCCCGCAACCGTGCTGCCCAGCCCAAGGCCGAGCGAGGTGAGCGTATCCTGCGGATCATAACGGTGCCGCCCGCGCCAGCGCGCGACGAGCATCTCGATCACGATCAGCAGGATGAAAACGGGGATCGCCCAGTTCACCGGATCGGGCAGCTCAACCATGGTCCGTCTTTCCCTCGCCGCGCAGGCGGCTCGCCCAGACAGAGGCGGCCATGCCCAGCTTCAGCGTTACCGATCCAAACATCGGATCATCGGGCTCAAGCGTCAACATGTCGCGGTCGAGCCGCGCCTTGAACGGCGCGGTCATCACCCGGCCCACGAAATGCCCGCCATGCGCGCGGATCAGCATCAGCCGGCCGCGCGCGTCGCGCAGCAGCGCGGCATAGCCCGCACGGTCGACGGCAACGTCCACCGGCGCGAACCCGTCGTCGATCTCCTCGGCGACGGCGAGCGCATGGTCTTCATTGACGATCCGTGCTTCCTCCCCCAGCCCGAGCAGCCTCGACAACAGGGTGAGCGCCAAAATCCCGACGAGCGAACCGCCGATCAGCAGTAGTTTCATCGGCCTCCGCTGAGCGCGTCCATCATCGCGCGCACGGGGCTGAGGTCATAGCCCGCAGCCGCCGCCTTGGCCGACAGTTCCTCGGCCGCGTCGCCGCGCTGCGCCCGCGCCAGCGCCCAGAGCAGCGTCGAGCGCGTGCCCGAGCGGCAATAAGCGAGCACCGGCCCACCGGCGGCATCGAGCGCGGCGTTCATTTCGACCAGCTGGTTCGCCGAAAAGCCCGCATGCGTCACGGGAATGGCGCGGTAGCCGATGCCCGCGGCTTCGGCCGCGGCGGCGATGACGGCGCCTTCGGGCTGGCCGGCTTCCTCGCCCTCGGGGCGGTTGTTGATGATCATGGTCACGCCCGCGGCCGCCGCTTCCGCCACCTGTTCGGGGGTGATCTGGGGGGAAACCGAAATGCTATCGTCAAGGCGTCGGAACATGGGGCATCTCCATAATGTCGCGCCCCTATAGCGCCCTCGGCGCGGGCGGGGGCAAAAATTTCCACCCCCACCGGTGGGGGCGGCGCAATTTCTTCAGTTAATCCACGCTTTTCAATATGATAGTCATGCGGGTTCGGCAACGCCATCGGGCGCCCCTTTGCGCCGCGCCGCGATCAGGCAGCCCGCGACGATCATCAGCGCGCCGCCGATCGTGGGCGCAGACACCGTTTCGCCGAACACCCACCAGCCGAGCAGCGCGGCCCAGACAAAGGCGGTATATTCTACGGGCAGCAGATATTGCGCCTCGGCGCGCGCATAGGCCCAGGCGAGCAGCATCAGCGAGACGAACGCCGCCACCGCCGATGCGGTGAGCCCCGGCCAGTGCTCGGCCCCCGGCAGGATTGCGAACCACGGCGCCGCCAGCGCGAGCATCACGCCCGCGACAAGGTTTAGGAAAAAGGCGACCTCGGCGGGCTTGGCGACCAGCGCCTGCCGCTTCAGAAGGATGATGTTATAGGCATAGAGCGATGCCGCGACGAGGATCGCCACCGATCCCTTCAACGCCTCGGGCCCCAATTCCATCCGCGCCTGGCCCGCCAGGATGACGACCACCCCGGCAAAGGCGAGCAGCGAGGCGAGCACCGTGCGCTGGCCCACTTTTTCCTTCAAGAGCACCGCCGCCAGATAGAGCGCGAGCAGCGGCGCGATGAAGGACAGCGCCACGCCCTGCGCCAGCGGCACGCGCGCGAGCCCCCAGAAAAAGAGCAGCACCGATCCGCCGCCCGCCACGCCGCGCTGGATATGAAGCCGCAAAACCGGGCGCGACGGCCAGGGCATCCGCCCGAACGCATAGAAAACGCCGCCGATCAGCACGCCGATGAACGACCGCCAGAGCAGCGCGTTATACGCGCCCAGCGCGATCGACAGCTGCTTCATCTCGGCATCCATCATCGCGAAGATGGCGATGCCGAGCACGGCCACGCCGAACGCGGCCGGCGGGTTGCGGGGGTTCATTCAGCCGCGATGGGGCCGGACGCTTCGGCATTGGCGGCCTCGATCTCGGCCGCCTTCTCCTCCACCAGCTTGACGATATGCTCGATCATGTCGGCATCCTGCACATGATGGTCGGTCACCCCCGAAAGATAGACCATGTGCTTGCCCTGCCCGCCGCCGGTGATGCCGATATCGGTCTCGCGCGCTTCGCCGGGGCCGTTGACCACGCAGCCGAGCACCGAGAGCGAGATCGGCGTGTGGATATGCTGGAGCCGTTCCTCGAGCGCCTGGACGGTGCGGATCACGTCGAACCCCTGCCGCGCGCAGCTGGGGCAGGAAACGACGCGCACCCCGCGCGTGCGGATGCCGAGCGATTTCAGGATCTCGTAACCGACGCGCACTTCCTCTTCGGGCTCGGCCGAGAGCGAGACGCGGATCGTGTCGCCAATCCCCGCCCAGAGCAGGTTGCCGATGCCGATAGCGGATTTCACCGTGCCGCCGATCAGCCCGCCCGCCTCGGTGATGCCCAGGTGCAGCGGACAATCCACCGCTTCCGCCAGCCCCATATAGGCCGACACCGCAAGGAAGACGTCCGACGCCTTCACCGCGACCTTGTAGTCGTGGAAATCCTGATCCTGCAGCAGCTTGATATGATCGAGCGCGCTTTCGACCAGCGCCTCGGGGCACGGCTCGCCATATTTTTCGAGCAGGTCCTTCTCGAGGCTGCCGGCATTGACGCCGATGCGGATCGCGCAGCCATTGGCCTTGGCCGCGTCCACCACTTCCTTCACGCGCGCTTCCGAGCCGATATTGCCGGGGTTGATGCGCAGGCACGCCGCCCCCGCATCGGCGGCTTCCAGCGCGCGCTTATAGTGGAAATGGATGTCGGCGACGATCGGCACCTTCGCCGCGCGCACGATCTGCTTCAGCGCGGCGGTCGATTCCTCGTCGGGGCACGAGACGCGGATGATGTCGACGCCCGCGTCCTCGCAGCGCCGTATCTGATCGATCGTCGCCTTGGCATCGGATGTCAGCGTGTTGGTCATGGTCTGCACGCTGATCGGCGCATCGCCGCCAACGGGAACATTGCCAACCATGATCTGCCGGGACTTGCGCCGCGCGATGTCGCGCCAGGGACGAACGGACATTATTCAAACTACTCTGCGATTATTCGGTTCGCCGGCGCTTATAGCGCGTACCGCCGCCCGCCGATAGCGGCTGTTGAGACGAGGGCGCATTCTGCTAAAGCGGAAGGCAATCAAACCAATGGGAGACACTCCCGTGCGCATGAAGCTTCTCCTCGGAGTATTGTTGATGTCAGCAACACCCGCCTCGGCCGCTGCCGAGGCTCCCAAATGGACGCTCGTCATCCATGGCGGCGCCGGCGTTCTCGAACGCGATCGCATCACCCCTCAGCAGGACCGCGAGGTCCGCGCCGCGCTGGCGCAGGCGCTCGACGCCGGGTCCGGCGTACTGGCTTCGGGCGGATCGTCGCTCGATGCGGTCGAGGCCGCGGTCAAGGTTCTGGAAAACGATCCCAATTTCAACGCCGGGCGCGGCGCGGTCTTCACCTATGAAGGCAAGAACGAGCTCGACGCCGCGATCATGGACGGACGCACCCGCGCGGCCGGCGCGGTCGCCCGAGTCACCCGCACCAAGAACCCGGTCAGCCTGGCGCGCAAGGTGATGGAAGACAGCCCGCACGTCTTCCTGAGCGGCGAAGGCGCCGATCAGTTCTCGGTCGAACAGCATCTCGAACAGGCCGATCCCAGCTGGTTCGCTACCCCCGAGCGCAAGCGCCAGCTCGACGAGATGAAGGCGAAAAAGGTCGGCTGGTACGATGTCGACCTGAAATACGGCACGGTCGGCGCGGTTGCGGTCGATGCCAAGGGCCATGTCGCCGCCGCCACCTCGACGGGCGGGCTTACCGGTAAGCGCTGGGGCCGGATCGGCGATTCGCCGATCATCGGTGCCGGCACCTATGCCGACGACCGCGCCTGCGCGATCTCGGCCACCGGTGCTGGCGAATATTTCATCCGCATCGGCGTGGCGCATGAAATCTGCGCGCGAATCCGCATGACGGGCGAAACCCCGAAACAGGCGGCCGATGCGGTGATTGCCGAGCTTGGCACGCTGGGCGGCACCGGCGGCGTGATCGTCACCGGCCCCGGCGGCAATGCCGACTGGTCGTTCAACACCCCGGGCATGTACCGCGGCAAGGCGACGAGCGACGGCACGCGCAAGGTCGCGATCTACGGCGACGAAGACTAAAGACGGCGCGAAAATCCATGTTCAAACCTGCGTTTCTGGCGGTCGCAGCCCTGCTGCTGACCGCCTCCCCCGCGCATGCCTGGTGGGATTATGGCCATGAAACCGTGGCCGAGATCGCCTATCGCAACGTCACGCCCAAAACGCGCGCGGCGATGGATGCGCTGTTGCGGCAGGGCGCGCGGCTGGGCACGCCCGAATGCCCGGTCAGCAATGTGCGCCAGGCGAGCACCTGGCCCGATTGCATCAAGGCGCTCGGCCAAAAATTTCGGCACACCGGTCCCTGGCATTACCAGAATGTCGATGTCTGCCAGCCGTTCGACCTGACGGCGGCCTGTGCCGACGGCAATTGCGTCTCGGCACAGATCACGCAGCAGGAAAAGCGGCTCGCCGATCGGCGCACGCCCATGGCCGAACGCGTCGCGGCGCTCGCCTATCTCATCCATTTCGTCGGCGATCTGCACATGCCGCTCCATGCGGGCGACCGCGCGGATCGCGGCGGCAACGATGTGAAAACAGCTTATGGCGACGCGTATACCCGCCGGATGAACCTGCACAGCGTCTGGGATGGCTATCTGGCCGAACGCGCCATCTCCACCCCGCCCGCGCTGGTGCGCCGCTACACCCCCGCGCAACTGAAGGCGCTTGCCGCGGGCAGCGTCGAGGATTGGAGCCGGGAAAACTGGGCGGTCAGCCGGGACGCGGCCTATGCCACCGCGCTTGGCGGCGATGCCTGCGCGCCCAAGCCCGAGGGCCCGGTGACGCTTTCCAACCCGACGATCGAAACGCTGGTGCCGCCCATTCGCCAGCAGATCGAACGCGGCGGCGCGCGCCTCGCCCGCCTGCTAAACAAGGCGCTGGGGTAAAGAGGCGTAGGGTAAAAGCCTGCAACGCGCCCTGCCGGTCTTTGCCGGCGGGGCGTCAGGCGGCAGCGATCAGCTCGGCCGCCTGTGTTTCCTCGATCCAGCCACCGCCCAGAACGCGGTCGCCGGCATAGAATACGGCCGCCTGCCCCGGCGCCACGCCATATTCGGGCGCGTCGAAGACCACCCGGTCGCCGTCCAGCCGCGCGGGCACGGGCTTGGCGAGCGAGCGCACCTTGGCGGTGAGCGGCCCCTGATGATCGCCGCCGATCCAGTTCAGCCCCGAAATCCGGGCCGAGGCAACCGCGAGCGCACGGCGCGGGCCGACGATCACGCGCCGGCTCGGCGCATCGAGCCGGATCACATAGAGCGGCTCGGCCTGCCCGCCGATCTCAAGCCCCCGGCGCTGGCCGACGGTGAAGTGGATGAACCCCTTGTGCATGCCCAGCACATTGCCCGCCAGATCGACGATCTCACCCGCCGTATCGGCATCGGGGCGCACCTTGCGCACCACCTTGGCATAATCGCCATCAGGCACGAAGCAAATGTCCTGGCTGTCGGGCTTCAGCGCGACGCCCAGGCCCAGCTCGGCCGCGATCTCGCGCACCTGCGGCTTGGGCATGCCGCCCAGCGGGAAACGAAGATAGTCCAGCTGATCCTGCGTGGTCGCGAACAGGAAATAGCTCTGGTCGCGCGCGGGGTCGGCGGCGCGGTGCAGTTCGGCCCCCGCGGCCCCTTCGACGCGGCGGACATAATGGCCCGTCGCCAGGCAATCGGCGCCCAGATCCTTGGCCAGCCGGAACAGATCGGTGAACTTCACGCCCATATTGCATTTGACGCAGGGAATTGGTGTGCGCCCCGCCATATATTCATTGGCGAAATCGTCGATCACCGAGGTTCGAAAGCTGCTTTCGTGATCAAAGACATAATGGGCGATGCCCAGCTTGTCGGCCACCGCGCGCGCATCGCGAATATCCTGCCCCGCGCAGCAGCTCCCCGTCCGGCCGACGGCGGCACCGTGATCGTATAGCTGAAGCGTGACGCCGATCGTCTCGGCACCGGTGCGCGCGGCGAGCGCGGCCACCACCGAACTGTCGACCCCGCCAGACATGGCGACGACGATACGACGGGCGTTGAGCGGAGCTTGAAGCTGGAATTCGGGAGCCATTGCGCGCGTGCCTTTAGCCTGCTTTGCCCGACGACGCAAAGCACTGAGGTGAAGCGGCTGAAAAGCGGGATGAATCCCCACCCACATTTACAAAGGCTTCAGCATTTCCCGCCTAGTTCTGGGGCGTCGCCACAGCGTTTGAGTCGAGCATGAAAACCACGCCACCGCCATTCGAACCATACCGCGCCACCGACAGTTTCGCCGCGCTTGTCGCCGGCCTGTCGGCGCAACAATCCGCCAGCACCACCGCGCGCCATCAGATGATGCTCGGGCGCGGCAACGATATCGTCGATGCCGATCTGCTCATGATGAACGCGCGCGAAAAGGGCAGCTTCGACGCCTCCGTGGCGCGGTCGCTGCGCGAACCGCCGCTCGACTGAGCGAAATTTTTTGAGGGATATTAGTTTTCTATCAACCCTCATTGATTAGGCTGAGCCTCAACAAATTTACGAGGGGGCCCCAACCCCGAACCAACGCCCCGAACTTGAGGTAGGAATGATCGAAAATCAGAAGATTCGCCCCGCACAGGTGATCGGTCCGCTCGGCGAACCGCTGACGATCGACACGCTGCCGCCGCCGACCACCACCCGCTGGGTCGTCCGGCGCAAGGCAGAGGTCGTCGCAGCCGTCAATGGCGGCCTGTTGTCGATCGAGGAAGCGTGCATCCGCTATGGCCTGACCCCGGAAGAATTCGCCGGCTGGCAACGCGCGGTCGATCGTTCGGGCATGCCCGGGCTGCGCGTCACGCGCATCCAGCATTACAAATCGCTCTACGAACGCCAGACCTTCTGACCCGCAGCCGGCGCGGCCCGCCACGATGGGCCGCGCGCTGCATTTTCAAAACTTTGCAAAGAACAGACATGACGTGACGGTCATGGAACAAATATCCCGACCGTCCGTATTTCCCTCCATTGGCGGCGTACAAAAGGGCCGCGATAGCAGGAGGGCACGGCAATGGGCTTTATTCTCTATCTCATCATCGGTGGCGTCATCGGCTGGCTGGCCAGCATCGTCATGCGCACCGACGCACAGCAAGGCATTTTCCTCAACGTCATCGTCGGCATCGTCGGCGCGTTCCTCGCGGGCCTCGTCGTTTCGGGCGGCTCGATCGGCGAAGGCCTCAATGTCACCTCGCTGCTCGCCTCCTTTGTCGGCGCGATCGTGCTGCTCGGCATCGTCAACCTCATCCGGCGCGGCTCGGTACGCTGAGCCCAGCCACAAAAAAAGGGCCGCGCGGCATGTGCTGCGCGGCCCTTTTTCATGTCTATCGGTTCGCGCTTATTCAAGCTCGAACGAGACGTTCACCGTGACGTTGACCGCCTGTTCGCCCGGCTCGATCGCGGTATCCGCCACCTCGACCTTCGCGGAACGCGCCGCCATCATATAGGGCATTGGCGGCGCCGGGTTGTAGCCACCCGATTCCGAGATGGAGAGGATGCGCTTCACCTTCAGCCCGGCCGCGCCCGCATAAAGATCGGCGCGCGCACGCGCCTTGCGGATCGCGTCCACCCGCGCCTCGTCCTCGGCCGCCTCGGGCTTGTCGATCTGCAGGTTCGGCCCGTTGATCTGGTTCGCGCCCTGCGCCACCAGCGTGTCGAGGATCTTGCCGCTCGCCGCGACGTCGCGGAAGCGGATGCTCACCGAATTATGCGCCTGATACCCAGTGATCGTCGGCGGCGTATTCTCGGCATATTTATACTGCGGCTCGAGCCGGATGGTGCTCGTCATGATGTCGCGGTCAGCGACACCCGCCTTTTTGAGCGCGGCGACCACGCCCGTCATGCGCGCGGCATTGTCGCGCATCGCGGTGGCGGCGTCCTTGGCCTGCGTCACCACGCCCGCGCTGATCACCGCCACATCGGGCACGCGCTTGGTGGTGCCCGTCGCCGCCACGTCGAGGCGCGTTCCCTTCAGCGCAACCATATCGGCGGGCACGGACTGCGCGGCCACCGCCGCCGGAACCGCCACCATCGCCGCGCCTGCAAGTGCCCAAAGCGACTTGCTCATAAAACACCACTCCTTGCTCGTGTCGAGCGGACCAGATCGGCCCGATGGCGCAATAATTACGCGAAAAATCTGCACGGTTCCTGAATAAAGCGCCCGCTCGTCAATTGCTCCGCAGCTTGAGCATTACGCGGTAGAGCATCAGCAATATTACCGCACCCAGCGTGGCGCCGATGAAACCGGTATCTTCGCCCGGTTCATAGAAGCCGATGATCTGACCGACATAGCCGGTCAGGAGCGCGCCCGCGATGCCGATCAAGATCGTCACCACGCATCCACCGGGGTCCTTGCCCGGCATGATCAGCTTGCCCACCGCGCCGGCGACGAAGCCAATGACAATCCACCAGAAGATATCGGCCATGTTACTCCTCAGCGCTCGATTCAATCTTTCGCCCACCATTCCGGCGACGCCGCGCCAATGCAAGCGCCATTACATTTTCACCTGCAAAGCATGCGCTTCGTCCTGAATACTACTTGCTTTCACTGTCGCCAGCGCGCAGGAAGCATTGCCTTGCGAAAGTCCCGCTTGAGGGAAGTGACTTGTTGATGTAATACACTCGTCGCAAATGTGGGAACGCTTCGAGACTGAAAGCAGGCAATGATGAATTACGAATCGCGTTTTTCTGAAAATGGCGAGGCTGTGGGCGCGCTTTCAGACGAGGATGCGCGCCGCAAACGGCGCCGCACCGTCATTGCCGCTGCGCTCGGCTGCGCCGCGATCATCGGCACCGCCGGCTATTTCTTCAGTGGTGGGGATGAAAAGGCCGCGGGCAGCGCCGCCGCCAGCGCCGACAAGTCGATGCCCGTCGTCACCGTGATGGTCCCCGGCACACAGGAAATCTCGCGCATCGTCTCGGCCACCGGCTCGCTCGCTGCGCGCCGCGAAATGCCCGTCGGTTCGGTCGGCGAAGGCGGCATGGTGACGAACGTGCTCGTCGAACCCGGCGCCTGGGTCCGCAAGGGCCAGGTTCTCGCCACCGTCGAACGCTCGGTCCAGACGCAGCAACTCCAACAGCTTTCCGCGCAGATCAACGTCGCGCGCGCCGATGCGCGGCTGGCCCAGGCCGAACTTGACCGCGCGCAGGCGCTGGTCGCGCGCGGCTTCGTCTCCAAGGCCGATATCGACCGCAAGGCCGCAACGCGCGATTCCGCCGATGCCCGCGTCCGCGTGGCCGAGGCCTCGCTCGCCGAGGCGCGTGCACGCACCGGGCGGCTCGATATCCGCGCGCCCGAGGCCGGCCTTGTCCTCACCCGCGATGTCGAACCCGGCCAGGTGGTGAGCGGCGGCAGCGGCGTGCTGTTCCGCCTCGCGCTGGGCGGTGAAATGGAACTGCGCGCCGAGGTGGCCGAATCCGATCTCCAGAATATCCGCGTCGGCGGAACCGCCAATGTCACGCCGGTGGGCACCAACCTCACCTTCCCCGGCAAGATCTGGCAGATCTCGCCCGTCGTGAACCCCACCAGTCGTCAGGGCGTCGCCCGCATCCTGCTGGGATATGACAAGGCGTTGCGCCCCGGCGGCTTTGCCTCGGTCAACATCGTCAGCGGCACCGCGGTCGCCCCGCTCCTGCCCGAATCGGCGGTGCTGAGCGACGGCAAGATCAACTATGTCTATGTCGTCGACGCGGGCGACAAGGTCGTCCGGCGCGATGTTCAGGTGGGCCAGGTGGCCGATGCCGGCGTCTCGGTGCTCAGCGGCATTTCGGGCAATGAACGCATCGTGCTGTCGGCCGGCGCCTTCCTGAACCCCGGCGAAAAGATCAAGCCGGTTCTCGCCAAGAAGCAGAAATAACGGGTCTGGAGAGGACTGCCATGAGCTTCCGCAACATCTCGGCCTGGTCCATTCGGAACCCGGTCCCGCCGCTCGTCATCTTTCTGGCGATCACCCTGGCTGGCCTGATCAGCTTCAACCGGATGGACATCACCAACAATCCGGACATCAGCTTTCCGGCGGTGCGCGTTGTCGTGAACCAGCCGGGCGCCGCGCCCTCCGAGCTTGAAACCCAGGTCACCCAGCGCGTCGAGGCCGCCGTGCGCGGCGTCAACGGCGTCGACGAGATCACCTCCTATGTCGAGGAGGGTATGTCCTCGAGCATGGTGCAGTTCGACATCGGCACGCCGGTCGACCGCGCGCTCAACGACGTGCGCAACGCCGTCGCGCAGATCCGCAGCGACCTGCCCGAAGGCATTCTCGAACCCCAGGTGCTGCGCATCGACGTCGATGGCGGCCCGATCGCCTATATCTCGGCCGAGGCCGTCGACATGACGCTCGAGGAACTGAGCTGGTTTGTCGACAATACGGTGGCCAAGCGGCTGCTCTCGATCGAGGGCATGGCCGCAGTCAACCGCGGCGGCGGCGTCAGCCGCGAAATCCGCATCATCCTCGATCCCGCCAAGATGCAGGCACAAGGCATTACCGCCACCGAGGTGAACGCCCAGCTGCGTCAGGTGAACCTCAACGCCGCGGGCGGCCGCGCCGAAATCGCGGGCTCCGAACAATCGGTGCGCGTGCTCGGCAATGCACGCAACGCCTATGAGCTCGGCCAGACGCAGATCTCGGTCGGCGGCGGCCGCACGGTGAAGCTCGCCGATATCGCCGAGGTGCGCGACCTGTTCGCCGAACAGCGGTCGATGTCTGAAATGAACGGCCGTCAGGTCACCAGCTTCAGCGTCGAAAAGTCGAAGGGTGCCTCCGACGTCACCGTCTATGACGAGGTGCAAAAGGCGCTCGACGAGCTGAGCAAGGAAAATCCGAAGGTAAAGTTCAAGCAGCTGTTCACCAGCGTCGACTATACCAAGGACCAGTATCATTCGGCGATGGCCGCGATGATCGAGGGCGCCGTCCTCGCCGTCATCGTCGTCTTCCTCTTCCTGCGCGACTGGCGCGCCACCGTCATCTCGGCGCTCGCCATCCCGCTGTCCGCGATCCCGGCCTTCTGGTTCATGGACATGATGGGCTTCACGCTCAACTTCGTCAGCCTGCTCGCGCTCAGCCTTGTCGCCGGCGTGCTTGTCGACGATGCGATCGTGGAGATCGAGAATATCGTCCGGCACATGCGCATGGGCAAATCCGCCTATCAGGCCGCGATCGACGCGGCCGACGAGATCGGCCTCGCGGTGCTCGCCACCACCATGTCGATCGTCGCGGTGTTCCTGCCCGTGGGCCTGATGCCCGGCATGTCGGGCCAGTTCTTCAAGCAGTTCGGCCTTACGGTCGTGGTCGCGGTGCTGATGAGCCTTGCCGTCGCGCGCATGGTGACGCCGCTGATCGCCGCCTATTTCCTCAAGGCCCATGGCCAGGCCAAGCACGGCGAAAGCCGGCTGATGGACAAATATATGATCATCCTGCGCTGGTCGCTCATCCACCGCTGGAAGACGATGCTGCTCGGCGTGGCCGCCTTTGTCGCGACCATCATCGCCTTCGCCACACTGCCGATGACGTTCAACCCGACGATCAACACCGATTACAGCCAGGTGCAGGTTGAAATGGTTCCGGGCTCCACGCTGGCGCAGACCAAGGCGGTGACCGATCAGGTGACCGACATCCTGAACAAGTCGCCAGTGGTGGAGGCCGCCTATGCGGATATCCGCCCAACCGCGGCCAGCATCTACATCACGCTGAAAAAAGACCGGAAGATGAGCAGCATCGATTGGGAACGCGAACTCACGCCCAAGCTGCTGGGCATCGCCGATGCGCGCGTCAACTTCCAGTCCCAGTCGGGCGGCGGCTTCGGGCGTGATATCATCATCATGCTCGGCGGCGACGATCCGGTGCTGCTCAACGAGACCGCGCAGAAGATCGTCGACGAGATGAACGGCATTCCCGAAATTCGCGGGCCGCGCCTTACCGGCGACCTCCAGCGCCCCGAAATCACGATCGAACCGCGCCTCGACCTCGCCGCCGATCTCGGCGTGACGACCGCGTCGCTCAGCCACGCAATCCGCATCGCGACATTGGGTGAGATCGATCAGAACAGCGCCAAATTCTCGTTGTCCGATCGCCAAATCCCGATCCGCGTCGCGCTCAACCAGGATTCGCGCAAGTCGCTGTCGACGATCGAGAATCTTCCGGTTCAAACCACCTCGGGGGGTTCGGTGCCGCTAAAGGTCGTCGCCGATATCCGCTTCGGTGCTGGCCCCACGGTGATCCGCCGCCACAACCAGGTCCGCCGCGTCGTTCTCGGCGCAGACCTTGCCCCCGGCATCGTCACCTCGCAGGCCACGGCCAAGATCGATGCGCTGCCGACGCTCAAGAACCTGCCCCAAGGCATTCGCCGTCTCCAGATCGGCGACAGCAAGCTGCAGGCAGAAATGCTCACCAATTTCGCCATCGCGGTGATCTCGGGCGTGCTCCTCGTCTTCGGCGTGCTCGTGCTGCTCTACAAGCGGATCATGCCGCCCTTCGTGAACATGGGCTCGCTGCTGCTCGCCCCGCTGGGCGGCGCGCTCGCGCTGCACCTGACGGGCAACCCGCTCTCGATGCCCGTGTTCATCGGCATATTGATGCTGCTGGGCATCGTCGCCAAGAACTCGATCCTCGTCGTCGACTTCGCGCTCGAGGAAATCGAGAAGGGCGTCGACAAGATGGAGGCGATCATCGATGCCGGGCACAAGCGCGCGCAGCCGATCGTGATGACCACGGTCGCGATGGCGGCGGGCATGGTGCCGACCGCGCTGTCGCTTTCGGGCGACGGGGCATGGCGTGCACCGATGGGCATCACCGTGATCGGCGGGCTGATCCTGTCGACGCTGCTCACGCTGATCATCGTTCCCGCGGCGTTCAGCCTTGCGATCGACCTTGAAAAATGGCTTGGCCCCCACCTCAGCAAGCGGCTGCTCACCTTCAAGCCCGGGGACGACAAGCCGCATCCGGCACCGGCGGAGTGAACCATTCCGCCACCGGTCCGTTCTAGGAAGATGGGGTTGTTCGCGCACACGGGGATCGCAAAGCTGGCACCAGTCACCAATGGCGCGGCGCGCATGCGCGCCGTCGCCACCGGGTTGCTGGTCCTCATGGCGGCGATCTTCTTCACCGCGCGCTATCTTGAGCCGCTGCACCCCGGCTGGGGCTTCGTAAAGGCCTTTGCCGAGGCAGCGATGGTGGGCGGGCTGGCCGACTGGTTCGCGGTCACCGCGCTCTTCCGCCACCCGCTTGGCCTGCCCATCCCCCACACCGCGATCATCCCGCGCAACAAGGACCGGATCGGCGACACGCTCGCGCTGTTCCTCAAGGACAATTTCCTCACCCCCTCGGTCGTCGCGCGGCGCATGTACCGGGTGGATGTCGCCGCCGCCGCCGGCCGCTTCCTCAGCAATCCGGATACCAGTGGCGAAGGCCGCCTGCGCCTCGGCGCCTCGCGCCTCTTCGCCGATCTGCTCGACGCGCTCGATCAGGAACGGCTGGGCGGGATGGTCAAGCAGGCGATCGCCTCGCGGCTGCGCACGCTCGATATCTCGCCCCTGTTCGGCCAGTCGCTCGAAGCCGCGCTGCGCGAGGGGCGGCATATCCCCCTCCTTGATTCGGTCATCGGCTGGTGTGCCGAGACGCTCGCCGCCAACGAACATCTGATCCGCGAGATCGTCCATGAACGCGCCAATGCGATCCTGCGCTGGACCGGGCTTGATGAAAAGGTCGCCAATGCGATCATCAGCGGGCTTCAGAAGCTGCTCTTCGACATGGCCGACGATCCCGATCACCCGCTGCGCGTCCGCGCCGAAACCGCGCTGTCAAACCTCGCCTTCGATCTCCAGAACGATCCCGAGATGCAGGCCCGCGTCGCGCGCTGGAAGCAGGAGATCGTCGACAACCCCGCGATGCAGCGCTGGATGGACGGGCTGTGGGAAGAAGCGCGCAGCGGGCTGCTGCGCGCCGCGCGCGATCCCAATGCGGCGCTGGCCGGCAAGCTGGGCGAGGCGGTGAAGCAGCTTGGCCTCACGCTCCAGCAGGACGAGCGGCTGCGCGAGACGATCAACCGCTTTGCGCGGCGCGCCACCGTGGGCGCCACCGCCAGCTATGGCGACGGGCTGGTCCGTCTCGTGTCGGATACGATCCGGGGCTGGGATGTCGACACCGTCACCGGCCGCCTCGAAAACGCCGTCGGCCGCGATCTGCAATATATCCGCGTCAACGGCACACTGGTTGGCGGGCTGGTCGGCCTCGCCATCCATTTGTTTGAGCTTTGGGCTTGAGCGCTCCGATCAGCCGACGCTGATCCGCTCGATATCGGCGCCCACCGCCTGCAGCTTTTCTTCCAGCCGCTCATAGCCGCGATCGAGGTGATAGATGCGGCTGACGCGGGTTTCGCCCTGTGCGGCGAGCCCGGCGATGATCAGGCTCATCGACGCACGCAGATCGGTTGCCATCACCGGCGCACCGTTGAGCTGGCGCACACCGCGCACCACCGCCGAACGCCCGCGCACCTCGATATCCGCGCCCATGCGCGCCAATTCGGGCACGTGCATATAGCGGTTTTCAAAGATCGTCTCGGTCAACAGGCTCGCGCCGTCGGCCAGCGTCAGCATCGCCATGAACTGCGCCTGCATGTCGGTGGCGAAACCAGGGAACGGCGCGGTCGACAGCGTCAGCGGACCCAGACGGTCGGGCGCGGTCACCACGATCGAATTGCGTTTTTCCTCGATCGCAACGCCCGCATCGCGCAGCGCGGCGAGCGTGGCGCCCATATCGGCGGCATTCGCGCCCACCAGTTCGAGCGAACCGCCCGTGATCGCCACCGCGCAGGCATAGCTGCCCGCCTCGATCCGGTCGGCCATCACCTGATAGGTTGCGCCGTGGAGACGGTCGACGCCCTCGATCTCGAGCGTCTCGCTGCCGATGCCCTCGATCCGCGCGCCCATGGCGACGAGGCAGTTGCACAGGTCGACAATCTCTGGTTCGCGCGCGGCGTTCTCCAGCCGGGTCGTGCCCTTGGCGAGAACCGCGGCCATCAGCGCGTTCTCGGTCGCGCCGACCGAGACGACGGGGAAGACATAGCTGCCGCCAGGCAGGCGTCCGCCGGGTGCGGTGGCCTTCACATAGCCCGCCGCCAGTTCGATCTCGGCGCCCATCGCCTCCAGCGCCTTCAGGTGCAGGTCGATCGGGCGGTTGCCGATGGCGCAGCCGCCGGGCAGCGACACGGTCGCCTCGCCCGCACGCGCAAGCAGCGGACCCAGCACCAGGATCGACGCGCGCATCTTGCGGACGATGTCATAGGGCGCTTCGGTGGAGGTGAGCCGCGCCGCGCGCATCGTCATCACCCGACCAAAATCTTCGGGGCGCGCACCCTCGACCATGGTCGAGGTGCCAAGCTGGTTGAGCAGATGGCCAAAACCATCGACGTCCGCGAGCCGCGGCAGGTTGCGCAGCGTCAGCGGTTCGTCCGTCAGCAGCGCGCACGGCATCAACGTCAGTGCCGAGTTCTTGGCACCGGAAATGGGGAGTTTGCCGGAAAGGGGCTTGCCGCCGCGGATGAGAATGCTGTCCATCTTCGGGCTTCTAATCGCTGCATCGTCCAACGCAAGCGAAAGCCGTTGTTTTAAAGCGTCCAAAACCCCCGCAAGGCTTGACCCACCGCCGCCCCCCGCGTCATGCAGGGGGCATGGAACTCAACCCCGCCGTATCGACGATCGCGCAGGCCATCCAGCTTTCGGTGGCGCCGGTTTTCCTGCTCACCGGGATCGGTGCCATCCTCAACCTGCTGGCGACGCGGCTTGCCCGGGTGATTGATCGCAGCCGCGTCCTCGAGGATCGTATTCCGCTGAGCGGGCCCGATGCCCGGCAACGCGATATCCGCGAACTGCGCCTGCTCGACTGGCGGATCAAGGTGATCAATTTCTCGATCTTCCTGATCGTCGCCAGCGCGGTGGCGGTGTCGCTCGTCGTCGTGCTCTTGTTCGTCGCCGACCTCATCCATCTCGAAATCGGCACGATGGTGACGGTCTCGTTCATCGTCGCGATGGTGCTCTTGATGATCGGGCTGGTGCTGTTCCTCGTCGAAACGCGCGTCGCCACCCGCGTCATCCGCATCCGCGCCGAAATTCTGTCGGGCGAAATCGACCAGAAATGAAAAGAGGCTGCCGGGCATGCGCCCGGCAACCCCTTGACATGGTCAGCGGCCGGAAGTTCCAGCCCGGAAGACCAAAATCGCGCTTTGATCTGGGAAGTTCAATCGGCTCTGGAGCCTGATTTCACTCGCAAATTAGCGGCGCGTCTTCCGAACGGACTGAACCGACCTCATTGCTGAACCATGAGACATCGGATCACCTCCTTTCGCTTGTTAAAGCCTGTGCCTTGCGGGCACCCTATGTGTGAATCATTCCGCAGATGCGAACAAGACTTGTATTATCATTTTTTCGGAGCAATCATCACAGGCTCGCCCCAAGACATCAGCCGCGACAGTCTTCCACAACCCGTGCGAATTCGGCCCAGCTGGGCACCACAATATCTTGTGCCCCATCGATCTGGACGAGGATGCGCCCACGGCTAAAGGCCAACTTGTCGAGCAGCGGATCGACCGCGCTCAACGACGCCCCCACCTGCGGCGGAACATCGCCGATATTGCTGACCGGATAGCTGCCCGCGCCCTCGGTGCCGCGCAGCGTCATCGTCGCCGCCTTGCCCGCGTCCAATACCCCCGGCCGCGCGATCACCACGCGGCGTGCAGGCCGGTCGCAACGCACGCTGAGCGCGGCGGGCTGGTTGAGCAGACCATAGGTCGCCACCGTCACATCGGGCTGCGCGCGGTAGCGCCAGTCGCCCGGCGTCAACGCGCGGTCCTGCCAGCCGGCGGGGGGTGCAACGGCCGCCACCGGGGGCTCCGTGGCGGCGGGCGGCCGGGCTGCGGGCTCGGCCACCTTCGGCGACACACAGGCGGCCGGCAGCAACAGCAAACCCAATAGCGGAACCACGATCGAACGACGCATCAAACCCCCTTGCCCAGTGCCTGTCTTTGACGGCGCGCAGCATAGGGATTGGCTCGCCATGCACAAGCATGGCCGCCCGCCCGTGCGGCACGGTCCGTCGCCCGCTCTATCGCGACCGGCTGCTCTTGAACTTCTGCGACTTGCCGAAGCGCGTCTTGCGCGTCCCCGGCTTGCCCTCGTTCGACCGGCCCATGCTCGGCGCCTTGTGCTCGGTATCGGGCAATCCCAGTTCCTCGCGTTCGAGCGCGCGGATCTCGTCGCGCAGCCGTCCCGCTTCCTCGAATTCGAGATCGGCGGCGGCCTTGCGCATCCTGGCTTCGAGTTCCTCGATATAGGCGCGCAGATTATGGCCCACCATGTGCTGCTTGTCGTCGTCGATCGGCACGGTCACCTGATCCTGCGACGCGACATGCGCGATGATGTCACCGATATGCTTGCGCACCGTCTGCGGCGTGATGCCGTGTTCCGCGTTATAGGCGAGTTGCTTGTCGCGGCGGCGATCGGTCTCGCGCATCGCGCGCTCCATCGACCCCGTGATCCGGTCGGCATACAGGATCACGCGCCCGTCGACGTTGCGCGCGGCGCGGCCGATCGTCTGGATGAGCGAGGTTTCGGACCGCAGAAACCCTTCCTTGTCGGCGTCGAGGATCGCGACCAGCCCGCATTCGGGAATGTCGAGCCCCTCGCGCAACAGGTTGATCCCGATCAGCACGTCATAGACGCCCAGCCGCAAGTCGCGGATCAGCTCGATACGCTCCAGCGTTTCGATGTCCGAGTGCATGTAACGGACCTTCAGCCCCGCTTCGTGCAGATATTCGGTCAGGTCCTCCGCCATCCGCTTGGTGAGCGTGGTCACCAGCGTGCGATAGCCCCGGCCCGTCGTCTCGCGCACCTCGTTGATCAGGTCGTCCACCTGATCCTCGACCGGGCGCACCTCGACCGGCGGGTCGATGAGCCCGGTGGGGCGGATCACCTGTTCGGTGAACACGCCGCCGGTCTGCTCCATCTCCCACCCGCCCGGCGTGGCCGAGACATAGACCGACTGGGGCCGCATCGCGTCCCACTCGTTGAAGCGAAGCGGGCGGTTGTCGATCGCGCTCGGCAGGCGAAAGCCATATTCGGCGAGCGTCAACTTGCGACGATGGTCCCCGCGCGACATGCCGTTGATCTGGCCGATGGTGACATGGCTTTCATCGACGAACAAAAGCGCGTTTTCGGGCAGATATTCGAACAAGGTCGGCGGCGGCTCGCCGGGCAGGCGCCCGGTCAGGAAGCGGCTGTAATTCTCGATCCCCGCGCAACTCCCCGTCGCCGCGATCATCTCAAGATCGAAATTGGTCCGCTGCTCCAGCCGCTGCGCTTCCAACAGCTTGCCCTCGCCCACCAGCTCCTTCAGCCGCTCGGCCAGTTCGAGCTTGATCGCCTCCATCGCCTGTTTCAGCGTCGGCCCCGGCGTCACATAGTGGCTGTTCGCAAAGACGCGGACATGATCGAGGCTCGCCACCTTCTTGCCGGTCAGCGGATCGAACTCGATAATCTCCTCGATCTCGTCGCCGAAAAAGCTGATCCGCCAGGCGGTATCCTCATAGTGCGACGGGAAAAGTTCCAGATTGTCGCCGCGCACGCGGAAGCTGCCGCGCACGAACGCCGCCTCGTTGCGCTTATACTGCAGCGCCACCAGCTTGCGGACGATCTCGCGCTGGTCGACCGTCTGGCCCTTGTGCAGATCGAAGATCATCGCCGAATAGGTTTCGACCGAACCGATACCATAGAGGCACGACACGCTCGCCACGATCAGCACATCGTCGCGCTCGAGCAGCGCGCGCGTGGCCGAATGGCGCATCCGGTCGATCGCCTCGTTGATCGAGCTTTCCTTCTCGATATAGGTGTCCGACCGCGCGACATAGGCTTCGGGCTGGTAATAATCGTAATAGCTTACGAAATATTCGACCGCATTGTCCGGAAAGAAGCTCTTGAACTCGCCGTAGAGCTGCGCAGCGAGGATCTTGTTGGGCGCCAGCACCAACGCGGGGCGCTGCAGCTTCTCGATCACCTGCGCCATGGTGAAGGTCTTGCCCGAACCCGTCACCCCCAACAGCACCTGATCGCGCTCGCCCTCGGCCGCCTGCGCCACCAGTTCGGCGATCGCGCCCGGCTGGTCGCCCGAAGGCTCGTAATCCGAAACGATACGAAACGGCCGCCCGCCCTCCAGCTTGGGGGGGCGTTCGGGGCGGTGCGGGACAAAGCTCTGTCCGGTTTCGGGCTCGTCGAGCGTGGTACGAATATGGATTGCCATTGGCCGTGAATATGGGTGATGCCGGTCGCGGGCGCAACGACCGCCCACGGAATCAGAGACTTTCGAAGGTCCAAAGGAGAGACAATGATCGGATATGTCACGCTCGGCGCCAATGATCTGGAAACCGCCCGCACTTTCTACAGCCAGGTGCTCGGCCTGATGGGCGCCGCTGAGATCATGCGCATGCCCAATGGCTACACCATGTACGGCACCGATTTCGGTACCAAGCCCGCGCTCGCCGTGACGCACCCGCACAACCAGCAGCCCGCCACCTATGGCAATGGCACGATGATCTCGCTTCAGGCCGACAGCCGCGATCAGGTGGACGCGGTGTACGGCAAGGCGCTCGAACTGGGCGGATCGTGCGAGGGCAAGCCCGGCCTGCGCGGCGATGAAGGCCCGCAGGCATTCTACGCCGCCTATTTCCGCGATCCCGAAGGCAACAAGCTCTGCGCCTTCCGCATCGGCGGCGCCTGAAAAGCCTAACCATCTTAAGCGCATGAAACCGGCTGTACCTGCGCGCGCGTGCGGGTACAGTCACCCCCCTGATCACCAATATATCTCAGGGGGATGAAGGATATGCGTCTTCGTTATTGCCTGCTTGCGGCGGCCGCCATGCTCGCCGCACCCGCCCAGGCCGAACCCGATTATGCGACCGCCGTCCGCGCGGATTACAAGGCGCAGCTCGGCAGCCTGTTCGACGAATTTCACCGCAATCCCGAACTCTCCTTTCAGGAAACCCGCACCGCCGCGCGCATGGCGGCCGAACTGCGCAAGGCCGGCGCCACCGTGACCGAGCGCGTGGGCGGCACCGGCGTCGTCGGCATCATGCGCAACGGCGACGGCCCCGTCGTGCTCGTCCGCGCCGATATGGACGGGCTTCCGGTCGAGGAACGCTCAGGCCTCGCCAACGCCTCCAAGGCCCGCCAGACGGGTGCCGACGGCGTCGACTATCCGGTGATGCACGCCTGCGGCCACGACGTGCACATCACGTCGATGGTGGGCACCGCCAACAGGCTCGCCGCGATGAAGGACCGGTGGAAGGGCACCGTGCTTTTCGTCGTCCAGCCCGCCGAGGAACGCGTGGGCGGCGCCAAGGCGATGATCGCCGACGGGCTCTATACCCGCTTTCCCAAGCCCGATTACGCGCTCGCCTTCCACGTCGCCGCGCAATTGCCGAGCGGCATGGTCAGCGCGTCGGACGGCATCCAATATTCCTCGTCCGACAGCCTCGATCTCACGGTATTCGGCGTCGGCACGCACGGCGCCGCGCCGCATATGGGCAAGGACCCGGTCTATATCGCGTCGCAGATCGTCGTCGGGCTCCAGTCGATCGTCAGCCGCGAGGTTGGCCCGCTCTCGCCCGCGGTGATCACCGTCGGCTCGTTCCATTCGGGCTCGAAGCACAACATCATCTCGGACCGTGCCGACCTGCAGATCACCGTCCGCGCCAATGACGAGACGACCCGCGCGCAGCTGATTGCCGCGATCGAGCGCGTGGCAAAGAATGTCGCCCGCGCGCACGGCGTGGCCGAAGATCGCCTGCCGAGCGTGAAGGTGATCGAGGGCACGCCCACCACGATCAACGACGCAGCCCTTGCCAAGCGGCTCAACGCCACGCTCGTCGAAACGCTCGGCGCCGATGCGTTCATGCCCTATCAGCAGGATTCGATGGGGGCGGAGGACTTCGCCTATTTCGTCCAGCCCGATACCGGCGTGCGCGGTTATTATTTCGCGGTCGGCGGCACGCCAAAGGCGGCGATCGACGCGGCGAAGGCGGGCGGTCCGCCCGTCGCCTCGCACCATTCGCCGCTGTTCAGGATCGATCCCGAACCGTCGGTGACGACGGGGACGATCGGGATGACGGCGGCCGTGCTCGAGCTGCTCAAGCCCGGCCAGGCCACCGCCGCTCAATAAGCGATCAGCCCCGGGGGGTGAGCTTCAGCAGCCTCCCGGTGGCGCCCTTCTGCCCGTCTTCCAGCAGCCAGAGCGCGCCGTCTGGCCCCTGCGTCACCGCGCGGATGCGCTGCCCCATGTCAAAGCGTTCGGCCTCGCGCGCCGACACGCCGTCAAACGCGATGCGCACCAGCGCCTTGGACGAAAGCCCGCCGATAAAGGCGCTGCCCTTCCATGCCGGGAACATGTCCCCCGAATAGAAAATGAGGCTCGACGGCGAGATCACCGGCGTCCACGAAATCACAGGCGCGGCGAATTCGGGCCGGGTGTCGTGGTCGGGGATCGGCTTGCCATCATAATGATCGCCGTTGGACACGATGGGATAGCCGTAATTGGCGCGGGGTTCGACGCGGTTGAGCTCGTCGCCGCCCTTGGGGCCCATTTCGACGTCCCAGAGCTGGCCGGTCGCATCGAACGCCAGCCCCAGCGGATTGCGGTGGCCGAGCGACCAGATCTGCGCCGTCACCCCGCCTTCGGCCGCAAAGGGATTGTCGGCGGGCACCGAGCCATCGTCGTTGAGGCGCACCACCTTGCCCAGATTGGACTTCATGTCGTGCGCCGGATCGAAATTCTGCCGCTCGCCCGAGGCGATGAACAAATGGCCGTCGGGGGCAAAGGCAATGCGGTGCGCATAATGCCCGCCGCCGTCCAGCTTGGGGACCTGCCGCCAGATCACCTTCAGCCCATCGAGCCGCGCGCCCTTGGCATCCTGCACCAGCCGCGCGCGCGCCACGGCGGCCCCGCGTGTCGCGCCCTCGCCCGGCTCAGCATAGCTCAGATACACCATGCCGTTCTCGGCGAATTTCGGGTGGAGGACGATATCCCCCAGACCGCCCTGTCCGCCATAGGCAACCGCGGGCACGCCGGCCACCTCCACCGTCTGCCCACCCAGCGTGAACAGCTTCAGCTTGCCGGCCTTTTCGGTCACCAGCAGCTGCGTGCCGCCGGGCAGAAACGCCATCGCCCAGGGTTCGACGAACACGCCCTGCTCGGTCGCAACGAAGGGCACGGGGTCAACCGCCGTGATCGCAGGCACGGCATTTCCTTGCGCGTTCGAATTGTCGGCGGCCGAACAGGCGGCCATCGCGGCGATCAGGGCCACGGAAAGGGTAAGGCGGATCATCGAGGGCGGCTCCGTCGTCAAAGGGGTGGATTGCGGCCGAATATGCGTCAGCCGCGTCCCCCGGGTCCACCCCAAAGCTGTAACGAATTCTTGCCGGTGCGCGCCCGAAGCCTGTCCGTTCAACGATTTGCGAACAGCCACACGCGAATGGCGCTGCCCAGATTGGGCGGCTCGTCGGCGAGGATGCGTTCGGAATCGATCCGCGCGATGAGCGCGTTCACCGGAATGTCGAGCCGTTCGGCATGCGCGCGCAGCGCCTCCCAGAAAATCGGCTCAAGGCTTATCGATGTCTGGTGCCCGGCGATGGTGACCGATCGCTTGATCGGTCCGCGCCAGATAGGGTCCTGCGTCGTCATGTCGGGGAAAAGCGCGTGCGGCGCGGCGCGGGGCACAAGCCCCGGCCGCGCCGACACCGATCCTTAGTACATGTGCTGGCCACCATTGATCGACAGCGTCGATCCGGTGACGAAGCCCGCGTCTTCCGAGCAGAGGAACGCCACGCCGCGCGCAATTTCCTCGGCATGGCCCAGCCGGCCGACGGGGATTTTCGCGACGATCTTGGTCAGCACGTCCGCCGGCACCGCCGCCACCATGTCGGTGTCGATATAGCCGGGGGCGATCGCGTTGACGGTCACGCCGAAACGCGCGCCCTCCTGCGCCAGCGCCTTGGTGAACCCATGGATGCCCGATTTCGCTGCGGCATAATTCACCTGGCCATATTGGCCCGCCTGGCCGTTGATCGATCCGATGTTGACGATGCGGCCCCACCCGCGATCGCGCATCCCCGGAAAGCTCGCCTTGGCCATGTTGAAACAGCCGCCGAGATTGGTGTCGATCACGGCCTTCCAGTCGTCATAGCTCATCTTGAGCAGCGTGCCGTCGCGCGTGATGCCCGCATTGTTGACCACCACATCGACATCGCCCACCTCGGCACCGACACGGCTCACCCCGTCCTGACAGGCGTCATAGTCGGAAACGTCCCATTTATAGGCGCGAATGCCCGTGCGCTCGGTAAATTCCCGCGCCCGGTCATCATTTCCGGCATAGTTCGCGACCACTGTCATTCCGATATTCTTGAGCGCGAGACTGATGGCCTCACCAATACCACGGGTCCCACCAGTCACGATCGCTACTCTGGTCATAAAATGGTCTCCCTGAAGAATGACAGATCGATGCTATGCGGAGCGTTGCCATCCCGCAAGTTCGCGTCCGATAATTTGATTGAGCATTGTGACGCCTTCGGGACTGTCATTGAGGCAGCGCAGATACGCAAAATGCGTACCGCCCGCGCCAAGGAAATCCTCGCGCCCGCGCAGCGCGATTTCCTCAAGCGTCTCAACGCAATCGGCCGAAAATCCGGGGGCGATCACCGCCACCTTGCGTACGCCCTTTGCGGGCAGGCCCTTCAGCACGACATCGGTCGCCGGCTCCAGCCATTTGGCGCGGCCGAAACGCGACTGAAAGGCCAGTTCGAGCGGCCGGCCGAGCGCCTCGCCCAAAAGCCGCGCGGTCTTCACGCAGTGGCAATGATAGGGATCGCCCAGATGGAGCGTGCGTTCGGGCATGCCGTGAAAGCTCGCGACGATCTCATCGGGCACGAAATCGAGGCCGGCCACCCCCTGCTCCACCGATTGGCGCAGCGCGTCGATATAGGCGGGGTCGTCGTAATAAGGCGGCAGCGTGCGCAGCGCCGGTTGCCAGCGCATCGCGCCCAGCGTCTCGAACACCGCGTCATTGGCGGTCGCCGTCGTCGCGCCGCTATATTGCGGATAGAGCGGGGCGAACAGGATGCGGTCGCACCCCGCCTCGCGCAGCGCCGCCATCCGCGCGCCGATCGATGGATTGCCGTAGCGCATCGCATAATCGACGATCACGTCGGGGCCAAAGGCACCGCGCAGCGCCGCCGCCTGATCGGCGGTGATCGCGGCCAGCGGCGAACCCGTGTCGGTCCACACCTGTGCATAGGCATGCGCCGATTTCTTGGGGCGCAGCGGCAGGATGATCCCGTGCAGGATCGGCTTCCACAGGATCGCGGGTATCTCGATCACGCGCGGGTCCGACAGGAACTGCTTCAGATAGCGCCGCACCGCCTTGGGCTCGGGCGCGTCGGGTGTCCCGAGGTTGACGAGGAGAACGCCGATCCTTGAGGCGGGCAGCGCAACATGGTCTTGGGGCTTGGGCATCAGGAGGTTCCGGAACTAAAAGGGCAGGCTGCGCGGGCGGCGGCCATTCGCCGCGAACAGCGCATTGGCGATGGCGGGGGCAACGGGGGGCAATGCAATCTCGCTCACCCCGCCGGGGTCGGCCTGGCTGCGGATAAGCTGGACCGTGATTTCGGGCATGTCCGCCAGCTTCGGAAAAGCGAGCTGCGCGAAGTTGCGCGGCACCGCCATGCCGCCCTGCATGTCAATGGGCGCGCCCAGCGCCGCCGCGACGCCGAAACATATCCCGCCCTCGATCTGCTGCTTCACCAGATCGGGATGGATCACCCGGCCGCAATCGACGA
This sequence comes from Sphingomonas sp. C3-2, assembly GCF_033025475.1. NCBI lineage: Bacteria > Pseudomonadati > Pseudomonadota > Alphaproteobacteria > Sphingomonadales > Sphingomonadaceae > Sphingomonas > Sphingomonas sp. C3-2. Next base: position 1,308,527 of record NZ_CP130322.1, read on the forward strand.
CCGCCGCGATCCGGTAGACGCGTATCCGGTCTCCCTCGATCCCCGCCTCGGCCATCAGCGCGACATGGCTTCCCGCCATCGAATGACAGGCCAGCCCCTGCCCCGTGCCAGGCCCGCCGCCTTCCCAGCCGCCCATGCTCGCCACCGTCGTCAAACAGCGCGCCAGACGGACATTGTTGCCCAGCAGCTGCATGCGAAAGGACAGCGGCTCGACACTCGCGGCATGGGCCAGCTCGTCGATGAAGCTTTCGGTGAAAAAGGCGGTGTAGCCATGCGCCCCGCCGCGCCAATAACCGGTCGGCACGCCGATATCGGCGGGGTGGTGATCGATCGCATAGGCCGGCAGCGCATAGCTGGGCAGCGCGCCCGCCACTTCATTGTCGCTGCCGCCGCCGAACAGGGTGAGGATATGCTCACCCGTGCGGTTGTCGGCGAACATCCGTTCCATCTGCGCCTGGGTGGACAGGGGAGAGGCGATCCGCGCCTGCCAGCCCTGGATCAGCCCGGTCGGCCCCAGCTTGGCGCTCATCCGCGCCAGCGCGGGCGGGCGGAACGGATCGTGGATGATATCCTCCGCGCGCGACCAGCTGAGCTGCACCGGCCGCTTCATCCGCGCCGCGAGCACCGCCACCTGCGCCGCCGCCTCATTTTCCAGCCGGCGGCCGAACGATCCGCCGCCCATCATCTGGTGGAGCGTGACGTCGCTTTCGCGGATGTTGAGCGCCGCCGCCGCCGCCCGCCGCGCGAGCGCGGGGGTTTGCGACGCGATCCACAGCTCGAGCCGCCCGCCGCGAAGCCGCGCGGTGGCAGACATGGTTTCCATCGGCGCATGCGCGGCCAGCCCCGCGCTATACGCGCCGACATGGACGCTCTGGTTGGCATAGACCGCGCCCAGATCACCCTTGCCCGCCACGCGCACGCCGTCCCCGGCCAGCGCGGCGTCCAGCGCCTTGGCGATGCTCTGGCTCGTCGGGCGTGCGCCGTCGACCGCAAAGCGCGGTTTCATCTTGTCGAGCGCCGTGTTCGCGGCCCACCAGTTATTGGCCACCGCCGCCACCCAGGCGGGGGTGTCGACGATCGCGAGCACGCCGCGCACCGCATCGGCCGCCTTGCGATCGAAATCGAGCAGCTGGCCCGTGCCCGCCGGCGCCTGCCGGATCGCCGCGAACACCATGTCGGGCAGGCGGATATCCCCGGCAAACTGCGCAGAGCCGTCGATCTTCGCGGGCAGGTCGAGCCGGGGCAGGCTCTGCCCGGTCAGCCGGTTCTCCGCGCCGGTGCGCAGCGGCACCGGATCGGGGATCTTGAAGGCGGGCGCCTCGGCCACCAGCTCGCCGAAACGGATCTTTTCCTCGCCGCGCACGACAAAGCCCTCGGCGGTGTCGCAGGCGAGCCAGTCCGCCTCCCAGCGCCGCGCCGCCGCCTTGCACAACAGCACGCGCGCGCCCGCGCCCGCTTCGCGCAGCGGCTGTTCGAACGCACGCACCGAACTGGAAAAGCCCGAAATCATCAGCGTGTCGCGCGTCGCATATTCCTGCGCCGCCCAACGCGTCACGCCCTGCAGAAATGCGGGTGCATCGTCCGCCGCCCAGTCGCCCGCGAGCACGCGGTTGGCGTAAAGCGGGCTGACGGGTGCGGCCTCCACCGCAATCGTCCGCCAGTCCGCGCCCAGTTCGTCGGCCAGGATCTGGGGCAGCGCGGTATAGCTGCCCTGCCCGAATTCGGCCTGCGGCACGGCGATGGTCACGCGCCCGTCGACGGCGATCTTCAGAAAGGCGTTGAAGACCGTTTCATCGGCCTCGACGACCAGCGCGGGCCGGTAGCTGCGCGGCCAGACCGTCCAGCCGATGACCAGCCCCGCACCAATGCCGCCGCCCACCAATAGCTGGCGGCGGCTGATCCCCTGCCCCCGTCGCTGACTGCTCTCGTTTTTCGCCATGGCCCCCTGATAGGCAGGCGCTTTCGCTCAGTCCACCGCCTGCAACGCGGCAAGGGAACGGTATTTCTCGCGAATGGACACCTTGTCGATCTTTTCGGTCCCCAGCCTAGGCAGCGGATCATCGACGAACCAGTATCGGCAGGGCAATTTGAACGCCGCCAGCCGCTCGCCCAGAAAGCCCTTCAGCCCATCGTCGGTCAGCACCCGGCCGGCATGGAGGTGGATCACCGCGCCGGGCACCTCGCCAAAGCGCGCATCGGCCAGCCCGAACACCGCCGCCTCGGCCACATCGGGATGCGCATAGATGGCGGCTTCGACTTCCTGGCAGGAAATATTCTCGCCGCCCCGGATGATGATGTCCTTCTTGCGGTCGACGATGAAGAGATAGCCGTCCGCGTCGAGATAGCCGATATCGCCGGTGCGGAAATAGCCGTCCGCCGTCATGCACGCGCGCGTCGCGGGCTCGTTCTTCCAATAACCGCGGAAATTGCAGATCGATCGGATCGAAACCTCGCCGCGCATGCCCTGCGGCACCGGGCGCCCGTCATCGTCGAGAATGGCGAGATCGACGAGCGGCTTGGCCGCCGGCCCCGTACTTTCGGGCTTGGCAAGGTAATTCTCGTTCACATTGCCGCAGCCGACCGCGTTGGTTTCGGTGAGGCCATAGCCCAGCAACGGCTTGCCGCCGCCCATTTCATCATTCAGCCGCTTCACATGCTCGGGCGGCCGGGGGGCGCCGCCCGCAGCGAAGGACGCGACCGTCGAAAGGTCATAATTGCCGCGCTTGGGATGGGTCAGCATCTCATAGCTCATCAGTGGCACGCCGACAAAATAGGTCACCTTTTCCTGTTCCATCAGCCGCATCGCCTCTTCGGCGTCCCATTTGGGCATCAGCACCAGCTTGCGCCCCATCGCAAAGCTCTGGAGGAAAACCGGCACCTCGGCGGTGACATGAAACAGCGGCACGTTGAGCAAGGTCGCGGGCTGCAGCGTCGGCGGCGTCCCGTCCTGCGTCATGATGTCGAGCATGGCGAGCGTCTGGACGAGATAGTTGAACGCCCCCTGGATCACGCCGCGATGGTCGGAATAGGCGCCCTTGCACTGGCCGGTCGATCCCGATGTGAACAGGATCGTCGCCAGATCGTCGCCGCTGAGCTGCGGCAATTCGCCCCTGATGCCGCCCTCGATCAGCGGCGCGATCGCCGCGCCGATCGGCTGGTTGACGTCGAGCGGGATCACGCTCGCCCCGTGCGCGTCGGCATGGGCGGCCAGCCGCTCGGTGCGCAGCGGATCGGCAAGCACCAGCCGCGTGCCGGTCGAGGCTATCCCCTCAGCCAGTTCGTTGCCCTGCCACCAGCCGTTGAGCAGCGTGGCGACGCCCCCCGCCATCAGCACGCCCATATAGCAGACGATCCAGGACGGGCAGTTGCGCATCGCAATCCCCACCCGGTCGCCGCGCGCGACGCCGAACCGGCCGACCAGCGCGTGCGCCACATCCTGCGCGGCGGCGTAGATGGCGGCGAAACTCAGCCGCTCCTCGCCCGCCACCAGAAAGTCCTTTTCGGCGTGCAGTGCGCAGAAATGCGCGAAATAATGCGACAGCGCGGGCGGCGCTGCCGCGATCATCGGCAGCGTCTGCCCATCGCGCTCGAAGCTGGTGAGCGGCAGCCGTCCTTCGGGGCCGGTGATCCGGCCGACAGCTTCCTGGATTCGACGATCAAGCACGGACGGCATCAGGCTGCTCTCCTCTTGGTCTAGTCTGTTTCACGCTATATGAAGGCCACGAACATCAGGGGTAAAGAGCTTGTTTCTAACCTATTCGGCTGCCGCTACGGCATACTTGCATTTCGACAGCCTCGGTCTTTCACCGATTGCGCTCGACCTCGGATTTTTCAAGATTCGCTGGTATTCGCTCGCCTATATCGCCGGCATCGTCATTGGCTGGTGGTACCTTCTGAAATTGCTGGCCCAGCCCGGCGCCCCGATGGCGCGGCGCCATGCCGATGATCTTGTTTTCTACGCAACGCTTGGCATCATCCTCGGTGGGCGTATCGCCTATGTGCTCTTTTACCAACCGTCGATCCTTGCCAATCCACTAGACGTGCTGAAGCTGTGGGAAGGGGGAATGTCCTTCCATGGCGGTGCCATAGGCGTTGCGCTCGCGATCATCTACCTCGCCCGCAAGAACGGCCTCAACTGGCTGCGTATCCATGATTATGTCGCGTGCTGCGTACCGTTCGGGCTGTTCTTCGGGCGGCTGGCGAACTTCGTGAACGGCGAATTGTGGGGCCGCCCGACCGATGTGCCCTGGGCGATCATCTTCCCCGCCACCGGCGCCGATGTGCCGCGCCATCCCAGCCAGCTCTACGAAGCCGGGCTCGAAGGCCTCCTCCTCTTCGCGGTGCTCTGGTTCATGTTCTGGAAGACCAAGGCGCGCTACGAACCCGGTAAGCTCGTCGGCACCTTCCTGCTCGGCTATGGCCTCAGCCGCTTCCTTGTCGAAATGGTCCGCCAGCCCGATCGCGGACTCGAGCATCTGGCCTGGGGCCTCACCATGGGGCAGACGCTGACGCTGCCGATGATCCTCGGCGGGCTCTATCTGATCCTGACCGCCAAGGGCCGGCGCCAGCGCGTGGAGCCTGTCGCCGGAGACGAAAGCATCGCGTAACATGACGCTGCTCGCCGAAAAGCTCGCCCGCGCCATCGATCATGGCGGGCCCATGCCCGTGGCGCAGTTCATGGCGCAGGCGAACGCGCATTATTATGCGACGCGCGATCCGCTGGGCGCGGCGGGCGATTTCACCACCGCGCCCGAAATCAGCCAGATGTTCGGCGAGCTGATCGGGCTGTGGCTGACCGATCTCTGGCTGCGCGCCGGGGCCCCGGCCAACGCCGTCTATGTCGAGCTTGGCCCCGGACGCGGCACGCTGGCCGCCGATGCGCTCAGAGCCATGCGCGCGGCGGGGCTCAAGCCGCCGGTCCATTTCGTCGAAACCAGCCCGGTGCTCCGCGCCGCGCAGGCCGAACGGGTGCCCGGCGCCAGCTGGCACGAAACGCTCGACAGCCTGCCCACCCATGGCCCGCTGCTCATCGTCGCCAATGAATTTTTCGATGCATTGCCGATCCGGCAGGTGATCGCCACCCCTGCGGGCTGGCGCGAACGGGTCGTGATCCGCGACGGCGATCGCTTCGCCGCCGTCCCCGGCCCGCTGCCGATGGACGCCGCCGTGCCCGATGCGCTGCGCCATGCGCCGCCGGGCACGATCATCGAAAGCTCCCCCGCCACGACCGCGATCGCCGCCGATCTCGCGGCGCGCGTCGCCGATCAGGGCGGCGCGGCGCTGCTCATCGACTATGGCTATATGGGCCCGGCCATCGGCGAGACGCTGCAGGCGGTGAAGGCGCATCAATATGCCGATATCTTCGACGAGCCGGGCGAGCGCGACCTGACCGCGCATGTCGATTTCGCCGCGCTGGTCGATGAAGGCCGCGGCGCCGGGCTCCATGTCCACGGCCCCGCGCAGCAGGGCGACTGGCTGATCCAGCTCGGCCTCGCCGCGCGCGCCGCCTCGCTGGTGAAAGCCGCGCCCGAACGTGCCGAGGAAATCGCCGCCGCGCGCGATCGCCTCTCCTCCCCCAAGCAGATGGGCCAGCTGTTCAAGGTGCTCGGCTTCGTCTCCCCCGAATGGCCCCAACCCGAAGGATTTTGATGACCCAGGTCGACGTCACCCGCGCCCGGCTGCTCGGCGCCGTGCCCCATGGCTTTCTCGGCCGGCGGGGCGGCGTGTCAGAGGGCGTGCTCGCCGGGCTCAATGTCGGGCTGGGCAGCGAAGATGAACCTGCGGTCGTATCCGAAAACCGCCGCCGCGCCGCCGAGGCGGTTCTCCCCGGCGCCGCGCTCACCACGGTATATCAGGTTCACAGTCCCGATGTCGTCATCGCCGATCATGCCTGGCCCGACGCCGATCGCCCCCATGCCGATGCGCTCGTCACCAACCGCCCCGGGCTGCTGCTCGGCATCGTCACCGCCGATTGCGTCCCCGTGCTCTTCGCCGATGCCGCAGCGGGTGTCGTCGGCGCGGCGCATGCCGGCTGGAAGGGTGCGATCGCGGGCGTGACCGACAACAGCATCGCCGCGATGGAAAGCCTCGGCGCCGATCGCAGCCGCATCGTCGCCGCCATCGGCCCGTGCATCGCGCGCGCTTCCTATGAGGTGAGCGACGCGTTCGTGAAAACCTTCGACGACGCCGATCCCGCCAATGAGCGCTTCTTCACCGCCGGGCGTGCCGGCCATCACCAGTTCGATATCGAGGCCTATGTCGTCGCGCGGCTGGCGGCGGCGGCGATCACGCAGGTCGAGGCGCTTGGGCTCGACACCTATGCCGATGCCGATCGCTTCTACAGCTATCGCCGCTCGTGCCACCGCGGCGAACCCGGCTATGGCCGCCAGATCTCGCTGATCGGCCTGCCCGGATAGGCCCAGGCCAAATCGGCCATGGATTCTCGGCTGCAATGGGCTAATGTCTAGTCATAATAGCGGCTTTTGGAGAGGCCCTGCATGACTGACGAGACCGACAAGCCTGATATCAGCGGCACCACCCCGCGCCGTCGTTCCAAGCCCGATATTCTCGAAATCGGCGGGCGGCCGCTCAAGCCGTCGACGCTGATGATGGGGCATGGCTTCGATCCGATGCTGTCCGAAGGCTCGCTGAAGCCGCCGATCTTCCTCACCTCCACCTTCGTCTTCGAAAGCGCCGCCGCCGGCAAGCGCCATTTCGAAGGCGTCACCGGCAAGCGTCCCGGCGGTGCCGAGGGGCTCGTCTATTCGCGCTTCAACGGCCCCAATCAGGAAATCGCCGAAGACCGGCTGGGCGTGTGGGAAAATGCCGAGGAAGCGCTCACCTTCTCCAGCGGCATGTCCGCCATCGCCACGGTGCTGCTCACCTTTGTGAAGCCGGGCGACGTCATCGTCCATTCGGCCCCGCTCTACGCCGCCACCGAAACGCTGATCGGCCGCATCCTCGGCAAGTTCGGCGTGTCCTGGGTCGATTTCCCGGCGGGCGCCACCCCCGATGAGATCGACGCCGTGGTCGACAAGGCCAAGGCGATGGGCCGGGTGGCGATGATCTATCTCGAAAGCCCCGCCAACCCCACCAATGTGCTCGTCGATGTCGAGGCCGTGAGCACTGTCCGCGACACGCATTTCGGCACCGGCGAGGATCGCCCGCCGATCGTGATCGACAACACCTTTCTCGGCCCCCTCTGGCACCATCCACTCAAGCACGGCGCCGATATCGTCGTCTATTCGCTCACCAAATATGCGGGCGGGCATAGCGATCTGGTGGCGGGCGGCGCGCTAGGCACCAAGGCGCACATGACGATGGTCCGCGCAATGCGCAACACGATCGGCACCATCCTCGATCCGCACAGCGCATGGATGCTGGTGCGCAGCCTCGAAACGCTCGAACTGCGCATGGAACGCGCGGGGCAGAATGCCGAAAAGATCTGCACCTGGCTGCGCGATCAGCCAAAGGTCGAAAAGGTCGTCTATCTGGGCTTTCCCGAAACCGAGCGGCAGGCCGATATCTATCGGCGCCATTGCCACGGCGCAGGATCGACCTTTTCGCTCTATCTGAAGGGCGGTGAAAAGGAGGCCTTCGCCTTTCTCGATGCGCTCCGCATCGCCAAGCTCGCGGTCAGCCTTGGCGGCACCGAAACGCTGGCGAGCCACCCGGCGGCGATGACACACCTGTCGGTCCCCGACGAACGCAAAAAGGCGCTCGCGATCAGCGACAATATGGTCCGCATCTCGATCGGCGTGGAAGACGCCGACGATCTAATCGCCGATTTCGAACAGGCCCTCGCCGCGATCTGACCAAAGGGCCGCCCCTTCCCGCTCAGGCGAGGCGGGGGTGGCCGCTCCCACAAACAGCTGGTCGATCAGGCCGGCTGGGGCGTGCAGTCGAAACCGAATAATTGCCGGACGCTATCCGGAATGCGCATTGGCCGCCCCGTGCCGAGGTCGACATGGACATGCACCAGCTCGATCCGCGCGCGCAGATCGGGGCCGTCCGCCCCGTGCAGTTCGATGATCGTCGTCATGCTGCTGTTGCCGATGGCGGCGACATGCGCAAAGGCATCCACCTCCTCATCGGCACGCAGCGGGCGGGCATAGTCCACCAATGCCCGCACCACGTGGAATTCCAGCGCCGCCTCACCCGCGATCGGCAGGCCGATGGTGCGCCAGAATTCCGTGATCACCAGATCGGCATATTCGAGATAGCGGGAATTGAAGACGACCCGCTGCGAATCCACCTCCGCGTAACGCACGCGGAACCGGCAGATCAGCTCGCCCGTCTTCTTCGCCGTCTCGAACATGGGATCAGCCCGCCTTGGCCGGCGTGTTGACCCCCATGGACTGGAGATATTTCTTCACGTTGCGCGCCGCCTGGCGGATGCGCTGTTCGTTCTCGACCATCGCGATACGGACGAAACCTTCGCCGTCCTCGCCGTAGCCGACGCCCGGCGCCACGGCGACGCCGGCATGGGTCAGCAACTGCTTCGAGAATTCGAGGCTGCCCATATCCTTCAGCGCAGGCGGCAACGGCGCCCAGGCGAACATCGATGCGCGCGGCGGCGGAATGTCCCATCCCGCACGGCCAAACGCCTCGACCATCACGTCGCGGCGCTTGTGATACAGCGCGCGGTTCATCTCGACGATGTCCTGCGGACCGTTGAGCGCGGCGCAGGCTGCCGCCTGAATCGGCGTGAACGCGCCGTAATCGAGATAGGACTTCACCCGCGTCATCGCCGCGATCAGCTGCTTGTTGCCCACCGCGAAACCGATGCGCCAGCCCGCCATCGAATAGGTCTTGGACAGCGAGGTGAACTCGATCGCCACGTCCTTCGCGCCCGGCACCTGCAGGATCGAGGGGGTCGGCTGGCCGTCATAATAAAGCTCGGAATAGGCCAGATCGCTGAGGATCCAGACCTTGTTCTCCTTCGCCCAGGCGACAAGGCGCTCGTAAAAGGCCAGGTCCACGGTCTCGGCCGTCGGGTTCGACGGATAGTTGACGACCAGGATGCTCGGGCGCGGCACGGTGAAGGCCATCGCGCGGTCGAGCGAGCGGAAATAATTCTCGTCGGGCGTCGTCGGCACCGCGCGGATCGTCGCGCCCGCGATGATGAAGCCGAAGGTGTGGATCGGATAGCTGGGGTTGGGTGCCAGCACCACATCGCCCGGCGCGGTGATCGCGGTGGCAAGGCTGGCCAGCCCTTCCTTCGACCCCATCGTCACGACGACTTCGGTTTCAGGATCGACGTCGACGCCGAAACGGCGGCCATAATAATTCGCCTGGGCGCGGCGCAGGCCAGGAATCCCCTTCGATGCCGAATAGCCGTGCGCATCGGGCTTGCGCGCCACTTCGCACAGCTTGTCGATCACGTGCTGCGGAGGGGGCAGGTCGGGATTGCCCATGCCAAGATCAATGATGTCTTCGCCTGCCGCGCGCGCCGCCGCTCGCATCGCGTTGACTTCGGCGATGACATAAGGCGGCAAGCGTTTGATGCGGTAGAACTCTTCAGTCATTGAACTTTCCTTTTATGGATGCACCATGTGAGTCCCGATAGGACATCGCCACAGCACCGTTTGCCGCTATAACCTTACGCACGCGGGCTTGCCAACGCAGACAAGTGGGGATTCGCGAACTTTGCATCGGGTATCGAGGGGAAGATCTGGCGATGAATGACACCGGGACCACGCAGCAACACGCTCTTCCGTCGCTGGCCGACATGCAGCAATGGACCTGGGTGATCGGTCGCGCCCAGCAAATGATGCTCGAATTCTCGATGGATGCGGTGAAACAGGCCGCCTCCCCCGCCACCGCCGCCATCCCCGGTCTCGCCGAAACCGCACAGGCACAGCAGGATTTCTGGGCCAGCAACCTCGCCTTGTGGCAGCGTTTTCTGCCGGGTGCGGAAAGCGCGGCCGCGCCCGAATCCGATCGCCGCTTCGCCGCGCCACAATGGCGTGACAATCCGATGTTCGATCTCATCCGGCAAAGCTATCAGCTGGTCTGCAATCACCTCCTGAAAAGCGTCGACCAGCTGGATTCGGTCGACCCCAAGCAGAAGGAACAGCTTCGGTTCGCAACGCAGGGGATGCTCGACGCGCTCAGCCCCTCGAACTTCGCCTTCACCAACCCGGTCGTGCTCGAAAAGGTGATCGAGACCGGCGGTCAGAACCTCGTCCGCGGGCTGGAGAACATGCTCCGCGATCTCGCCAAGGGGCAGCTCACCCATACCGATCCGGACGCGTTCGAGGTGGGCCGCAATATCGCCGTCACCCCCGGCAAGGTCGTCAAGGAAACCCCGCTCTATCAGCTGATCCAGTACAGCCCGACCACCGAGACGGTGTATCGCACCCCGCTCGTGATCTTCCCGCCATGGATCAACCGTTTCTACATCCTCGATCTCAACCCGCAGAAAAGCTTCGTGCGCTGGGCGGTTGAACAAGGCCTCACCGTGTTCGTCGTGTCGTGGAAATCGGCCGATGCCAGCATGAAGGACACCGTGTGGGACGATTATGTCGTGCGCGGGCAGATCGACGCGATCGACACCGTCCGCGATCTGCTGGATGTGCCCGCGGTCCATGCCATCGGGTATTGCGTCGCGGGCACCACGCTCGCCGCCTCGCTCGCCTGGCTGGCCGCCAATGGGCGCGCCGATGCGGTGAGGAGCGCCACCTTCTTCACCACCCAGGTCGATTTCACCCGCGCGGGCGATCTCAACCTGTTCATCAGCGATGATTATATCGCGCTCATCGAGGCGCTGTCGGCGCCCGGCTATCTCGACGGCCGCTATATGGCCGCGACCTTCAACCTGCTGCGCGGGCGCGATCTGATCTGGAGCTATGTCCAGAACAACTATCTGCTCGGCCAGGATTATGCGCCGTTCGACCTGCTCCACTGGAACGGCGATACGACCAACCTGCCCGCCAAATGGCACAAGGCCTATCTGAGCGATCTCTACCGCGACAACCGCCTCGTCCAGCCGGGCTCGATCGCGATCGACGGTACGCCCATCGATCTCGGCCGGATCACCACGCCCGCCTATGTGCAGGCGGGACGCGAGGATCATATCGCCCCGCCCGAAAGCGTGTGGAAACTGACCGAGCATCTTGCCGGCCCCGTCCAGTTCGTGCTCGCGGGCTCGGGGCATATCGCCGGGGTGGTGAACCCGCCCGCCGCGCGCAAATATCAATATTGGCTCAACGATGCCGCTGTCGGCTCGCTCGACGAGTTTTCCGCCGGCGCGCGGGAGATCGCGGGCAGCTGGTGGCCGCATTGGCTCGGCTGGCTCGAATCGCACGAGGCCGAGCGCGTCGAGGCCACCGGCGCGCGCATTCCGGGCGCGGGCAAGCTCAAGGCGATCGAGGATGCACCGGGGCGCTACGTTCGCGGCCAATAGAAAACGGTCCGTTTTCTGCCCTTTTTCCAGATGATGTGACAAATTTGTTGCACTGCACAATTTGCTTGCGCAGGCGCTGGGAAATGCTATTGTGCATTGCAACATTATGGAACAGGGGACGTTCAATGAGCGCCACCACGACCACGCCGAAGGCACGCGCGATCAAGACTGGTCCGGATGAGAGCAAAAGCCTGAAAAGCGTACCCGAGGCGGCCCCCGCCGCCGCGATCGATGAAGGGAAAAGCGAAATGACCGACACCGTCAAGGAAAGCGTGAAGGAAACGACTGCCGCCGCTTCGACGATGTTCAACGAATTCAACGAGCGCGCCAAGGCCGCCGTGGAAAAGAGCCAGAAGCTCGCCGAAGAGCTGGTCGAATTCCACAAGGGCAATGTCGAGGCGATCGTGAGCTCGGGCAAGCTTGCTGCCAAGAGCTTCGAAACCATCGGCCAGGACGCCGCCGAACTCGGCCGCAAGAATTTCGAGAGCGCGCAGGCCGCGTTCAAGGGCTTTTCCGCTGCCAAGTCGCCCACCGAACTGCTCAAGCTCCAGAGCGATTATGCCAAGTCGTCGTTCGACTCGATGGTCGCGCAGACCTCGAAGAACACCGAAGCGACGCTGAAGCTCTTCGGTGAGATCTTCCAGCCGATCTCGAACCGCTTTGCCGTGGCAGCCGATCGTTTCAAATCGGCGATGTAAGCCGTCAGTGCGTACCGCGTAACAACGGCCGCCCCTCACCGGGCGGCCGTTTGCATTGTGGACACCTACGCCGTCCACATGGCGCCTTTGTACCGGCGCCCCCTTGCCCCCGGCTCGGGGAATGCCATATCGTGTCGATGATCATGAAGCAGGCGATGACAAACAGGGGCGCAGGCCCGGTGGGCCCAGTGATGGCTGGTCGCAAGGAGAGCGACGACGACGATAGCGGCATCGGCGTCGCCACCCGCACACGTACCCAGACCAAGAAGCCGGCGCTTTACAAGGTGCTGATGCTGAACGACGATTATACGCCGATGGAATTCGTCGTGCTGTGCCTTCAGCGCTTCTTCCGCATGGATATGGAAGACGCGACTCGCGTGATGCTGCATGTCCATCAAAAGGGCGTCGGCGTATGCGGCATCTTTACCTATGAGGTCGCCGAGACCAAGGTCAGCCAGGTGATCGACTTCGCCCGCCAGAACCAGCACCCGCTTCAATGCACGCTGGAAAAGGCCTGATCGCTCAGGCCCCGATTGCTATGTCGAAGCGCCCTTCCGGGCCTTCATCCCCCGCCAGTTCCACCGCTTCGCGGCCATGCACGCAGGTCCGCCCCCGGCCATTGCGCTTGGCGCGGTAAAGCGCGGCGTCGGCGCCCGCCAGCAGATCGTCGAAATTCTCACCGGCGCGCGCCGCCATGATCCCCGCGCTGAACCGGACACGGAAATCCGCGTCGAATTCGAAACGCTCGCTGTCCAGCGCGGCGCGGAGCGCTTCGATCAGATCGAACGCCTTACCGGCCCCCACGCCCGGCAAGGTGACGAGAAACTCCTCGCCGCCCCAACGCCCGATAATGTCAGAGGGCTGTAGCAAAGCCGACGCCCTGTCGGAAAAACGGCGCAGCACCATGTCGCCGGCAGCATGGCCGTGAACATCGTTGATCCGCTTGAAATGATCGAGATCGATCAGGACGATGGCGAGTTCGGCGCGGACAAGCCCAGCGATCACCGCCTTGCTCAAATCCGCCGCCTTGCCGCGATTGTAGAGTCCCGTCAGCGCATCGCGGCTGGCAACCTGCTCCAGAGCACGGCGGTGCCGGCGACCGATAACCAGCGCAAAGCCAAGCCAGGCGATCGCGCCCGCCGCCAGCGCCAGCAAAAACGCGCCGCGGATCAACTGTTCGCGGCGGGCATCCTCGGCCATTTGCAGCTCATGCGCCAGCATGTCGCTGCGCTTCACCTCGCGCTCCATCTCGAACTCGGCACGCACCGCGATCATCTGGCGGTTGCGCTCGGTGTCGGAGAAAAGTTCCATCCGCCGCTGATGTTCCAGCAGATCCGCATAGGCGCTTTCGACGTCCCCCAGTGCCGCATGCGCGGCCGCCCGCAGCTTGTAGGCGAGCGCGGTGCTGACCAGCACGGAATCAGCATCGGCGGCGTCCAGCGTCGCGTCGAGCAACGATAGCGCCTTGGACGGCTTTTGTTGCCGCAAGGCGATATCGGCGAGGCGGATGCGCACCTCTCCCAAAGATACATCCCTGCCCCTGGCGAAAACGGTTGCCGCGCCGCTGCACAGCCCCCGCGCCTCATTCAACCGGTTCAGCTCGATCAACGCCATGCATTGTTCAAGATCGACATAGGCGTCGCCGATATCGTCATCGAACGGCGCGCTCAGCTCGCGTGCCTCGGTATAGCGTTGCAGCGCATCCTCGTGCCGCCCCGCCAGCCGCAAAAAGCGCCCGGCATAATATTGATCGGCGCTCAGCGCATGCGCATGGCCGTTGCGACGATCCCAGGCGATGCGTTCCTGCAACAGGTTGAGCGCCTGCAGATAATCACCCGCATAGCGCATGAAAAAGGCAAGGTTCATCGCGGCATAGGCGCGCTGCTGGGCAAATTCCGGCTTACGGCTGGCAAGATAGGACTGGCGCAAATTGACGATCGCGGGCTCGATCGCATCGGTCTGGCGCTGGATATCGCCGATCGCCGATTGCAGGCAGATATCCTCCGCCGACCCCAGAGGCTGCGCCTTGCGCGCCACCTCCAGCGGCGCAATTGCCGAACGCAGCGCCTCCGGCCGGAAATCCGCGAGCATCTTCTGGATCAGAAGCTGCACATAGACCGGCGCGCGCTGATCAGGCGCAAGCGCAAGCCCGGATGCTGCGGCCTGCTTCGCCTCATTCTCGCGCGAGAGCGCCCAATAGGCCGCCGACTGGACCGCATAGAGCCAGGCCCGCCGCTCGGGCGCGATGCTCCTATCGTCAACGCGCGGCGCCACCGCCGTCAATGCCGAACCGGGATTTTGCCCGACAAGGCGCGCATATCGATCGATTTCCGCGTCGGGCGAAGTAACGCACAGCGGGCTTGCCCCAGCCGCGATCGGCGACAACAGGGCACACAATGCCAATGCGGGCCAGCAAAGGCGGCGCAATCGCCAACGCCTCTTCCCGGACAATCCAGCCCCGCACTTCACAAACAGCCCCCCGGCCCCATCATCGATCATCCGGCCATAGGCCAAATATCCTTAGCGCAAGGTTATCGCTAACGGCTCCAATCGACAATCAACCAGCCCCGCCCCTTGGCAAGCCGGGCCAATTTGGGGCTCGGATTCACGGCAATGGGCACATCCGCCCAGTCGAGCACAGGTGCATCGGACACGTGATCCGAATAGAAGCGCACCGTGCAATCGCGCCGTTCAAGGCCGTGGACCGCAAGCCATGTGTTGATCTTCCGAAGCTTGGCATCGCCGTAGCAATTTTCGCCGTCGATCTGCGCGCGGATGCGGCCATCGACCAGACTGACGCTATCGGTCGCAATCACATCGTCAAAGCCCAGCCGATCGGCGATCGCGCGGACATAGATACGGTAGGATGCCGTCGCCATGACGAGCCGGTGCCCGTTGGCCCGGTCGGTTTCGATCTGCCGCAACGCGCCGGGATAAATGTTCCGGGCAAGCACCTTCTGCGCATAGGATTGCGCCAGCGGTTCCAGCGCGTCCGGGGCGATATGGCGCCCGATCAGCAGCGTCTGGTTGATCTCCTTCAACCGCGACCGACTGATCAGTTTCAGCGCATAGGCGAGCATGACGAGCGGCACCAAAGGCGCCAGCACCAGCCGCCACGGTGCACGGCGCAGCGCAAGGTGCACGAGAAAGGGCGTATAGGTTCCGGACCGCGTAATCGTCCGATCCATGTCATAAATTGCGAGCATCGCCATAATTCGGATCGCTTGCCGTGAGAGCGATTATGCCGCAAGGATTAAGTGCATGACTGCACAAGCCGAATTTACCGAGGAGCATACAGGCTCCGGACGCACCCTGCGTTTTTCAGGGCGGCTGGCCATTGCCGAACTGGGCGACGTGCCCAATCGCCTGGAGGCGATTGACGGGCCCATCGAAGAAATCCGCATCGACGATGTCGAGCATATCGACACGATCGGGGCCTGGGTCATCTATCGGCTGGCGCGCGATCACGATGCCGCAATTCACGGTGCCGATCCGGATGCGCAGCGTCTGTTCGATTATCTGGCAAGCACCGAGCGCACCGAAAGCAATCAGGTTCGGCGCACTGTCATCCCGCCTTTCCAGCGGGTTATGGGAGAGGTCGGTGACGCCACGCTCACCTCGCTCCAGACGCTTCTTGGCCTTGTCGGCTTTTTCGGTGCGACATGCGTTGCCATCTGGAACGTGATCCGGAACCCGGCACGTTTCCGCGTCAACGCCGTCGTCCAGCGGTTCGAGGTCGTCGGCGTCGCCGCGCTCGGCATCATCGGCTTGATGAGCTTTTTGATCGGGATCGTCATCGCGCAACAGGGTGCGGTGCAGCTTCGCCAATTTGGCGCGGAAATGTTCACGATCAACCTGATCGGTCGTCTCACCTTCCGCGAACTTGGCGTGTTGATGACCGCGATCATGGTCGCTGGCAGATCGGGCAGCGCCTTTGCCGCGCAACTGGGCACCATGAAGCTGACCGAGGAAGTCGACGCGATGCGCACGATCGGCGTTTCGCCGATGGAGGCGCTGGTCCTGCCGCGCCTTCTGGCCGCCGTCGTCATGATGCCGCTTCTCGGCTTTTATGCCTCGATCGTCGCCATCATCGGCGGCGGCATGTGGTGCTGGATCGAGCTTGGCATTCCACCGGTCACCTTCGTCCAGCGCCTGCGTGAAGTGGTGCCGCTGACCGATCTCTATGTCGGGCTGGTCAAGGCCCCCGTCTTCGGCACGATCATCGCGATGTCGGGCTGCTATCAGGGCATGCAGGTCAAGGCCAATGCCGAGGAGGTCGGTACCCGGACGACATCGGCCGTGGTGCAGGCAATCTTCCTCGTCATCGTCCTCGACGCCTTCTTTGCCGTCTTCTTCACTTCGGTCGGCTGGGTATGAGCATCGATCCCGACATGGCCGATGAGGCTCTGCCCGATATTCCGCTCGGCGAACCAATCATCCGCGTCAGCAACCTGAAAAACGCCTTTGGCAAGCAGGTGGTGCATGAAGGGCTGAACCTTGATGTGCGCCGGGGCGAAATTATCGGCATCGTCGGCGGATCGGGTACCGGCAAATCGGTCCTCATGCGTTCGATCATCGGGCTGCAGACGCCGGTAGAGGGCGAGATCACGGTCTTCGGTACACCAATGATCGGCCGCGACGATGACGAGGCGATTGCCATCCGCAAGCGCTGGGGCGTCCTGTTTCAGGGCGGCGCGCTGTTTTCCACCCTATCGGTGGCCGAGAATATCCAGGTCCCGCTCCGCGAATTTTACGGCAGGCAGTTCAATCAGGACCTGCTCGACGAAATTGCCGCGTACAAGGTGGTGATGAGCGGGTTGCCGATCGACGCTGCCCCCAAATATCCGTCCGAGCTGTCGGGCGGGATGAAGAAGCGTGCAGGGCTGGCCCGCGCGCTGGCGCTCGATCCGGAACTGCTGTTTCTCGACGAACCCACCGCCGGGCTCGACCCGATCGGCGCGGCGGCGTTCGACGAACTCACCCTCAAGCTCCAGAAGATACTGGGATTGACGGTATTTCTAATTACGCATGATCTCGATACGCTTTATGCTATCTGCGACCGCGTGGCCGTGCTCGCGGACAAGCAGGTGATCGCGGTTGGCACGATCGACGAATTATTGGCGACCGACCATCCGTGGATCCAGGAATATTTCAACGGCCCGCGCGGACGTGCGGCAGTAGCCTCGGCAAAGTCCGACGGCGGACAGGACTGAAAGGCGCGATGGAAACTCGTTCGAACCATGTGCTGGTAGGCGGCGTAGTGCTTGGTCTGCTCGTCGCGCTTGCCGCCTTCACCGCGTGGATCGCACAACTCGGCGGCGGCGGTGAGAAGCATTACGACATCTTCTTCAAACAGTCGGTCGAGGGGCTGGCCAAGGGGTCGTCGGTCAGTTTTTCGGGTGTTCCGTCGGGCCAGATCGATGAAATCGCATTGTGGCCGAAAGACCCCGAATTTGTTCGCGTCCGTATCCGTGTGAAGGAAGACACCCCGATCCTGCAGGGGACAACGGCGACGATCTCGGGCGTCGGCTTTACCGGCGTATCGCAGATCACGCTGGACGGCGCGGTCAAAGGCGCGCCGCCGATCACCGATATCGGCCCGGCGGGCAAACCCGTCATCCCCACCAAGCCGGGCGCGCTGGGCGAATTGCTGTCAAACGCCCCGCAGCTTCTGGAACGGCTGACCACCCTCACCGAGCGGCTGACCGAACTTCTGGGCGACAAGAACCAGAATTCGATCGCCGGCATCCTTGCCAATGTGAACCGCCTGTCCGATGCGCTGGCCGATCGCGGCCCCGAAATCGCCGCCACGCTCGCCCAAACGCGGGTGACGATCGAACAGGCGGGCAATGCGGTCGAGGAAATCGGCAAGCTTGCGGGCACGACCAACGAATTGCTCGACACGCAAGGGCGGCCGCTGATGGCGGATCTGCGCAAGACCGTCCAGTCGGCGGACAAGAGCATGCAGGCGCTCGACGCGGTCCTGAACGACGCCCGCCCGGGCATGCAGGCCTTTTCGCGCCAGACGATCCCCGAGGTCGGTCAGTTGGTCCATGACCTGCGTGAAATGTCCGAGGCAATGAC
The DNA here is from genome assembly GCF_033025475.1 of Sphingomonas sp. C3-2. Classification (NCBI taxonomy): domain Bacteria; kingdom Pseudomonadati; phylum Pseudomonadota; class Alphaproteobacteria; order Sphingomonadales; family Sphingomonadaceae; genus Sphingomonas; species Sphingomonas sp. C3-2. The sequence continues at coordinate 1,326,716 of NZ_CP130322.1, forward strand.
CGCTGTCGCCTCCAAGCTCGATCGTGGCGGCGCGAGCGCGCTGGTCGGATCGAGCAAACTTCCCGATTATGATCCAAAGGGCCGCTGATGACGCTGCTTTTCAAAATTCGCACCCTTTCCTGCATCGCGGCGGCGCTGGCGCTGGGCGGGTGCATCAGCATCGGCAGCAAGCCGCCTGCATCGCTGCTCACCCTCACCTCCGATGCAGTGGCACCCGCCGGGGCCGCGCGCACGGTTGCGCCGGGCCAAGCAATCACCGTCCTGCCACCGCGCGTGCCCGCCGCGCTCGCCAATAACCGCATCCCGGTTCAGGCCGATGCAACGAGCATCGCCTATGTGAAGGATGCGCAGTGGGTGGACAGCCCCAACCGGCTGTTCCGCGCGCTGCTGTCCGAAACCATCGCGGCAAAGACCGGCCGCACCGTCCTCGATCCGCGCCAGTTCGGCGCCGATCCGGGTGTGCGCCTGTCGGGCGAACTCACCAACTTCGGCGTCGATGCGACGCGGATGGAAGCGGTCGTCACTTATGACGCAACCCGCACCATCCCTAATTCGCCTGCGGTGGAAACGCGGCGCTTCGAAGCGCGCGTTCCGGTTGTCGAGATCAAGGTCGGGCCGGTCGGCGTTGCGCTGAACCGTGCGGCCAATCAGGTGGCGGAACAGGTTTCCGGCTGGATAGCCGGCTAAGGAACAAAACCGATTTCAGAACAGACAGGGCACCCTGGCCGATGGGCCGGGCGTGTCTTCAATTGGATTTAACATGCGCTATTTTCTCGATACCGAGTTCAACGGCTTTGGCGGGCAATTGATGAGCGTCGCCCTTACGCCCGAATTCGGCAATCACGAATTCTATGCCGTCCTGCCGCTTCCCGAGATGATCGAGCCATGGGTGGAGCGCAACGTCGTCCCCTATCTGCACATGGTGCCCGATACGCTCGACTTGCGTGTAGACCCGGTTACCGCCGCGCACGAGGTGGCCGCCTATCTCTCCACCGATGACGATCCCGTGATCGTCGCGGACTGGCCCGAGGATATCGCCCTTTTCTGCCGCCTGTTGATGCCGGGACCGGCCGAGATCGTCGAACTGCGCGGCCTGCGTTTCGAACTGCTGCGGACGCCGGGGTTCAGCACCGCCCGCAACAGCAAGGTTCCGCACAACGCGCTGCACGATGCCCGCGCGCTGCGCGATTTCGTGCTCGACGGAGAAGGCATATGAGCGTCGCCTTCCGGCGCGATGTCGACGAGGAACATCTCGAGCCGCGCCCCGAACTGCCCATTCCCCCCGGCCCCAATCTGGTCACGGACCGCGGACTGGCGCTGATCTTCGACCGCATTGCCCAGCTGGAAGCCGATCTTGAAGCGGTGGCGGGTAAGGAGGAAGAAACCAAGGCAGTGGAACGCGACCTGCGTTACTGGCGTGCCCGCCGGTCGACCGCGCAAATCACGGTCTTTCCGGGTGGCGATACGGTGCGCTTCGGCGCGCGCGTCCGCTATGCCGATGCCGACGCGCAGGAACATGTCGTGGAGATCGTCGGCGCGGACGAGGCCGATCCCGCCCAAGGACGGATCGCCTTCACCGCCCCGCTCGCCCGCGCGCTGATCGGCGCCGGAGAGGGTGACATGATCGATTTCGCCGGAAAACCGGAGGCGATCGAGATACTGGAAGTCGGCCCGCTCAGCGCCTGAGCCGGGCCGATAGTTCAGCAATCAGACGAGGCTTTTCGACGCCTGCTCGTACACGTCCTTCGACAGCCCGGGCGTGTCGACGATCCGCTGCAAAGCCTGCCGCATCAGCGCGGCGCGGCCTTCGCCAAAGCGGCGCCAGCGCCCGAGCGGCGGCACCAGCCGCGCCGCCGTCTGCGGGTTGATCCGGTCCAGCGCGACGATGATGTCGGCCAGGAAAGCATAGCCCCGGCCATCCTCGGTATGGAAAGCGCGCTGGTTGACCGCAAACGCCCCGGCAAGCGCACGCACGCGATTGGGATTGGCCAGCGTGAAATCGGCATGTTTGGACAGTGCGATCACCTGATCGAGCGTATCGTCACGCAGAGACAGCGCCTGCGTGCTGAACCATTTGTCGAGCACGAGCGCGTTGTCGCGGTAGCGATCGTAAAAAGCGCCAAGCGCCGTAAGCCGCTCAGCGCTGTCGCCATTGGCAAGCGTGCCGAGCGCGCCCTGCCGATCGGTCATGTTATCCGCCGTTTCAAACTGCCCGAATGCCAGCGCCGCCGCATCCGGCGCATCGCTGACGGCGATATAGCCCAGCGCCACCGAGCGCAGCCGCCGCGCGCCCTTTGCTTTGGACGAATATTCGAAACGATTGGCCTGACAATCCGCATAGGCGGCGCGCCATTCAGCCATGAGGCCGGTCGCGATCTCACGGCGCAGCGCCTCGCGTGCAGCATGGATCGCGTCGGGATCGACCACGAGCATATGATCGCCGATAAAACCTTCTGACGGGAGCAGAACCGCCTCGGCGACGAACGCCTTGTCGAGTGCGGGGTCCGCCAGCGTATTGCGGATAGCGGCGATCACCGGCGCATGATCGGGCGTACCACCAGCAATCGCGCCGACAAGCGTATCGAGCATCAGCTGCTGCATCGCCTCGTACCGGGCGAAGGGATCGTCATCATGCGCCGAAAGGAAGGCAAGATCGGAAGGCGTACGGTTGGTCTCAACCGTGACGGGTGCGGAAAAGCCACGATTGATCGACAGCACCGCCCGGTCGGCGACATTTTCGAACACCACCGTCTGCTCGGCCACCGTCATCACGACAAGGCGCTCCTCGCCCAGCGGTTCGCCGCTGCGTTCGTTGAACAGCCGGACGCGGAGCGGCAGCACCATCGGCTGCTTGTCCGGCTGCCCCGGCGTGGCGGCGAGCTGCTGTTCGAGCCGAAGGCTGACCGTGCTGCCCTTTTGCGTGAGCGTCGCCGTGACGCGCGGGGTGCCCGCCTGTTCATACCAGCGGCGGAACTGCCCGAGGTCGAGCCCGGCGCCCTCTTCCATCGCCGCGATAAAATCGTCGCAGGTTGCCGCCTGCCCGTCATGGCGTTCGAAATAGAGATCGGTACCACGGCGGAAGCGTTCAGGACCCGCCATGACCGCCATCATGCGGATCACTTCGGCACCCTTGTTGTAGATCGTCGCGGTGTAGAAATTCGAAATCTCGATATAGGAATCGGGACGGATCGGGTGCGCAAGCGGACCGGCATCCTCGGGGAACTGCGCCGCGCGGAGCATGCGGACATCCTCGATCCGCTTCACCGCAGCCGAGCCCTGATCGGCCGAGAAGCACTGATCGCGGTAGACGGTGAAGCCTTCCTTCAGGCTGAGCTGGAACCAGTCGCGGCAGGTGACGCGGTTGCCCGACCAGTTGTGGAAATATTCGTGCGCAACGACGCCGGCCACCGCGTCATAATCCGCATCGGTCGCCGTATCGGGATCGGCGAGGATGTAGCGCGAATTGAAGATATTGAGGCCCTTATTCTCCATCGCGCCGAAGTTGAAATCGGAAACGGCAACGATGTTGAACACGTCGAGATCATATTCGCGGCCATAGACCTGCTCATCCCAAGCCATCGAGGCCTTGAGCGCCGCCATGGCATGATCGGTCTTGGGCAGATCATCCTTGCGGACCCAGATGCCCAGTTCAACCACCCGCCCCGAGCGCGTGGTGAACTCGCTGCGATTGACCTCAAGATCACCTGCTACAAGGGCAAAGAGATAAGAGGGCTTGGGATAGGGATCATGCCATTGCGCCCAGTGGCGGCCATCCGCCAGTTCGCCCGTGCCCACCGGATCGCCGTTTGAAAGGAGCACCGGATAGCGCGCGCGATCCGCCTCCATCCGCACCGTGTAACGGCTGAGAACATCGGGACGATCAGGGAAGAAGGTGATGCGGCGAAAGCCTTCCGCCTCGCACTGCGTGCACAGCAACCCGCCCGACGCGTAAAGCCCCATCAGTTGGGTGTTGAGTTCGGGAGACAGGAGCACCTCTGTCTCAACCCGGTGCTGGCTCCCCGGGAGCGGAACGACAAGCCTGCCGTCATCAAGCGACCATGCATCGCCGCCCAGCGTCACGCCATCGACGCGCACCAGTTCCGGCGTGATATCGTCGCCATCGAGCGTCAGTGGACGCCGATGATCGCCATTGCGCTCGACCTGCAGAACCGCACGCACACGGGACTTTACACCGTCCAGCGTGAAATCGAGTTCGATCTCGGGAACAAGCCAGTCAGGCGGACGATAATCCTGACGACGAATGACGGACGGCGCGGCGGCGGACAGGGCATCAAGCATGAAAGTGCCTTACGCCGGGCCGCCCAAGGGCGCAATCAGACCCGGCTCGGATGCGGCACATATACCTCCATCGCGCCTTGCGACTGAACCATAAGCAGCCCTATGCCCGGCGACATGCATGGGGAGCGTATATGATGGTCCGCCTTTTCATTTTCGGTCTCGGCTATAGCAGCGGCTATATCGCGGCGGCGGTCCGGCAATCGGGCGGCGAGGTGTTCGGCTGCACACGCGATGGGCGGGACGGCAGCCTGCGCTTCGATGATGCCGAGGCCTTACGCCACGCCATTGCGACATCGACGCATATCCTGTCGAGCGTGCCGCCGGGCGAGGACGGCGATCCGGTGCTCGAGGTCTATGGCGATGCGCTGCGGGGCGCGTCTGCGCGATGGATCGGCTATCTTTCCTCCACAGGTGTTTATGGCGACACGCGCGGCGCATGGGTGGACGAGACGGCGCCGATCGGCCTTGGCCGGCGATCGGCGCGCGCGGCCGCCGATATCGCCTGGCAGGCGCTTCGGGACGATGTTCGCGTGTTTCGCCTGCCGGGTATCTATGGGCCGGGGCGATCGGCGCTGGAGCGCGTTAGGACAGGCAAAGCGCACCGCATCGATGCCAAGGGGCAGATGTTCAGCCGGATCCATGTCGATGACATTGCGAGCGGCGTGATCGCGTCGTTCGACGGCTCGGCCGGCGTCTATAATTTGGCGGACGATAAGCCGGCGCCGGGGCATATTGTCACCGAATATGCGGCCACGCTGCTGGGTGTGGCCCCACCCCCACTGCAGACGCTTGAAGAGGCCGGGCTGTCGGAGCCTGCGCGCGCATTTTACAGCGAGAGCCGCCGGGTCGCGAACGGCAGGGCCAAGCGACAGCTTGGCTGGCACCCCGCCTATCCCGATTACCGTGCGGGGCTTCGCGCCCTCATGGCCACGACAAGCCCGCCAAGCGCCAGCGCACAGCCCGAGGCGGCGAGCAGCGACCAGTCATAGCCTTCGAACAGCGTGGACAAGAGCATGGCGATGATCGGCACGAGGACGCTCGAATAGGCGGCCTTGGCGGGTCCGATCTCGCGGATGATACCGAAATAGAGCGTGAAGGCGACCGCCGAGGCGACGACGCCTAGATAGAAAAGCCCCGCGACATAGCCGAGCCGCATCTCGAAAACCGGCGGGCCGACCGTGGCCCAGGCATAGGCAGCGTCGATCAACGAGCCGATGAGCATCGCCCAGGCGAGCATCGACGCCATGGGATAACGCCGCGACCGCTCGGTGGCCTGCATGACATTGGCGGTCGACGCACTGAGCACGCCCAACAGCGAGAGCCCCAGCCCAAGCGCCAGTGTTTCAACACCGCCGGCGCCGGCATGGGCTTCGTGAACGAAGAGCAGGCCAAGCCCGACCAGCGCGATGACCGATCCGACAATGAAACCGCGCGTCACCCTTTGCCCCAGAAAGAGGAAGCCGAAGAGCGCATTGGGCACCACGAGCAGCGCGTAGATCACCGCGACGATGCCCGAGGTGATGTACATTTCCGCGCGGTAGACGAAGTTGAAGTTGAGCACGAACTGCGACAGCCCGAGCCCGAGCGCGAAGAGGAAGCCCGCGCGGTCGAGCCGGAGCGAATGCCGCCGCACCACCGCGAAGGCGAGCATGGTGAGCCCGGCGATGAGGAAGCGATAGGCCACCGACCAGCTTGCCGGAACCACGCCCAATTGGTCACGGATGACGAGCCAGGTCGAGCCCCAGATGCAGGTTACCGCGATGAAGCCGAGGATGACGCCGCGGTGGCCGGCACCGCTTTCGGATACCGCAGTCACAGCGCGGCAATCGCATCGGCGAGCGGCGCGATGGCGGCGGCATCCTGATCCCAGCTGGTCACCAGCCGCGCCTCCCCAACGCCCCAGTCGTAGAAATCGAAACCGAGCGCGCGCAGCTTTGCGGCTTCGTCCGCGCGCAGCCGCAGGAACACTTCATTGGCCTCGACCGGATAGACCAGCCGATCGCCGGCGGCCCTGGCCAATAGCTGCGCCCCGGCATTGGCGGTGCGCGCATTGGCGAGCCAGACGTCATCGTCCAGCATCGCCAGCAGCTGGGCCGCGAGATAGCGCCCCTTGGACAAGAGGTGCCCCGCGCGCTTGCGCCGATAGCGCGAGGCGACGGCGAGATCGGGCCGGAAGAACACAAGCGCCTCGGCGTTCATGCCGCCATTTTTGGTGAAGCCGAAACTGAGGGCATCCACCCCCGCGCGCCAGGTGACGTCCGCCGGGCTGCATCCGAGATGCGCCACCGCATTGGCGAAGCGGGCACCGTCCATATGAAAGCCGAGGCCATGATCGCGGGCGATCGCGCCCAGCGCGGCCACCTGATCAGGCGAATAGACCGCGCCATATTCGGTGGCGTTGGTGATCGACAGCGCGTGCGGCTGGACCTGATGCACGTCGTTGCGGATGCCCGCCAGCAGGCCCCGTACCGTGTCCGGTTCCAGCCGCGCGGCCGCCCCGCCCGCCAGCATCAGCTTGGCCCCGTGGGTGAAGAATTCGGGGGCGCCGCATTCATCGACCTGGATATGTGCCTGATCATGACAGATCACGCCGCCATGCGGCGGGCACAGCGCGGCGAGCGCCAGCGCATTGGCCGCCGTGCCGGTGGACACCCAGAGCACGCTGACCGGGGTTTCGAAGAGTTCGGAAAAGCGCGCGTCGAGCGCCGCGCTCCAGCGATCGCCGTTATAGGCGGTGTCGAGCGTGTTGGCGGCCAGCATCGCATCGAGGACGGGCGGGCAGACGGCGGCGGCATTATCCGAGAAAAAGCGCATGGCGCCATGCTTTGCGGTGCGGCGCGACCGCCGTCAACGCCGGACGATGCTGGCCCGAATGCGACCAATCGTTGGAATGTAACAAATTATGGCTCGTCTTCGGCCAACGCACATCCTAAACCGATATATAACGAGCATATAAACGAGCCGAACAACAAGGTCGCGCGTGAACGAGTGTTCCGATCCACAGTCTGCCGATGACGGAGCGATGGCCCCCGCCGTGCGCGAACCGCGTACGGGGCGGCTTTTCATCGCCCAACTCGCGCTGGAAAACGGCACGGTGGTGAAAATCCGCATCCGCAACATTTCATCGGGCGGGATGGGCGGGATCAGCGAACCACCCCTTTCGCCGGGACAAAGGGGACATGTGCTGCTGGCCGGTGTCGGCTTGGTCACCGGCCGTGTCGCCTGGACGCGCGGGCCCAATTTCGGGGTGCAGTTCGACGCGCGGATCGAGGCGGAGCATGCACGGATGACGCCCGCCGCGATCGCCCCTGCGCCCAGTTCGGACTTTGTGGTGGCCGATCGTTTCCGCCCGGTGCACGATCACAAGCGGCCGGGCTTCAAACGCTGAACCCGGCTTAGCCGCGTCCGGCTTCGAGCATCTTGATGATGCCCGAAAAATCGCGGCCGCCCTCACCGTCATCGGCGAATTTCTGGTAAAGTTCGGCGGCCTTTTCCCCCATCGGCACATCAGCCGAGACGCTGCCCGCGGCTTCCATCGCAAGGCGCAGATCCTTGAGCATCAGCGCTGTGGCGAAACCGCCCTGATAATCGTGATCGGCGGGGGTTTCCGGACCCACACCTGGTACCGGACAGTAACTTGTCATCGACCAGCACTGACCCGAAGCGCGCGAGGCGATATCGAAGAAGGTCTGCGCATCGAGACCGAGCTTGTTGGCCAGATTGAACGTCTCGCAGGTGGCGACCATCGACGCGCCGAGGAGCATGTTGTTGCAGATCTTGGCGGCCTGCCCCGCACCATTGCCGCCGGCATGGATCACCGCCTTGCCCATGGCGGAAAGGAACGGTTCGGCGCGCGCAAAGGCATCGTCGGCGCCGCCCACCATGAAGGTGAGCGTGCCGCCCGCCGCCGCCGCGATGCCGCCCGAGACCGGTGCATCGACCGCGGCGAGCCCGCGCGCGGCGGCCGCCGCCGCGACGCGGCGCGCGGTATCGACATCGATGGTCGAGCAATCGAGCAGCAGCGCGCCCGGCGCGGCATGGGCGAAGACATCGCCTTCATAGACCTGTTCGACATGACGGCCGGCGGGCAGCATGGTGACGACGGCATCGGCCCCCGCCACCGCTTCGGCCGCGCTGGCCGCCGCCTGGCATCCGGCTGCCACGGCACGATCGAGCGCATCGGTCGACAGATCGAAGGCACGAACATCATGCCCCTTTGCGGCCAGATTGGCGGCCATGCCGCCGCCCATATTGCCAAGCCCGATAAACGCGATGCGTGCCATGTCAGATCTTCTCCTGCCGTGAATGCCGGGCCGGCGATGCGGCCCGGCTGTGTTTCCGACCGGACGTGGGGCGCTTAACGCCCAGTCCAGTTCCCCGGCCGCTTCTCGACGAATGCGGCCATGCCTTCCTTCTGGTCCTCGGTGCCGAACAACCCGTTGAACAGGCGCCGTTCGAACTGGACCCCCATCTGCAAATTGGTTTCGAACGCCGCGTTGACCATTTCCTTGTTGGCCTTGACCGCGAGCGGCGCCATTCCGGCGATGGTGGTCGCGGTCTTCACCGCATCCTCGACCAGATCGGCGACCGGCACGATGCGCGAGACGAGCCCCGCACGTTCGGCCTCGGCGGCGTCCATCATCCGGCCTGTGAGGCACATTTCCATCGCCTTGGCCTTGCCCACCGCGCGGGTCAGGCGCTGCGAGCCGCCCATGCCGGGCGCCACGCCCAGCTTGATTTCGGGTTGGCCGAACTTGGCATTGTCGCCCGCGATGATGAAATCGCACATCATCGCCACTTCGCACCCGCCGCCGAGCGCGAAGCCCGCGACCGCCGCGATGACCGGCTTGCGCGTGGCGGTGACCCGGTCATAGCCCGCGAAGAAATTGGTGCCGAACATATGGGCAAAGCCCTTGTCGGCCATTTCCTTGATGTCGGCGCCCGCCGCGAACGCCTTTTCGCTGCCGGTGATGACCGCACAGCCCTGGGTATCGTCGGCATCGAACGCTTCGAGCGCGGCGATCAGATCGGCGAGCACCTGGCTGTTGAGTGCGTTGAGCGCCTGGGGGCGGTTGAGCGTGATCAGCGTGACCGGGCCGCGGGTTTCGACAAGCAGGGTTTCGTAGGTCATCTTCGTCCTTTTCGTCATCGAGCCCCGACAGGGGCCATGAAATTGCACATGCGCCCTGCGCCGTCCGCCTTCATGGCGCGCGGGTCAACCCCGCTAGCCGATATTGGCCGCAGCCCCGGTTCAGGCCGGGGTCCAGGCATCCGCTTCGGGAAGCGGCGCAAAGATCGTATCGATCAGATGATCGCTGACCTCTTCGGGGGTGGCCGGGTTCCATTTGGGTGCATTGTCCTTGTCGACAATCACCGCGCGGACGCCCTCGATGAAATCATGACGCTGCACGACATGCGCGCCCACGGCATATTCCTGCCGCATCTCGGCGCCGAAATCGGCCATTTTCGCGCCATCGCGGAGCAAGCGGAGCGAGACCTTCATCGTCTGGGGCGACTTGGTCTTGAGCACCGCCAACTGCTGCAGCGCCCATTCGCCGCCATCGGCCGCAAGATCGGCATGAATATCTTCGAGCCGGTCCGACGCGAACAGCCGGTCGATATCGTCGCGGTGCGCATCGAGCCGCGCGGGCGGCGCGGCGACCGCGCGTTCGCGCAGAATTTCCGAAGCGCGCTGCGGATCGGCGGCGATTTCGGCCTTTACCGCCGCAAGCTCTTCAGACGCCAGATAATGGGTGGCGAGCCCGAGCGAGAGGCATTCGGCCCCGTCGATCCGTGCGCCGGTGAGCGCGAGATACTGCCCCACCCGGCCGGGCAGGCGCGACAGATACCAGCCGCCGCCGACATCGGGAAACAGCCCGATCCCGGTTTCGGGCATGGCGAACCGGGTATTTTCGGTCGCGACGCGATATTTGCAGGGGAGCGCAATGCCCACGCCGCCGCCCATGGTGATGCCATCCATGAAGGCGACAACGGGCTTGGCATAGGTGAACAGCCGGTGGTTCATCCGATATTCGGTGAAGAAGAAGCGGCGCGCCTCGACACCGTCGCCAGCGCCCGATTCAGCAAGCATGCGGATATCGCCGCCGGCGCAGAAACCGCGCCCCTCGGCATGGTCGACCATGAGCAGTTCGACCTCGTCATCCTCGCGCCACTCTTCGAGCGCAGCGAGGATGGCGACGCACATATCGGTGGTGAGCGCGTGGATGGCGCCGGGCCGGTTGAGGCTGATGATGCCGGCGCGCCCTGCGGTGCGGGTGAGGATCTGGTCGGTCATTGGCGGGTAAGCTCCCGTCCCACGATCATGCGCATGATCTGGTTCGTACCTTCGAGGATGGAATGGACGCGCAGATCGCGCCAGAAGCGTTCGATCGGATAATCCTGCAGGAAGCCGTAGCCGCCGTGCAGCTGAAGCGCGTCGTTGACGACCTTCGATCCGGTGTCGGTGGCAAGGCGCTTGGCCATGGCGGCGAACTTGGTCTTGTCGGGCGCGTTCGCGGTGACCTTGGCAGCCGCGATGTAGAGCAGCGCACGCGCGGCCTGAAGCTCGGTTTCCATGTCCGCGAGCATGAACTGGGTGTTCTGGAAATCGGCGATGGCCTTGCCGAACTGCTTGCGATCCTTGGTATAGCCGATCGCTTCATCGAGGCAGCGCTGCGCGCCGCCCAGCGAACAGGCGCCGATATTGAGGCGGCCGCCATCGAGCCCCATCATCGCGATGCGAAAGCCCTCCCCCTCGGCCCCGACAAGATTTTCGACGGGCACACGGACGCCGTCGAAATTGACCTGCGCGGTCGGCTGCGAATGCCAGCCGAGCTTCTTTTCGTTCGCGCCGAAGCTGACGCCGGGCATGTCCTTTTCGATGACGAGGCACGAAATGCCCTTGGGGCCTTCCTCACCCGTGCGGACCATGGTGACGTAGATCTCGTTCTCGCCACCGCCCGAGATGAACGCCTTGGACCCGGTGACGACATAATGATCGCCGTCGCGCACCGCCTTGGTCTTCAATGCCGCCGCGTCCGATCCCGAGCCGGGTTCGGTGAGGCAATAGCTGGCGATCTTGTCCATCGTGACGAGCTGGGGGAGATATTTCTCCTTCACCGCCGCCGCACCGAAGCGGTCGATCATCCAGCTCGCCATATTGTGGATCGAGATGAAGGCGCTGGTCGACGGGCAGCCATAGGCCATCGCCTCCATGATCAGCGCGGCTTCGAGCCGGCCAAGGCCGATCCCGCCCATTTCCTCGGACACATAGATCGAGGCGAAGCCAAGCTCGGCGGCAGCCTTGATCGTTTCGCGCGGGAAGATGTGCTTTTCATCCCATTCGGCGGCGAAGGGGGTGATCGCGTCGGCGGTGAACTTGCGCGCCATTTCCTGAATGGCACGCTGGTCGTCGGTGAGGTCGAACTGGTTGGTCATCATCTCGCTCTATCGTCATGCTGAACTTGATTCAGCATCCATGAACACGGCATCGTCAGAAAATGGAGCGCCTGCCCTTCGTCTATATCCTGAGCAGCGGACGACACGGAACGCTTTATGTTGGCGTGACGTCCGATCTGCTCAAACGGCTCCATCAACACCGGAACGGCACAACGGGTGGCTTTACGAAAGCCTATCACGTCCACCGCCTCGTTCACTTCGAACAATTCGACGACATGCCTGCCGCCATCGCACGCGAGAAACAACTCAAGGCGTGGCGGCGAGACTGGAAGGTCGCCTTAATCGAGCGCGGCAATCCGGAATGGGCCGATCTCGCGATCGGTTTCGGCTTCGAACCCATCCGATAGCGTCCATGTTCATGGATGCTGACTTTCGTCAGCATGACGGCCCCTGCCACGTTCATCCCATCGTCGGAATGACGAAGGCGTTGCTGCCATCGGGCGAGCCGTCGGGCCAGCGCTGGGTGACCGTCTTGGTCTTGGTCCAGAAGCGGATGCCTTCCATGCCGTGCTGGTTGATGTCGCCAAAGGCCGAACGCTTCCAGCCGCCAAAGCTGTGATAGGCGACGGGCACGGGGATCGGCACGTTGATGCCGACCATGCCGACATTGACCCGGCCCGCAAATTCGCGTGCGGCATGGCCGTTGCGCGTGAAGATGGCGACGCCGTTGCCGTACTGATGCTCGCTGGGAAGGCGCAGTGCCTCCTCGAAATCGGCGGCGCGCACGATCTGGAGCACGGGGCCGAAAATCTCTTCCTTGTAGCTTTCCATCGTCGGCTTGACGTGATCGAACAGCGACGGGCCGATGAAGAAGCCTTCCTCATGCCCCTGCAGCGTGAAGCCGCGGCCGTCGACGACGAGTTCGGCGCCTTCGTCCACGCCCTTCTGGATCCAGTTTTCGACGCGCTGCTTGTGCGCGGCGTTGACGACAGGGCCGTAATGCGCGTCGGCATCGGTCGACACGCCGATCCGCAGACCGTCGATCGCGGGGAGCAGCGCCTCGCGCAGCTCGTTCGCGGTCTTTTCACCGACGGGGACGACGACCGGGAGCGCCATGCAGCGTTCGCCCGCCGAACCATAAGCCGCGCCCGTCAGATCCTTGACGACCTGATCGATATCGGCGTCGGGCATGACGATGCCGTGGTTCTTCGCGCCGCCCATCGCCTGGACGCGCTTGCCGGCGGCGACGCCGCGCGAATAGACATAATGGGCGATATCCGACGAGCCGACAAAGCTGACCGCCGAGATCGCGGGATGATCGAGGATCGCATCGACCATTTCCTTGTCGCCGTGGACGACCTGGAGAATGCCTTCGGGCGCGCCCGCCTCGAGCATCAGTTCGGCGAGGCGCACGGGCACCGAGGGATCGCGCTCGGACGGCTTGAGGATGAAGGCGTTGCCGACCGCGATCGCGACGCCGAACATCCACATCGGGATCATCGCCGGGAAATTGAACGGGGTGATGCCGGCACCGATGCCGAGCGGCAGGCGCATCGAATAGACGTCGATCCCCGGCCCTGCGCCCTGGGTATATTCACCCTTCAGCGCATGCGGGATGCCGCAGCAGAATTCGATGACTTCAAGCCCGCGCTGGATATCGCCCTTGGCATCGGCGATCACCTTGCCATGTTCGGACGAGAGCAGGAGCGCCAGCTCGTCCATATGCGCCTCGACCAACTCCTTGAAGCGGAACATGACGCGGGCGCGGCGCTGCGGGTTGGTGGCGGCCCAGGCGGGCTGCGCCTTTTGTGCGGCGGCGATGGCGGCATCAAGCACCGCCTGATCGCCGAGCGCGACACGCGCCTGGATCTGCCCGGTATTGGGATCGAAGACATCGCCGTAACGGGCGACTTCGGTGGGGTTCGGCACGGCGAGCTTATGGGCGATCTGGCGCATTATGGCATCCTCTCCCAGGATCTGGAAATTCTGTGAGGGCCATTGTTCGCCAATGTGATTTTGCATGCAATAGGACAATCTTGCATTGCAATGATGCATTTTTGCAGCAATCTGCCGCGATGTTCGATTGGGATGACCTGCGCCTTTTCCTTACCGTGGCACGCGCGCGGCGGATTGCCCCGGCGGCGCGCCAGCTGGGGATTGATCCGACCACGATCGGACGGCGGCTGACCCGGCTTTCCGAGCAGCTGGGAGCGCAATTGTTCGAGACGATCGGCGGCGAACGCCAGCTGACCGAGCATGGCCAGACGCTGTTCGCGCGCGCCGAGGCGATGGAAAGCGCGGCGCTGGCGGCGCTGGGCGAGGTGACCGGCGATTCGCGCAGCCTGGCCGGGCAGGTGCGGTTGAGCGTGGCCGAGGGGTTTGCGACCTGGATCCTCGCCCCGGCGCTGCCGACGTTCCACCGCAGCCATCCCGATATCCAGCTCGACATCATCACCGCCTCGGGCTTTCTCAACCCCTCGAAGCGCGAGGCCGATCTGGCGGTGATGCTGGCGCGCCCGCGCACCGGGCGGCTGGTGGCCACCAAGCTCGGCAATTACCGGCTGAAGCTGTACGGCGCGGCGGACTATCTGGCGGCGCGCGGGACGCCGCAGCGGATCGAGGCGCTCAAGGAGCACAGCCTGATCGGCTATGTCCCCGAATTCATCTATTCGCCCGAGCTCGATTATCTGGGCGAAATCGGCGCGGGGCTGGAGCCGCGGCTGCGCAGCACGAGCATCAACATCCAGCACCGGCTGATCGCGGGGGGCGCGGGGATCGGCGTGCTGCCCGCCTTTATCGGCGACCGCGACCCGACGCTTATCCCCGTCCTGGCCGAGGACCGGCAGATCCTGCGCAGCTTCTGGCTGGTGGCGCATGCCGATACGCGCGGACTGGCGCGGATCGAGGCGGTGATCCAGCTGCTGAAGGACTGCACCGGCGTGCTGGCCTGACCCAAAACGCCTATTTGCCAAGTCCCGAGTCGCTGGCATAGCTAGCGCCCCCGCGCCCGTTGCGCGGCCCCCGGGAGTATTAATGTTCACGCGTTTTGGAATGGAAGATCGTGCCGCCTGGCAGCAGGAGGCGCGCACGACGCTGATGCTTGCGCTGCCGCTGATTCTGGGCAACCTCGCCTGGGCGGCGATCCACGCGACCGACCTGATCCTGATCGGCCGGCTGGGCGCCGACGCGCTGGCCGCCGGGGCGCTGGGCGTGAACCTGTACAACGCCTTTCTGATTTTCGGCATGGGGCTGATGACCGCGGCGGCGCCGTTGATCGCGAGCGAACGCGGACGCCGGCTGCATTCGGTGCGCGACATCCGCCGGACGGTGCGCCAGACGATGTGGGCGGCGGCGACGATCTGCCTGCCAATCTGGGCGGTGCTGTGGAATGGCGAGCGCATCCTGATCGCCATGGGGCAGGACCCGGTGCTCGCCGCCAATGCCGGCACCTTCCTGCACGGGCTGCAATGGGCGCTGCTGCCCTTTTTGATGCACCTGGCGCTGCGCAACTATATCTCGGCGCTGGAACGCCCGCTCTGGGGCCTGGTGGTCGTGGCCGCCACGGTCGGCTTCAACGCGCTGGCGGCGTGGATCCTCATTTTCGGCAAGTTCGGCGCGCCCGCGCTCGGCCTGTTCGGCGCGGGGCTCGCCAGTTCCTTGTCCGGCCTGTTCATGTTCCTCGGCATGGTCGCGGTGGTGTCCTTCGACCGCACTTTCCGGCGCTATCAGCTGTTCGGCCGCTTCTGGGTGCCCGACTGGCCGCGGTACCGCGCGGTGTGGCGGATCGGGCTGCCGATCGCGATCACGATGGCGTTCGAGGCGACGGTGTTCAACGCGGCGGTGTTCCTGATGGGGCTGATCGACAAGCCCTCGCTCGCCGCGCACGCGATCGCGATCCAGATCGCCGCCTTCACCTTCATGGTGCCGCTGGGCATCGCGCAGGCGGGCACGGTGCGCGTGGGGCTGGGCCATGGGCGGCGCGATCCGATGCTGATCAAGCGCGCAGGGTGGATCGCGCTTATAATGGGCGTCGGGTTCATGACGCTGACCGCCGTGCTGATGCTCGTCGCGCCAAAGCTGCTGATCGGCATTTTCCTCGACACAAGCGACGCCGCCAATGCGCAGGTGATTGCACTGGCCGTGTCGTTCCTCGCGGTGGCGGCGCTGTTCCAGATCGTCGACGGCGCGCAGGTGGTGGGCGCGGGCATTTTGCGCGGGCTTCAGGATACGCGCGTGCCGATGATCTATGCCGGGATCGGTTACTGGGTGATCGGGATCGGCGTGGGCACCGTGCTCGCCTTCCCGCTCGGCATGAACGGCGTCGGCATCTGGCTGGGGCTGGCGAGCGGGCTGGCCGTGGTTTCGGTGCTGATGGTGCGGCGCTGGGCCCGGCGCGAGCGGCTGGGGCTGATTCCGCATGAGGTGTCCGCCCGCGCCTGACGTTGTGCGGGCCGGTCAGCCCTTATAGACGACGACCCGGTTCCGGCCCGCATGTTTGGCGTGATAGAGCGCCGTGTCCGCCATCCGCAGCAAGGCCCCCAGCCCCTGTTCGGGCAAAACGGTGCGGTGGACGATGCCGATGCTGATCGTGGTTCCATCCATATCAGGATAGAGCGGCGGCAGAGCCTCGACCGCGCGGCGGCATTGCTGGGCGAGTTCGGCCGCGTCCTCCGCCCGGATATCGAGCAGCAGCACGGCAAACTCCTCGCCGCCCAGCCGGCCGAACGCATCATCGGCGCGCAGCGTGTCGCGAATGCGCCGGGTGACGGCGACCAGCGTCTCATCCCCCATCGCATGGCCATGATGGTCGTTGATCGCCTTGAAATGATCGATGTCGATCATGAGCAGCGCCACGCCGATCCGCCCCGTGCTGCGCCAGCGCGCGAGCGCCGCCGCCCCCCGTTCCAGAAAGGCGCGGCGCGCGAGGATACCGGTCAGGCCATCGGTGGTGGCGACATGATCGAGACGTTCGAGCAGCGCGCGCTGTGAGGCGGTGATGCTGGCGACCGTGAGCGGCCCGAGTGCAAGCAGCGCAACGCCCAGCCGGAAGGACACGATGCCATCGACAAAATCATAGGTGTCGATCGGGAAGACCAGACCAATGGCCTCGATGCTCATCATCGCCAGGCAATAGAGCGAGACGAGAAGCGCCGTGAGTGGCAGGCTGTAGCTGAGCGAGCACCAGAGCAGCGCGGGGACGGCGAAACCAATCGAACCCGGCCCCCCGATGACGACCGTCATCAGGAAGGAAAGGCAAAGTGCCGCCCCCGGCAACAGTCGCCGGGGGCGGGTGACAAGTGCGCCAAGCACCTCATGCACCGTGCTTTGCCGCCAATGATCCGGCACCGTCAGCATGACGGGCAACATGATCATATAATTGGTGAGTTCGCTGGTGAACCAGAGCGGAATGCCGTTCAGTTCGGCACGCTGGAAGAGCGCCGGCGCCACCGCGCTACCCGTGACGGCTGCGGATGCAGACGCGATCATGACAATCAGGAAAAGCTGCAGCACGCCCGATGGGGTACGCAGGCGCCGATGCTCGCGGTCGAGCAACCGGAACAACCCGTAGCCGACCGCGACGCCGCTGATATTGGCGGTGGTGAGCCATAGATTTTTGGCAAGCGTATCGCCAGCCAATTGCCCGGCGAGCAGATAGCCGGCGATGGCGGCGAACCAACCGGCCGGCCCCGCCAACGACGGCCGCATCACGAGCAGGCCGAGAAGCACGGCATTGGCGGGCCATATCGCCGCGAGAAACCCCAGCGGCCGGCTGTAAATTCCGACAAGCGAGACGCAGCAGATGAGCGCGCCCAGCAGGATCACGGGCACATAGGCGCCCTTCGTGCCCAAGGGTCTGTTGGCCACCAATTCGGTCATTCCTCCCCCCATCGCCGTGCAGGATAGGGAAGATGGGGGGCGGCACCAGCCCCCCAAATGTCAATCAATGTGCAGCGCTGGTATCCACATCCTTGCGCGGGCGCGGGGCAAGCCAGATGACGAGTGCGGCAAAGGCGAAGATGCACGCCGCGAGCGCGAAGATGTGGGTCGTCGCGATCGCGGTCGCCTGCTGTTCCACCAGGTTGGAGATGAGCTGGCGGGTCTGTTCGAGCGAGAAGCCTTGCCCCGCCATGCTGTCGAGCACCGGCGCGGTGTTGAGACTGCCGACCAGATCGCTCTGCGTGACCCGTGCGCTATTGTCCCAGCTGGTGGTGACGATCGAGGTGCCGATCGCCGCCGACATGGTGCGCAGGAAGCTCATCAACCCGGCGGCCGAGGCGGTTTCGTCGGGATCGACCGCGCCGAGCGCCAGCGTCGTCACCGCGACGAAGAAGAACGGCATGCCGAACCCCTGCACAAGCTGGGGCAGCGAGAGCGTCCAGAAATCGGCATCGCTGGGCCAGGCCGCGCGCATCAGCGAGGTAAGGCCAAGCCACAACACCCCGAAGCAGACGAGCGCGCGCGCATCGAAGCGGCCAAGCATCTTGGCGACGATCGGCGACATGAACACCGCCGCCACGCCCATGAACGCCATCACATAGCCCGACCAGGTGGCGGTATAGCCCTGCGCGCCCTGCAGCCAGAGCGGGATGATGACGATGGTCGAGAAGAAGGTGCCAAAGGCCAGCGAGGTTGTGAGCACCGCGGCGGAAAAGCCCCTGTGCCGGAACACCCGGAGATCGACGATCGGATTATCCTCGGTCAGTTCCCAGATGATGAAGGCGATGAAGCCGACCGCCGCGACGATCGCGAGCCCGAGAATGAACGGATCAGAGAACCAGTCATGTTCGCGGCCGAGATCGAGCATGATCTGGAGCGCCGAAATCCACAGCAGCATCAGCGCGAGCCCGATCGTATCGATCGGGACGCTACGCGTGGGGGTTTCGATACGCTTGAGCACGAACATCGCACCGGCGGCGCAGCCAAGCGCCACGGGAATGTTGATGAAGAAGATCCAGTGCCACGACCAGTTGTCGCTGATCACACCGCCCAGAATGGGGCCGAGGATCGGCGCGGTGACCGTGGTCATCGCCCAGATGCCCATCGCCTGGGCGTGTTTTTCCTTGGGGAAGATGCGCAGCAGCAGCGTTTGCGACAGCGGCATCAGCGGGCCGCCGCACAGCCCCTGCCCGACGCGGCAGGCGACGAGCATGCCAAGCGTGGTCGACACCCCGCATAGGAAGGAGAAGACGCCAAAGCCGATCATGCCGAAGGCGAAGGTACGCACCGCGCCGAAGCGCTGGGCCAGCCAGCCGGTAAGCGGGACGGAGACCGCCTCCGCCACGGCATAGGAGGTGATGACCCAGGTGCCCTGGCTCGACGAAATGCCGAGCCCGCCCGCGATATGCGGCACGGAGACGTTGGCGATCGTCGTATCGAGCACCACCATGAAGTTGGTGATCGCGAGCACGATGCAGGCGATCACCAGCGCCGCGCCGGTCAGTGGCGCGGAGATCTCGGCTTTGGCAGACATGCGATTTCCCGTCAGCGGCCGGAAATGTCGATTTCGGCTTCCATCGAGAGGCCGACGCGCAGCGGATGCTCCTTGAGCTGCTGGGGCTCAAGCGCAATCCGCACGGGCAGGCGCTGGACCACCTTCACCCAGTTGCCCGTCGCGTTCTGCGCGGGGATGAGCGCGAAGGACGATCCGGTGCCGCCCGAAAAGCCGATGACCTTGCCTTTGTAGACGACACCCGAGCCGTAGAGATCGGAGACCAGCTCGACCGGCTGGCCGACCTTGACGTTCTGCAGCTGGCCTTCCTTGAAGTTCGCATCGACATAGACCTGGCCGATCGGGACGACCATCATCACGACCGCGCCGGGCGCGACGCGCTGGCCGAGCTGGACCTGGCGGCGGGTGACGACGCCGTCGACGGGCGCGCGCACCACGGTGCGGTCGAGATCGAGCCGGGCCTTGTCCACCCGCGCCTTGGCGGCGAGGACATCGGGGTTGGTTTCCACCGTCGTGCCCGCGATGATTGCGTCGTTCGCGGCGAGGTTGCCGGCGGCGGCGCTGCGGGTGGACCCGGCCTGCGCCAAGCCGGCCTCGGCCAGCTTGAGATTGGCGCGCGCGGCGGCGAGCGCGTTGGTGGCGCTGGTCAGTTCATCGCCCGAAACCGCGCCCGAGGGCGCCAGCTTGGCGCGGCGATCGAAATCGACCTGCGCCTTGGCGAAATCGGCGCGGGCCGAGGCGAGCTGCGCTTCGGCGCGGGCGATATCGGCGTTGCGCGCATCGACCTGTGCCGAGAGCGCGCCGCTGTTCGCGCTCGTCTGCCCGAACTGACGCCGTGCCCGGGCGAGATCGGCCTCGGCCTCAGCAAGCGCGATGCGCGCATCGCTGTCATCGAGCCTAAGGAGCACGTCGCCGCGCTTGACGACATGCGTGTCGGACACGGGCACATCGATCACCTGCCCGGCGACGAGCGGCGTGATCTGCGCGGTTTCGGCATTCACATAGGCGTTGTCGGTGCTGACATAGTTGCGCCCGATGAGCAGATGATAGCCGCCAAAGCCGACGCCAGCGACAAGGAGCAGCCCGGCAAAGCCGGTGAGCAGCTTCTTGCGGAGCGCCTTGCGTTCGGGATGGGCGGGTGCGTCAACCGACTCTGCGGCCTCGAGGGTACGGGGATCGGCTTCAGCCATGGGTTTCATCCTTGGACATATTCTGGTTTGCGGCGGTCAGCCCGCCGCCAAGGGCGCGCACAAGCGCCACGTCGAGCGTGAAGGCGCGCGTCTGGAGGGTGGCGACCGCACGGCGGGCCTGAAGCACGCGGTCTTCGGCGGTCAGCACATCGAGGAAGGTCGACAAGCCGCCTTCATAGCGCATCTGCGCCACGCTGTGCGCCTGTTCGGCCGCGCTGAGCGCCTCCGCAGAATCCGCCAGACGCACGGCGAGCATGCGGCGGCTGGTGACCGCATCGGCGACCTCGTTATACGCTTGGACCACGATCTGGTCATAACCGGCGACCGCCGCGTCATAATCGGCGCGCGCGCCCTTATATTGCGCGCGCAGCGCACCGCCCTGGAAGATCGGCAGGGTGATGGCAGGACGGACGCTGCCGATCGCCGATCCGCTGTCGAACAGATTGTCGAGCCCGAGCGACTGGACGCCGATCAGCGCGGAAAGGTTGATCGCGGGATAGAAATCGGCGCGCGCCACCTTGATCCGGCTCGCCGCTGCCTCGACCCGCGCGCGCGCCGCCGCGATGTCGGGGCGGCGCCCGATCAGATCGGTGGTGGCATCGGCAGGCAGAAGATGCGGCTGGAGCGACTGCGCGACCGGGCGGGTGATCGCCAGGCCGCGATCGGGCCCGGCGCCGAGCAGCGCGGCGATGCGGTTTCGCGTGAGGGCGATCGCCTCTTCATTCGCGGCGAGATCGGCGCGCGCGGCGGGCACGGCGGATTCGGCTTGCTTCACCTCGGCCTGGGTATCGAGCCCGGTGGCGTAGCGATTGCTGACGAGCCGGAAGGTCTTGCTGCGCACGGCGAGCGCGGATTCGAGCACGTCGCGTTCGGCATGGAGGCGCGCGAGATCGGTATAGGCGGCGGCGATGTTGGTCGACAGCACGAGCCGGGCCTGGGCGAGCTCGATCGCGGCGGCCTCCGCCTCGGACGTGGCGGCGGCGGTGGCGGCGCGGTTGCGGCCCCAAAGATCGGGATCAAAGGACAGGTTGAGCGCGGCGCGGCCGCCGTCATTCCAGCCCCTGGGGACGAACTGCGCGGGAATGCCGTTATTATAGCTCTGCTTGTCCCAGCCGCCCGCGGCCTCGGCGACAAGGCTTGGCAGCTGCGCGGCACCCGCCTGATCGGCATAGGCCGCGGCCTTGCGCAGCCGCGCAGCCGCAGCGGCGAGATCGGGCGCGCTGGCCAGCCCCTCGGCAATCAGCGCCGAAAGCTGGGGATCGCCATATGCCGACCACCAGTCGGTGGCGGGCCAATTACCCTGTTCGGAGGCGAGGCTGGTGGCCGAGGCGATGCTTTGCGCGGCGCGCGGTTCCGGACGGGCGCCAAGCTGCGGCACGGGCGCGCACGCAGCCACGAGCGCGGTGCCCGCAAGCAAGACCGCCATCGCGGAATAACGGGAAAGAATCATACGCATTTTGAAAAACCGTACCAATGAGTACGGCGCCACTGAACCTCGGAGACAAGCTTGTCAATCCAAAACCGTACTCTATAGTACGGCTATGTCCCCTACCCCCATCACTGCACGGGCCGCGCGCAAGCAGGACAAAAGCGCGACAATTCTGAAACTGGCTGCCGCGTCGTTCCTGCAAAAGGGATATGCGGCGACGTCGATGTCGGCGATCGCCGCCGAACTGGGCGGATCGAAAGGCACGCTGTGGAGCTATTTCCCGTCCAAAGAAGCCTTGTTCGAGGCGGTGCTCGACAATGAGACCGCGGCGTACCGACAGAAGCTGTCCGACCTGCTAGAATCCTGCGGCGATATCCGCGCCACGCTCACGCGCTTTTGCGAGGGCTTTCTGGAAAAGGTGAATTCACCCGAGGCGCTGGCGCTGCACCGGCTGGTCGAGGCGGAAACAATCCGCTTTCCCGAAGTGGGACGGATTTTCTACGAACGCGCACCGCGCCTGACCTATCAGATGCTCGGACGCTATCTGGAACAATGGATGGATGCCGGGCGCATCCGCCGCGACGATCCCGAACGGCTGGCGCGCCGGATCATCGCGCTGTGCATGTCGGGCGTACATCAGGGACTGGTTCTGGGCCTTGTCGAGCGCACGAGCGAGGAAGAGCTGCGCCACGATATCGAGGATAGCGTCGACATCATCATGCGCGCCTACGCGCTCTGACGCCCGCTTCAGTGCGGGCCCGAGGGCCCGCCCCGAAGGGCGTTTTCCATCTTCCGATTTTCTGGGAGAATGGTGCTGCCGGTGAGGATTGAACTCACGACCTCAGCCTTACCAAGGATGCGCTCTACCACTGAGCTACGGCAGCATGTTCAGCAACTGCGAACAGGAGCGCGCCTATGGCCAATGAACCGGCCCCCGTCAAGGCGGGTTGCGCACTTTTCTGCGATCTGCTTGGAAAAAATTCATGAGCAAGCAGGAAGAAGCCCGTGCCCAACGGCTCGCAGAGGCGTTGAGGCAAAATCTGAAAAGACGCAAAGCGCAGGCGCGTGGCGATGAAACAACGCCCGCCGAAAAGGAAACGCCCGAATCAAAGGACTAAGGCGAATCACGCGCCCCCGCGGATGACCCTGCGGAGGCGCGATTCGAACCGCCGATGCCCGATCAGGGCACCGACGGGGGTTCAGGCGATCAGAGCGGCGCGCACTGCGCGGTGAGCCATGCCTTGTCGTCGCCGTCGAGTTGCGGGCCGACGATGTCGACCACCTTGGCGTGATACGCGTCGACCCATTGGCGTTCGGCGGGCGACAGCATCGAGACATCAATGAGGCGGCGTTCGATCGGCACGAAGGTCAGCGTCTCGAAACCAAGCACGGGCTTTTCGGCGCCGGGGATGTCCCGTTCGACGACGAGCACCAGATTTTCGATCCGGATGCCGTATTCGCCCGCCTTGTAATAGCCGGGCTCGTTGGAAAGGATCATGCCCGCACGCAGCGGTTCGTCGGTACCCGCCTGGCCGCCCGCCGACATGGCGATGCGCTGCGGCCCTTCATGGACCGACAGGAAGCTGCCGACGCCATGCCCGGTGCCGTGCGCATAATCGAGCCCGACTTCCCAGAGATATTGCCGCGCCAGCGTATCGAGCTGGCCACCGCGCGTGCCGGCGGGAAAATGCGCACGCGCCAGCGCGATATGCCCCTTGAGGACGCGGGTGAAGCGATCGCGCATTTCCTGCGTCGGCTCACCAACGGGCACGGTGCGCGTGATGTCGGTGGTGCCGTCGCGATACTGCCCGCCCGAATCAACGAGATAGAGCGAGTTCATCTCGATCGGCAGATTGCTTTCCTCGCTCACGCGGTAATGGCAGATTGCGCCATTGGGCCCCGCGCCCGAGATCGTGTCGAACGACAGATCCTGAAGCAGGCCGGTTTCCTCGCGAAAGGCGAGCAGCTTGTCCTGCGCCGAAATCTCGGTCTGGCCGCCCTTGGGCGCCGCGACCGACAGCCAGCGGAGAAACTTGCTGACCGCCGCACCGTCGCGCGCCTGCGCGGCGCGGTGGCCGGCGATCTCGACCGGGTTCTTGATCGCCTTGGCGAGCACCACGGGTTCGCGCATGGCGTGGACGATCGCGCCCGCCGCCTCGAGCCCCGCAAAGATCGCGGAGACCGCGCGTTCGGGATCGACGACGACATGCTTGCCCTTCAGCGCCGCCAAATCGCGGGCAAAGGCCGCACGGTCATGCACGCGCACCGCATTGCCGAGATGCTTGGCGACATCGTCGGCCATTTTTTCGGGCGCGACGTAGAAATCGGCGGTGCCGTCCTTGTGGACCACCGCATAAGCGAGCGCGACAGGGGTGCGCTCAACATCCTTGCCGCGGATGTTGAAGGTCCATGCGATCGAATCGAGCGCCGACAGCACGACCGCATCGGCATTCTTCTCCTGCAGCCAATCGGCAATCTCCTGGCGCTTGTCGTGCGCGTTGCGCCCGGCCAGTTCCTCAGGGTGGACGACGAGCTTGGCCTTGCTCGGCTCGGGCTGGTCGGGCCAGATCTTGTCGACGGGGTTGGTATCCACCGCCACCAGTTCGGCGCCGCGTTCGGCGAGCGCCTTTTTCGCCTGTTCGACCCAGGACTTGGTGTGCAGCCAGGGATCATAGCCGATCCGCCCACCCTGGGGCGCGTTGTGGCTCAGCCATTCGGCGACGCTGGTTTGCGGGACGCTTTGATATTGCCAGAGATTGCCGTCGACCTGATCGCGCACCTGCAGCGTATAGCGGCCATCGACGAAGATCGCCGCATCCTCGGGCAGGATCGCGGCCGAACCCGCCGACCCTTCAAAGCCGGTGAGCCAGGCAAGACGCTGCGCATAGGCGCCGACATATTCGCTCATATGCTCGTCGCAGATCGGCACGACGAAGCCGTCGAGGCGATCGGCTTTCAGTTGTTCGCGCAGCGCCTGGAGGCGTGCTTCATGGGTGGACATTGGGTATTCCTTGATTTCTAGTGCTGGGGATCAACATAGGGGCTTGGCCGAAACCATGCCAGCCTGAGCCGGGAGCGAACGCGCCGCCATGCGCCAGATTTTGAACGCCGCAATCGGGCTTCTGCGTCCCAATTCCCTGTCCGCACAGAAAGATACCATGACCGAACTCCCCGCGCCGCCGCGCGCAGAACAGCGTCCCCATGAATATACCCGCCACGGCGTTACCATCGCGGATCCCTATTTCTGGCTGAAGGACCAGAGCTATCCCGAGGTGAACGACACCGATGTGCTCGATTACGTAAAGGCGGAAAACGCCTATTTCGAAGCCGCGATGAAGCCGCGCCGCAAGCTGGTCGACACGCTGTTCAAGGAAATGAAGGCGCGCATCAAGGAAGACGATGCCAGCGTGCCGCAAAAGGACGGCGACTGGCTCTACTGGTATGCCTATGCCACCGGTGCGCAATATCCGGTCCATTACCGCAAGCCCGTGGCCGGCGGCGCGGACGAGATCCTGTTCGACGAGCCCGGCGAGGCCAAGGGGCTGGACTATTTCCAGCTCGGCATCCTCGAGGTGAGCCCCGATGGCCGTCTGCTCGCCTATGCCACCGACACCAACGGCGCCGAACGCTACACGCTGAAGGTGCGCGAGATCGCGACCGGCCGCGAGATCGAGACGATCAGCAGCGTGGTGAACGGCGACGTGATCTGGGCCGCGGATTCGCAGAGCCTCGTCTATACCGAGGTGAACGACCAATGGCGCAGCTACCGCGCGCTGCACCATATTCTGGGTACCGATCCGGCGGGCGACCGGGTGATCTATGAGGAAACCGAAAATCCGGGTTTCCAGGTGGGTGTCGGCGACACGCAGGACCAGCATTGGATCGTGATCGCCACGGGCGACAACCAGACCAGCGAGATCCGCCTGCTCCCCGCAGCGGACCCGACAGCGGAGCCGATCCTGGTTTCCGCGCGCCGCGAGAAGCACGAATATTCGGTCGATTCTGCGCATGGCAAGCTGTGGATCCTGACCAATGACGAGCATGTGAATTTCCGCCTCGTCAGCGCCGAGCATAGCGCGCCGGGCGTGTGGACCACGGTGATCCCCGGATCGGACAATGTGTATCTGACGGGTGCATCGAGCTTTAAGAACCACCTTGTCATCACCGAGCGCGTCGACGGGCTCGATCAGATCCTGCTGCGCTCCTATGACGGCGAAACCCGCCGCGTGCCCTTTGGCGAGGCGAGCTATTCGGCGGGGCTTTCGACCAATCCCGAATTTGATCCCGAGGTTTACCGGCTGAGCTATTCGTCGATGGTGACGCCGCGCACCACCTATGAGTTCGATCCCGCGACCGAGGCGCTGACGGTGCTCAAGGTCCAGGAAATCCCCTCGGGCTATGACGCCAGCCAATATGCGACCGAGCGGCTGATGATCACCGCGCGCGACGGTGCGCGCGTGCCGGTTTCGGTGGTGTACAAAAAGGGGTTCGAGAAGGACGGGAACGGCAAGCTGTTCCTCTATGCCTACGGCGCCTATGGCCATGCCATCGCACCGAGCTTTTCGACGGTGCGGCTGTCGCTGCTCGACCGCGGCTGGGCCTATGCGATCGCGCATATCCGCGGCGGCGACGATCTTGGCTATAACTGGTATCTGCAGGGCAAGGCCGAGCAGCGCTGGAACACCTTCACCGATTTCACCGATGTGGCGAAGGGGCTGGTGGCGGAGAAGTTCACCCGCCCCGGCCGGATCGCGATCAATGGCGGATCGGCCGGTGGCGAGCTGATGGGCGTGGTTGCCAATACCGACCCCGAACTGTGGGGCGCGGTGGTGGCGGACGTGCCCTTTGTCGACGTGCTCAACACCATGCTCGATGAAAGCCTGCCGCTGACGCCGGGCGAATGGCCCGAATGGGGCAATCCGATCACCGACAAGGCGGCGTTCGAACTGATCCGTTCCTATTCGCCCTACGACAATGTCGCCGCCAAGGACTATCCGCCGATGCTGATCACCGGCGGCCTCAACGATCCGCGCGTCACCTATTGGGAGCCCGCCAAATGGGCCGCAAAGCTGCGCGCGACCAAGACCGACGACAATATCCTGCTGCTCAAAACCAATATGGGCGCGGGGCACGGCGGCAAATCGGGCCGTTTCGACAGCCTTGAGGAAGATGCCGAGGCCTTTGCCTTCGTGCTCTGGCAATTGGGAGACGAATGACCCCGGCTTTCGAGCGGACAATCACCGCCGGGCCCGACGATATCGACGGGCTCGGCCATGTGAACAATGCGGTGTGGGTGCGCTGGATACAGGACATGGCCACGGCGCACTGGCAGGCCGTGGCCGAGGCGGCGGATATCGACGCCTATATCTGGGTCGTGGTGCGCCATGAGATTGATTATCTCGGCAATGTCGGCCCCGGCGAGACGATCAATGCACGCACCTGGGTTGACCCGGCCGGGCCGAAAGGGGCACGCTTCGACCGGCATGTCGAATTCAAGGGACAGGATGGTAAGGTGAAGGTCCGCGCGAAGACGACCTGGGCGATCATCGACCGGCTGAACGGCCGGGTGATCCGGGTGCCGCAGAGCGTTGCCATGCCCTTTCTGAAAGGAGGCGAGCGATGATCATCGTGACCGGCGCCATCCGCTGCAACGCGGACAGTTTCGGCAAGCTGCTCGCCAAGAGCCTGGAACATTGCGAGCGGATGCGCGGCGAGCCGGGCTGTCTGGGCAGCAATGTGCATGTCGATTGCGAGGACCAGCACCGGCTGGTCTTTCTCGAATTCTGGCGCGACGAGGCCGCCGTGCGCGCGCATTTCCTGTCGCGCGGCGCCAAGAATTTCGGCGCCTATATCCACGCCCATGCCGAGGAAGTACCCGAAATCTGCGTGTTCAGCGGAAACCGGCTGACGGTGTGAGCGCGGGCGCGTCCCCAAAGATCGGCTGAAGCCGCGCGGCCAGGAAATCGACGAGTTCCTTGGCCGGGGCATCGACCGGAACGTCATCGCGCGCGATGATCCACAGATCGATGCCGAGCGCGGGATCGACCGGCGCCACCTCCACCAGATGCGGGCAGCGTTCGGGGACGAAGGTCCAGATGAACGCCGCGCCCATCGCGCAATCGACCGCCTGGCGCATCGCCTGCCAGCTGTCGACATAGGCGGCGACGCGCACATCGTTGCAGAATATATCGTCCCAGGGCCGCAGCGCCTGCGCCTGCGACCAGCCCGAAAAACGCACCCATTCATAGTCCTGCGGGGCCAGCCCCTCCCCCCGCAGCGCAAGATAATCGCGCGCCGCATAGCCCGCCTGGCGCAGCCGCCCGAGCCGCCGCGCGCGCAGATGATCGGGCTGGCGGGTGCCCAGACTTAACCCGATATCGCTGCGGCGGCGCAGGACATTGTCCGCCGGATCGGCGGCGGACTGGATGACGAGATCGATATGCGGATGGCTTTCGGAAAAGGCCGCGAGATCGGGCATCAGTTCGAAGCCGAGTTCGGCGGCCACCGCTAGGCGCACCTGCCGCCCCGCCGCCTGTGGCATGCCCCGAAGTTCGGCGACGAGCCCTTCCATCAGCCGGGCGATTTCATCGGCCACCTCGAGCGTGCGCTTGCCCGCCGGGGTGGGGTGATAGCCATCCTCCCCCTGTTCAAAGACCGAGACGCCGAGCTGATGTTCGAGCCGTTCGAGCCGGCGGCCGACCGTGGTGCGATCGATCCGCAGCCGCCGCGCCGCCGCCGTATAATTCCCTGCGCGCACCGCAGTGAGGAATATCCTGAGATTGTCCCAATCGACCATGGCGCGCGAGACTAGCGCATCGGCCCATAAGGTCACGTGCAAAAATGCACATATGCTGGGCGATGTGCGGTCTTGTTCGACAGCGCCGGCAGGACGATCCTGCACCCAACGAAAACACAGCGATCGGAGAGGCCTGACATGGCGGGAACGCAGGATTACAAGCTCGGCAGCCACATTTTTCCTCGTGGCTGGTTCATGATCGGCGATGCATCCAAAATGGGTGCGGAGCCGACCACGGTGCATTTTTTCGGCAAGGACATGGTGTTTTACCGCGGCGCGAGCGGCAAGGCGCACCTCGTCCACGCCTATTGCCCGCATATGGGCGCGCATCTGGGGCGCAACAACACCTCGTATATCGTCCGCGACAATGAGCGCGTCGAAGGCGAGGCGATCCGGTGCCCCTTCCATGGCTGGCGCTTCAACGAAACCGGCCAGTGCGACGACATTCCCTATTCGCCCGACTTCATCCCCAAGGCCGCCTGCCTCAAGACCTATACGGTCATCGAGCGCGCGGGCGCGATCTGGATGTGGCACGACCCCGAAGACGGCGCACCGACGCACGACCTGCCCGCCTTTGACTGCTGGGACAAGGAAGAGGAAGGCTGGGTCCGCTGGGTGATGGACGATTTCGGCATCCTCGACCTCCACCCGCTCGAGATCGTCGATAACATGGCCGATTTCGGCCATATGACGCCAATCCATGGCAGCCGCGACCTCGTCTATTTCGACAACAGCTTCGAGGACCATGTCTGCGTCCAGCGCTTTGACGCGGGGCACCGCACGCTGACCGGCAACGGCGCCGAGGTGCTGTCGCTCGACACCTGGTATGAGGGCCCGTCGATCCTGCAGGCCAAGATGTACGGCGCGCACCCTTCGCACATGCTGATCGCGCACACGCCGATCGAGGACGGGCGCGTGCAGGTGTGGCATGCGCTGATGGTGAAGCTGCCCTTCGACGCGCCGCAGGAAGAACGCGTGGCGACCGCGCGCGCCTATCAGAAGACGAGCTTCGATGCCTTTGCGCAGGATGTCGACATCTGGTCGAACAAGGAAGCCTGTTTCAACCCGATGCAAATTCCCGCCGACGGACCTTACGGCAAGGTGCGGATCTGGTATCGCCAGTTCTACAACCCGCGGGCGGAGGCCGAAACCTTCCAGAAGCGCGTCAACGGCACGGTTGTCACTTACGGCACCGAGCGCCCGGCGGAACTGGTTGAGGCCTGAGGAGAGCGTTCGGAATGATCGACCTGTATGGGATGGGGAGTCCCAATGTTCACAAGATCGCCATCATGCTGGAGGAGCTCGGCCTACCGTACCGCTTCCACCATGTCGAGGTGATCAACGGCCAGCAGTTCGAACCGGACTTCGTGGCGATGTCCCCCAACAGCAAGGTGCCGGTGCTTGTCGACCATGACACACCGGACGGGCCGGTGAGCGTGTTCGAATCGGGTGCGATCCTGATCTATCTCGCGGAAAAAGGGGGGCGCTTGCTGCCCCCCGCCGGCAAGGCGCGCGCCGACGCGCTGCAATGGCTGATGTGGCAGACGTGCAGCCTTGGCCCGATGCTGGGCCAGCTCAACCACTTCCTGTTCGCGGCGCCCAAGGACAATGACTATTCCAAGAGCCGTTACCAGCGTGAGGCGGCGCGGCTTTACCGCGTGCTCGATGAGCGGATGAGCCGTTCGCCGTGGCTGGGCGGCGACGCCTATTCGGTGGCCGATATCGCGACCTATCCCTGGGCGACCTATCTGGAGAAACACGGGCTGGTGGCGGATGATTTTCCGGCGCTGGCGGAGTGGCGCGCGCGCGTCGGCGCGCGCGAAGCGGTGCAGCGCGGCGTCGATCTCGTCACGCGCGAATCCGCCAAGGACGCGCCCTCGTTCAAGAGCGCGTCAAAAGAGGCGCTGGACCGGTTCTACAACCGCATCTGAGAGGTCAGCCGCGGAGCGCCTGGAGCACGGCCGCCAGTGCCTCCTCAGCGACGACGAAGCCCATATGGGTGCAGGAGAGTTCGACCATGCGGTCGGCCTCTCCCGCCTGCCCCCGCGAACTGCCGGGGGCGACGATCCCGTCGGCGCGCGACCACAAGGCGGTGGTCGGCACCGGCGGCTTGGCGGCCAGCGTCACCGGAATGGGCAGCCGATCGACCGGATGGCCGTTAACCCGTTCATAGAGCCGCCAGGCATGGTTGGCGCGGATATCGCCCGAAAAGGGGCTGCCGAGCGTGATCACCCGCTCCACCCGCCCCGGCGCGTGTTTTGCATATTCGCGCGCGATCAGGCCGCCCAGGCTCCAACCGACAAGCGCCACAGGATCGTCGGTGTCGCGCAGCACGGCATCGAGTTGCCGGTCGAGCCGCTCGAAGATGTCGGCCGCTACACCGGTATTGCGCCCCAGCCCCCAGCCAAAGCTGCGATAGCCGGCCGAGGCGAGCGCGCGGCGCAGCGGGATAGTGAACCCGTCGGTCGCCAGAAAACCCGGAATGACCATGACGGGGCGGCCGCGCCCTTCATAGACGCGCGCCACCCGGCGCCCGCGCAGCGCATAGCGCGCGACATCGGCGATCACGGTGGTTTCGCGAACGAGCGAAGCGAAAGGCGGCGTCGTGTCGAGATCGTGCATGGGCCGATCATGACACCGCGTGCGGCCGACGACAAACACCCAAACAAAAAGGGGCCCCGGCACTGCCGGAGCCCCCTTTGTGACGAAAAACGTCGGGTCGGATCAGAGCTTTTCGGTCAGCTCGGGCACGACCTTGAAGAGATCGCCGACAAGGCCAATGTCCGCCACCTGGAAGATGGGGGCGTCCTCGTCCTTGTTGATCGCGATGATCGTCTTCGAGTCCTTCATGCCGGCGAGGTGCTGGATCGCACCCGAGATGCCGACGGCGACATAGACTTCGGGAGCGACGATCTTGCCGGTCTGGCCGACCTGATAGTCGTTGGGGGCATAGCCCGCATCGACCGCCGCGCGCGATGCGCCGACCGCTGCGCCGAGCTTGTCGGCAAGCGGATCGATCACGGCGTGGAACTGTTCTTCCGAACCCAGCGCACGACCGCCCGAGACGATGATCTTCGCCGAGGTCAGTTCAGGACGCTCGCTCTTGGCGATTTCGGCGCCGACGAACGACGAGAGACCTGCGTCGCCCTTGCCCGAAACGGCTTCGACCGAAGCCGAACCGCCGGTGGCAGCAGCCTTTTCGAAGGCGGTGCCGCGCACGGTGATCACCTTCTTCGCATCCGACGACTGGACGGTTGCAATGGCGTTGCCGGCATAGATCGGACGGGTGAAGGTGTCGGCGCTTTCGACCGACAGGATGTCCGAGATCTGTGCGACGTCGAGCAGCGCGGCGACGCGCGGCGCGATGTTCTTGCCGTTCGAGGTAGCGGGCGCGACGAACGCGTCATAGCCAGCCATCAGATCGACAACCAGCGGTGCGACGTTTTCGGCGAGCGCATGGCCATAAGCCGCGTCGTCCGCGAGCAGCACCTTGGCGACGCCGGCGATCTGCGCGGCGGCATCGGCAGCAGCCTGCGCGCCTGCACCGGCGACCAGTGCGTGGACTTCGCCCAGCTTCGAGGCTGCGGTGACCGCGGCCAGCGTTGCGTCCTTTACCGACGCATTGTCATGTTCGACGAGGACGAGGACGCTCATGCCGCCACTCCCAGAGCCTTGAGTTTCGCAACCAGTTCATCGACGTCGGCGACCTTGATGCCGGCCTGACGCACGGGCGGTTCGCCGACCTTAAGGGTCTTGAGACGCGGTGCGGTGTCGACGCCGTAATCGGCGGGCGTCTTCTGATCGAGCGGCTTCGACTTTGCCTTCATGATGTTGGGCAGCGAAGCATAGCGCGGTTCGTTGAGACGAAGATCGGTGGTGACGATCGTGGGGAGCTTGAGGCTCACCGTTTCAAGGCCGCCGTCGACTTCGCGGGTGACCTTGGCCGAATCGCCTTCGATTTCGAGCTTCGAAGCGAAAGTGCCCTGGCCCCAGCCGAGGAGCGCGGCGAGCATCTGACCGGTCTGGTTCGAATCGTCGTCGATCGCCTGCTTGCCGAGAATGACGAGCTGCGGCGCTTCGGCTTCGACGACCTTCTGGAGCAGCTTGGCAACGGCCAGCGGCTCGACTTCGCCTTCGGCCTGGATCAGGATCGCGCGGTCTGCGCCCATTGCCAGCGCGGTGCGCAGCGTTTCCTGAGCCTTGGCTTCGCCGATCGACACGACGACGATCTCCGTAGCAACGCCCTTTTCCTTCAGGCGGATCGCTTCTTCGACCGAGATTTCGTCAAACGGGTTCATCGACATCTTGACGTTTGCAAGATCGACGCCCGAGCCATCCGCCTTCACGCGGGGCTTTACGTTATAGTCAAGCACGCGCTTGACCGGAACGAGCACTTTCATTGCCTGCCTTCCTTCCTTGCCTGAACGACCCTGGGGAGGGAGCTCAAACGAACTGCTTCACCTCTTTGCCACAACTCCCGCCGGAGCGGGAGCCCATGACCAAAATTTGTCCGGACAAATTCTAGATCATGGGGCCCGGGTCAAGTCTGAATTGCGCTTATGCGACAGCCTTCACTTCCGCGACGATCTTCTTGGCAGCATCGCCCAGATCGTTGGCGGGAACGATGGCGAGGCCCGATTCAGCGAGAATCTTCTTGCCTTCGTCGACATTGGTGCCTTCGAGGCGGACGACGAGCGGCACCGAGAGGTTCACTTCCTTGGCCGCTGCAACGATGCCTTCTGCGATGATGTCGCAGCGCATGATGCCGCCGAAGATGTTGACGAGGATGCCCTTCACCGCCGGATCGCTCAGGATGATCTTGAACGCCGAGGTGACCTTTTCCTTGTTCGCGCCGCCGCCGACGTCGAGGAAGTTGGCGGGGAATGCGCCGTTGAGCTTGATGATGTCCATCGTCGCCATGGCGAGGCCCGCACCGTTCACCATGCAGCCGATGTCGCCATCGAGCTTGATGTAGGCGAGGTCGTACTTCGACGCTTCGAGTTCAGCCGGATCTTCTTCGGTTTCGTCGCGCAGTTCCATCAGGTCCTTATGACGATAGAGCGCGTTCGAATCGAAGCCGACCTTGGCGTCGAGAACCATCAGCTTGTTATCGCCGGTGATCGCGAGCGGGTTGATTTCGATCTGCGCGGCGTCGGTGCCGAGGAATGCGTCATAGAGCTTGGCAGCAACATTGGCGGCCTGCTTGGCGAGATCGCCCGAAAGCTCGAGCGCGGCAGCCACGGCGCGGCCGTGGTGCGGCATGAAGCCGGTGGCGGGATCGATGTCGAGCGTGTGGATCTTTTCGGGGGTCGAGTGTGCGACCTCTTCAATGTCCATGCCGCCTTCGGTCGATGCGACCATCGCGACGCGGCCGGTGGCGCGATCGACGAGAACGGCGAGGTAGAATTCCTTCTCGATGTCGACGCCGTCGGTGACGTACAGGCGGTTCACCTGCTTGCCGGCTTCGCCGGTCTGGATGGTGACGAGCGTGTTGCCGAGCATGTCGGCAGCGTGTGCCTTCACTTCATCGAGGGTCTTGGCAAGGCGAACACCGCCCTTTGCGTCGGGGCCGAGTTCCTTAAACTTGCCCTTACCGCGACCACCTGCGTGAATCTGCGCCTTCACGACGTAGAGCGGCCCCGGAAGCTGCTTTGCAGCCTCAACCGCTTCTTCGACGCTCAGCGCCGCATGACCTGCCGGTACGGGCACGCCGAACTTCGCAAGCAGTTCCTTCGCCTGATATTCGTGAATGTTCATCGCTGCGCCAAGCCTTTCCGCGTTGCAACAAAATTAGAGTCGGATGGGGCTAAAGCATAGCTCGACAATGAATGAAAGCCCGCGTTTGGCAGGGTCTATCGCGCCAGGGCGCAGATCGCGGCGGCCCGGCCGGTCTCTGCGATGATCTCCGGATCCTTGAGCGCACGCACCTTATGCATGAATTCCGCAGCGGAAAGCTCGTTCATCCGCTGGCCTTTGAGCGTCGAGAGCGAGGAGATTCTCCTTAGTTGGGTATAGGAAAGCTCGTTCACCATGCGGTTTGCCATGCACGACGCCGTGGCGGCCGACAGCCCAGCATCCTGCAGCCCGTTGCGCAGGCGGGTCTCCGGAGTCGCGCAAGCGGAGAGGAGCGCGAGCGGGGCGATCACGAATAGGTATTTCTTCATGCCGCGCGCTGTACCGCCAATGCCGGAGCCTTGAAAGATGGCGGGTAAAGGCGCCTCAGCCCGCGAGCGCGGCGCGATAGGCATCGCGCACCGCGGCGCCAAAGGCGACGAAATAGACCTTCTGCGGAAAATCATGGCTATCCAGCCAGTTGCGCACGCATTCGACCGCGATCGCCGTCGCCGCCGCAATCGGATAGCCATAGACGCCGCAGCTGATCGCGGGAAAGGCGATGCTGCGAATGGCGTGCGCCTCGGCCAGCGCCAGCGTGTTGGCATAGCAGGCGGTGAGCAGATCGGCCTCCCCCGCCCCGCCGCCCTGCCAGACCGGGCCGACGGTGTGGATCACATGGCGCGCGGGCAGGCGAAAGCCGGGGGTGAGTCGCGCCTCGCCCGTGGGGCAACCGCCGATCGCGCGGCAGGCTTCGAGCAAGTGCGGACCGGCGGCGCGGTGGATGGCGCCGTCAACACCACCGCCGCCAAGCAGGCTGTTATTGGCGGCATTGACGATCGCATCGACATCGAGCGTGGTGATATCTGCTTCGATCAGGGCAATGCGCTCGTCCGCCATATGCATGCTTCCTTGGTCAGAGATCCTCGCGCTCGATCCACTTGCTCGTCTGCGGCGGGATATAATCGGCGAGCAGATCGAGCAGATCGGCGACGCGGTCGGTGACGATCAGCATGTCGCGGTGTTCCTGACGGAGGAAACCCTGCTCGACCATCGTGTCGAGAAACGTGATCAGCCCGTCATAATAGCCATGGACGTTGAGCAGCGCGCAAGGCTTCATGTGCCAGCCGAGCTGCCCCCAGGTCCACACCTCGAACAATTCCTCCATCGTGCCGATGCCGCCCGGCAGTGCGATGAACCCTGTCGCCAGTTCGGCCATCAGCGCCTTGCGTTCGTGCATATTGGCGGTGACGTGGAGTTCGGTGCAGCCTTCATGCGCGAGTTCGCGGTCGACCAGCGCGCGCGGGATCACGCCGATCACCTCACCCCCCGCACCAAGCGCCGCATCGGCGACCACGCCCATCAGCCCGACATTGCCGCCGCCATACACCAGCCCGACACCGGCGCCCGCTAGTTCACGGCCAAGCTCCTCAGCGATTGCGGCGTGCACGGGTGATTCCCCCATGCTGGACCCGCAAAACACGGTGAAACGCGTCATTTCCTGAAATCCTCCAGCATCATTGCCGCAGTGATCCCGGCGCCTGCCACGACACCCGGTATCCCCGCGCCGGGGTGCGTGCCCGCCCCCACGAAATAGAGATTGTGTATCGCGTCATCACGGTTGTGGACGCGGAACCAGCCGCTTTGTTTCAACAACGGCTCAAGCGAAAAGGCATTGCCCAGATAGGCGCCGAGATCGGCCGCGCTGTCGGCGGGCGTATAGTGGAATTTGGTGACGATGCGCGCATCGATATCGGGGATCAGCCGACGGCCGATCTCGTCGAGCACGCGGCGTTCGATGAGCGGGCCGATCTCGTTCCAGTCCACGGGCAGGCGCCCGATATTGGGCACCGGCACCATCGCGGTGAAGACCGACTGCCCCTCGGGCGCGAGCGCGGGATCGGTGACGGTGGGATGGTGGAGATAAAGGGTCAGATCGTGCGGCAGCACGCCGAAATCGAAGATGTCCCCCCACAGCCCGCGATAGCGCGGACCGAACAGCACCATATTGTGCGGGATGCCCGGCCAGCTGCCGCGCACGCCAAAATGGACGATGAACATCCCCGGCGAGAAGGCCTTGCGCGACAGCGCATCGGCCGCCTGACGCCCGCGCGGGCTGTTCGCGAGCAGATGCGCATAGCTGTGCATGATATCGGCATTGCTGGCGATCATCGTCGGCGTCAGCCGCTCGCCCGCGACGGTGCGGACTGCTATCGCGCGATCGCCCGCGGTTTCGATCTCGGCGACCGGATCACCGAGCCGGAGCGTGCCGCCCAGCCGTTCGAACAGCCGGACCATGCCCGCGACCAGCTGGCCGGTGCCGCCCTTGGCGAACCACAGCCCGGTGCGCTTTTCGACCATGTGGATCAGCGCGTGGAGCCCGCTGGCGCGCATCGGATTGCCGCCGAGAAACAGCGTCTGGAAGCTGAGCGCCTGACGCAGCTTTTCATTTTCCACGAAGCGCGCGGCGATGCCGTAAGCCGAGCGCCACGCCTGGGTTTTCACCAGCATGGGCACCGCGCGCGCCATCGCGGCGAAATCGGTGAGCCGTTCCTGTGCCAGCCGGTCATAGGCGCCGTCCTTGGCCTTGGCGGCGTAATCGAGAAAACGCTGATAGCCCTGCAGATCGCGTGGATCGAGCCGGAGAATTTCCTGCTGGAGCACCTGTTCGTCATCCGAAAAATCGAACTGGTTGCCATCGGGCCAGTTGAGCCGGTAAAAGGGCCGGACCGGCAGCAGCGTGACATCTTCGGCCATATCGCGCCCCGACAGCGCCCAAAGCGCACGCAGCGCGGCGGGGTCCGAAATCGACGACGGCCCGGCATCGAAGGTGAAGCCACCGCGCTGCCACACCTGCGCGCGCCCGCCCGGCTGATCGCGCGCTTCGAGCACGACCGTATCGATACCCGCCGACTGAAGCCGGATGGCCAACGCGAGACCGCCAATCCCCGCACCAATGACCGCTGCCGTCTTTCCCCCTGACGTCACGCGCGTTTCTCCCTGATTGCGGCGATCGCCCGGCGGATCGAGACAACAGGCCGTCCCCCAACGAGCCTGACCTTGTCGATGCCGGTCGAATGCCCGGCATAGAAGCGCGCAATGGCTGCGGGATCAAGCCGGTAGACGCGTTCGAGCATCGCCACGCGCTCGTCCGGAGAGGCCGCGCGGAAGAACAGCGTGCCGAACAGCCGGTAGAATCCGCGCGCCGCCCAGGTCTCGCGCGCGAATTCGAACAGCTCGTCATGAAGCAGCGGCGCATCGAGCCGGTCGAGCCCGGCGATATAGGCCGCGACACGGACAGCATCGGGGAGCGCATGGCCGGTGAGCGGATGGAAGAGGCCCGCGCGCACGCCGGTCTTGGGCACCTGAACCCCGCCCGCATTCCAGAAGCGTTCGAAATCGCCGCCCATGCAGAGCGGCAACACGCCGCTTTTCTGCCGCGTCTCATATGCGAGCGACCAGCCGCGCGCGGCGGCGTAATGGGCAATCCGATCGCGATGCCAGCCCACATCCATGCCGGGCGCGGCTTCATAAAGCCTGCTCTGGACGAAGATGCGGTCGGGGCCCAGCGGCTGCGCGCTGAAGAAATGCGCCCGTTCCCGTATATCGGGGAAGCGCGCATCGCACAGCATGGGGCGGCGCAGATCATGATCGGCATCGAGCACCAGTTCCTCCCCCAGCCGGTTCTGCCAAGCGAGATCGAGCGCGGAGAGATCGAGCGGCGCGCGCGTATCGATAACGGCATTGGCGCGGATCCGATCCCCGCCCGCGAGCACGACGCTGGACCGGGTAACGGCGGCGACGCGCCGCCCCAGCATCAGCCAACTGGCGGGCAGCACCGCGCGGACATGCGCATCAAGCGTTTCGGAGGAGACATTGTAGATGCCGTGATCGGTGCCCGCCGCCCCGTTCGGAAACAGCACATCGTGCCCGCGCCACATATGCGCGACGACAGGCGCGATCAGCCAGCGATGGTCGGGCGCGACATCATGTTCCTGAAACGCCCAGTGGCGATCGCCCCCAATCACCTGCGCGCCTTCGATCAAGCGGACATCGAGCCCGGGTTTGCGGGTATGGAGCGCAAGCGCGATCAGCGCCCCCGAAAGGCCGCCACCAATGATTGCGATGTCGCACGAAAGCTTGCTTGGCATTTGTCCCCCGCCCTACAGGAGGATGGAGCAAAGCTCAAAGCGACAAGGGACGGGTAGAGCGTTATAGACGACCACGCCCGCCGCCCCCTGTGCGGGCGCAACCATTTCCAAAAGTGGCAGTTATCAAAACATGACATTTCTCAAGACTCCGTGGCGGCGCCTTTCGCTAAGCGCCCTCCCCCTCATCGCGCTTGCCGGCATCCAGCCGGCGATGGCGCAATCGCCCGAGGGGAAGAACGCAGGTCAGGACCGCGACACGGTGACGGTAGCGGCGGGCGTCGCCTACGGCCCGTCCTATCAGGGATCGGACGATTACCGCGCGCTCCCCGGCTTTCAGCTGCGCGGCAAGGTTTCGAACCATCATTTCTTCATGCGCGGGCTGCAGCTTTATGTTGACGCGCTGCCCGAACCCGACACTGACGGGCTGAACTTCTCGATCGGCCCGGTGGCGGGCGTGCGGCTGGACCGGGTGAACGGCATCCGCGACGCGCAGGTAAAGGCGCTGGGCGAGAAGAACGTCGCCGTCGAGCTGGGCGGCTTTGCCGCAGTGTCCAAACGCGGCGTGCTGCTGGGCGAATATGACACGCTGGCGCTGCGCGTGACCTATGTCACCGACGTGGCCAATGCGCACAAAAGCTATGTCGTGACGCCAGCGGTGGAATATGCGGTGCCGCTGAGCAAGCGCACGCTGGTCGCGCTGTCGGTATCGGCCGATTATGTCGGCGACGGCTTTGCCCGTTATTACCGCAATATCGACGCCGATGGCGCCGCCGCCAGCGGCCTTGCGCCGTACAGCGCCAAGGGCGGGTTCAGCACCGTGAATGCGGGGCTTCTCGCCACCCGGGCGCTTGGCGACGATCTGCGCCAGGGCTGGTCGGTGTTCGGCATCGCCAATTATGGCCGGCAGCTGGGCGACTTCAAGGACAGCCCGATTGTCTCCGACGCGGGCAGCGCGAACCAGTGGTTCGGCGCGGTTGGCGTCGGTTATACCTTCTGACACGAAAAAGGGCGCCGGAACCCCGGCGCCCTTCCCCATTATAAGCGGCTGAAAATCAGGCCTTGCGCGTGCCCGAAAGCGGGAAGCTGCCGAACGCGCCCGCGCCGGCCGCACCGGTGATGCTGTCGCCATCGACCGTGGCCTGGCAATCGAGCGTCATCGGCATCGGAACCTTGAGGTTCATCTTCCAGCTGAGCTTGTTGCCGTCGATCTTGCCCTCTTCAGCGGTGAGCGAGCCCATCGCGCCGACCATCTCGCCCGAAAAGCTGTCGCCCGTGCTGGCGATCGTGAACACCGACTGCTGATCCCCCAGCGGGGTCTTCACGACGCAATCCCAGGCGCCATCCACATTTGCCATATCCATTATCCTTCCTTGCAGTGCCTAGAGGGGGTCAGTTTGCCGCGGCCGGAACGACCTCGATCGCATAGCCGAGCGGTTCGAGCTGGCTGCGGATCTTGTCCGCATCACCGACGACGACCCAGGTCATGCGGTTGAGATCGATCGCGCCGCGGGCTGCCTTGTCGAGATCGGCCGCCGTCATCGCGCGGTACCGGGCGGCGAGCGTGTCGTAATAATCGTCGGACCGCTTGAAGAGCACATTGCGCTGCATACCGCCCAGCACATCGGCTGCGGTTTCATAGCTGCCGGGGAGCTCGCGGATGCTGCCGTTGCGGGTACGTTCCAGTTCCTCCGCCGTCACGCCCTTGGGCCCAAGGAACGCCGCAATCTGTTCGCGCAGCGCGGTGATCGCGGGGCCGGTCTTGTCCGCCTGAACCGGTGCGAAGACGAGATAGGGCACATCCTGCGCGACACGGTTGACCTGCGCCCGGACGCCGTAAGACCAGCCCTTGGTTTCGCGCAGGTCCATATTGATCCGCGACAGGAAATTGCCGCCGACCACATCGTTCGCGGCGAGCAGATCGGCGAGTTCGTCGGTCCCCTTCACCGGCAGCACTTCACCGCCGAGGATGAACGACTGGGGCGAATCCTTGCGATCGACCAGAACGATCTTGGGCTGCGCGGGCGGCAGCGGGGTATCGAACTTCTTGGCGCCCGCCTTGCCTTTGGCCTTCCAGTTGCCGAAGCGCGCCTCGATGAGCGGCTTGAGCGCTTCGAGCGGCTGATCGCTGACGACGAACAGCGTTGCCTTTTCGGGGCGGAACCACGCATCGTGAAACGCGACCAGATCCTTGCGCGAGACCTTGGCCACCGCCGCCGGATCGCCGGTGCCGGTGAACGGAACGCCGTAAGGATGCTGCGCACCGTAGAGCAGCGGCGGCAGAACGCGCCGCGCCATCGCCGAAGGATCGGTCATTTCCGCCGAAATGCGCGCCAGTTGCTGCCCGCGCAGGCGCTCGACCTCAGCCGGCTTGAAACCGGGGTTGCGGACGATATCGGCGAAGAGATCGAGCGAGGGCGCCAGATTGTCGGACAGCGCAAACAGGTTGACGCTGGTCGTATCCATCGACGCGCTGGTGCTGATCGACGCGCCGAGGCTTTCCTGGCGTTCGGCGATCTGGACCGAATCGAGCGTCTTGGTACCTTCATCAAGCAGCGCGAGCATCAGCGACTGGGTGCCGAGCATCGCCTTGGGATCGGCGGCATTGCCCGCATCGAAGCTGAGGGCCACCTGCGTG
Organism: Sphingomonas sp. C3-2; assembly: GCF_033025475.1. NCBI lineage: Bacteria > Pseudomonadati > Pseudomonadota > Alphaproteobacteria > Sphingomonadales > Sphingomonadaceae > Sphingomonas > Sphingomonas sp. C3-2. The sequence goes on from NZ_CP130322.1 coordinate 1,367,896, forward strand.
ATGGGCACGGCGTCGCGGTGCGCATAGACGATCTCGATACCGTTGCCGAGCGTGGCGCGGCTGACCGCCGGGAAATCGAGATCGGCGATGGCGCCGACTTCGGGCAGCTTGGAGCGATCGATACCTGCGGACTTTGCGGGGACAGCCTCTGCCACGGGCAGTTTCGACGGCTTTGCCATCGGCTTTTCGCCGCGCGCGGGCGCCCGGTAATAGCTGGGCGCAAAGCCGCCCGCCGATTTCTGTGCCTCGTCATAGGCCGCGCGTTCGCCGGGTTCGACGGTGAGCGCATAGACCGGGCGGCTGAGCCATTTGCCCAGCGCCGCCGTCACCTGAGCCGGGGTGGCTGCGGCATATTGCGCCAGCGTCTTGCGGTAATAATCGGCGTCGTTCGAATAAAGTTCGCCCTCGGCGAGCGCGACCGCCTTGCCGCTGAACCCGCCGACCGATTCAAGCCCGGCGATCCGGCCCGAGGTGACGCGCATCGCGACGCGCTGAACCTCGTCCGCCGTTGGGCCGTTCTTCACATAATCGGCGAGGATCGCGTCGAGACGCTCGGACACCTTGGCGGCATCGACGCCCGGCTTCACATCGACCTGCACCTCGAAAAAGCTGAGCTGAGCAAAGGTCTGCACGTCGGCCGAGACGCGCACCGCGACCTTTTCGTCGCGCACCAGCATATTGTCGAGCCGCGAGCTGGCGAGGCCGCCGAGCACGGTGGCCCCCACCGCGAGCGGCACATTGTCGGGATCGTTCAGCCCCGGCACCACCCAGTTGCGGTAAAGGCGCGTCTGCGCGACGCGGTCCTTCATCACTTCATCCTTGCGGGCGGCAAGCTGGGGCAACGCAGCCGCGACCGGATGGGTCTGCGGGCCGCGCGCGATATCGCCGAAATATTTCTCGACCAGCGGGCGCGCGGCGGCGGCGTCGATATCGCCCGCGAGCACAAGGATGGCGTTGTTGGGGCCATAATGCTGGCGGAACCAGTTTTTCACATCCTCAAGGCTGGCAGCGTCGAGATCCGCCATCGAACCGATCGTCGAATGGCCATAAGGATGATCGGACGGGAGCAGCGCGGCCAGCTGGGCATATTCGACCAGACCATAAGGCTGGTTGTCGCCCTGACGCTTTTCGTTCTGGACGACGCCGCGCTGGTTATCGAGCTTGTCCTGCGTCACCGCGCCGAGCAGATGGCCCATGCGATCGGATTCGAGGAAGAGCGCGCGTTCGAGCGCGCCGGTTGGCACAGTTTCGAAATAATTGGTGCGATCGAACCAGGTGGTGCCGTTGAAATCGGTGGCGCCTACCTGCTGCAGCGGTTCAAAGAAATCGCCGGGGGCGTTTTCCGACCCGTTGAACATCAGATGTTCGAAGAGATGCGCGAACCCGGTCTTGCCCTTGGGTTCGTGCTTGGAGCCGACATCGTACCAGACCGAGACCGCCACGACAGGCGCCTTGCGATCGGTATGGACGATCACGCGCAGCCCGTTGGCCAGCGTGAACTCCTCATGCGGGATCTCCACCTTGTTCACCAGCGTGGCGACGGGAACCGGGGCTGCGGTCTGGGTCTGGGCAGCAAGTGGAACGGCGATCAGGGCAAAAAGCGGCGCGGCGCAGAGCCGGGCGACAATAGGGCGCATCGAAACATCCTTTTTCGAAACCGGTCGCGACCATAGCAGCGCCCCGGCGACGCGCAAACCATTCTACCGTCCCTTAAAATACCCCCTTGGCACGCCTTTATCGGGCGCGGACCATGCGGTAGGCAGGGTGCAGAACATTCCCTTTGCAAGCGAGTTTCGAACCGAATGAAACGCCTGACCTCCGCCAGCGCCCTGGCCCTGGCGCTGATCGCCACCACCGCCCAGGCCGAACCGGCTCCCCAGCCTCAATTCGCCCCAGAAGCGGTGCGCGCGCATGTCGACTTTCTGGCCGACGACCTGTTGGAAGGGCGCAACACCGGCACGCGCGGGTACGACATCGCCGCCAAATATGTCGCGACCCGCTATGAGGCGCTGGGGCTGAAGCCCGCCGCCGATGGCAAATGGTATCAGCAGGTGCCCTTTGCCGAGTTGACGCTGACCAAAACGCCCGAGGCGACGCTCACCGTAGGCGGCAAGACGTTCACGCACGGCAAGGACGTGCTCATTGGCGTGGGCGCGGGCGAGGAAAAGCTGACGCTGGGCGCCCCCGTCGTGTTCGTGGGCTTTGGCATCGACAGCCCGGGCCAGGGGTTCGACGATTATGCCGGGCTGGACGTGAAGGGAAAGATCGTCGTCGCGCTGAGCGGTTTTCCCAAGGGCACCCCGAGCGACCTTGGCGCGCATCTGGCGAACAGCAAGGCCAAGATGGCGAGCGACCGCGGCGCGATCGGCATGATCACGGTCAACACGCGCGAGCGGCTGAAGATGCGTCCCTGGGCGCGGTCGGTTGAATCGGCGTTCGAGCCGAGCATCGCCTGGACCGAGGCGGACGGCACGCCGCACCGCGCCGCACCCGGGCTGCGCGCAACCGCATCGGTCGACACCCCGGCCGCCCAGGCGCTGTTCGCCGGTGCGCCCCGCTCGCTCGACAAGATACTGACCGAGGCCGAGCGCAAAAATGCCCGCATCGCCGGCTTTGCGCTGAAGCCCGAAGTGCGCGTGGAGCGCACGCTGACGCGGCGCAATTTCACCAGCCCCAATGTCGTCGCGATGCTGCCGGGATCGGACCCCGCGCTGGCCAATGAATATGTGCTGCTGATGGCGCATCTCGACCATGTCGGGATCGACGAGAGCAAGGAAGGCGACAAGATCCACAATGGCGCGATGGACAATGCCGCCGGCATCGCGACGATGCTGGAAGTGGCGCGCGCGATGGCGAACGCCCCGATAAAGCCGCGTCGCCCGATCCTGTTCGCCGCCGTCACCGCCGAGGAAAAGGGGCTGCTCGGGTCCGAATATCTGGCGCACAATCCGCTAACCCGCGCGGGCAAGGTGGTGAGCGTCGTCAACCTCGACATGCCGGTGCTGCTCTATGACTTCAACGACGTGATCGCCTTTGGCGCCGAACGCTCGACGCTGGGCCCCATCGTGCAGAAGGCGGCGGCGGGTGCCGGCGTGACGCTGTCCCCCGATCCGATGCCCGCCGAAGGGCTGTTCACGCGATCGGACCATTACCGCTTCGTCCAGCAGGGTATCCCCTCGGTGTTCCTGATGACCGGTTTCGGCAATGGCGGCGAAAAGGCGTTCAAGGATTTCCTGGCGACCCATTATCACCGCGTGAGCGACCAGACCGACCTGCCGATTGACTGGAATGCGGCTGCAAAATTCACGCGGATCAATTATGAGATCGCAACGGCGATCGCCGACGCAGATACCGCGCCGCGCTGGTACGCTAAGGACTTTTTCGGAGACACTTTCGCACCGGGCGCGGATAAGGTGGAAAAAACAGGGAGCTAACAGTCACGCTCCCCTTGTGTTGTAAAATTGCAACACCATATCGCGAACGATTTGACATTGGGGAGCGACATGAACCTCGAAAAATTCACCGACCGGGCAAAGGGCTTTCTGCAGTCGGCACAGACGGTGGCGATCCGCATGAACCATCAGCGGATCAGCCCCGAACATCTGCTGAAGGCGCTGCTCGAAGACGAACAGGGCATGGCATCCGGGCTGATTCGCGCAGCCGGGGGCCATGCCGAACTGGCGCTTTCGGAAACCGACAAGGCGCTGGCGAAGATCCCCGCCGTATCGGGCAGCGGCGCACAGGCGGCGCCCGGGCTCGACAATGATCTGGTGCGCATCCTCGATTCCGCCGAGCAGGTGGCGAGCAAGGCGGGTGACTCTTATGTCACAGTCGAACGGCTGCTGCTCGCGCTCGTGCTCGCAACGACGACGACCGCCGGTAAGGCGCTGGCAACCGCGGGTGTGACCGCCGAGGGACTGAACGGCGCGATCAACCAGCTGCGCGGCGGGCGCACCGCCGACACCGCGGGTGCCGAGGACCGTTACGACGCGCTGAAGAAATTCGCGCGCGACCTGACGCAAGCCGCCAAGGACGGCAAGCTCGACCCCGTGATTGGCCGCGACGAGGAAATCCGCCGCACGATCCAGATCCTTGCCCGCCGCACCAAGAACAACCCCGTGCTGATCGGCGAACCCGGCGTCGGCAAGACCGCGATCGCCGAGGGGCTGGCGCTGCGCATCGCCAATGGCGATGTGCCCGATTCGCTGAAGGATCGCACGCTGATGGCGCTCGACATGGGCGCGCTGATCGCAGGCGCGAAATATCGCGGCGAGTTCGAGGAGCGCCTGAAGGGCGTGCTCGACGAGGTGAAGGGCGCCGAAGGCCAGATCGTGCTGTTCGTCGACGAGATGCACACGCTGATCGGCGCGGGCAAGACCGACGGCGCGATGGATGCCTCCAACCTGTTGAAGCCCGCGCTCGCGCGCGGCGAGCTGCACTGCATCGGCGCGACCACGCTCGACGAATATCAGAAATATGTCGAGAAGGACCCCGCGCTCCAGCGGCGGTTCCAGCCGGTGTTCGTCGGCGAACCCACGGTCGAGGACACGATTTCGATCCTGCGCGGGCTGAAGGAGAAATATGAGCTGCACCACGGCGTGCGGATCACCGACGGGGCGATCGTCTCGGCGGCGACGCTTTCCAACCGCTACATCACCGACCGCTTCCTGCCCGACAAGGCGATCGACCTGATGGACGAGGCCGCGTCGCGCCTGCGCATGGAGGTGGAATCGAAGCCCGAGGAAATCGAGAATCTCGACCGCCGGATCATCCAGCTCAAGATCGAGCGCGAGGCGCTGAAAAAGGAAACCGACGACGCATCGAAGGACCGGCTGGCGGCGCTGGAGGCGGAGCTTGCCAATCTGGAGCAGGAATCGGCCGAACTCACCACGCGCTGGCAGGGCGAGAAGGAAAAGATCCACGCCGGCGCCAAGCTGAAGGAACAGCTGGATGGCGCGCGCATCGAGCTTGATCAGGCGCAGCGGCGCGGCGATCTGGCGCGGGCGGGCGAGCTTTCCTACGGCGTCATCCCCAATCTGGAAAAGCAGCTGGCCGAGGCGGACGCCATGACCGGCAGCGCGATGCTGCGCGAGGAGGTGACGAGCGAGGACATCGCCTCGGTCGTCAGCCGCTGGACGGGGATTCCGGTCGACAAGATGCTGGAGGGCGAACGCGAGAAGCTGCTCCAAATGGAAGCGATGATCGGCAAGCGCGTGATCGGGCAGGAAGATGCGGTGAAGGCCGTGTCGACCGCCGTCCGCCGCAGCCGCGCCGGGCTGCAGGACCCCAACCGGCCGCTCGGCAGCTTCCTCTTCCTCGGCCCCACGGGCGTGGGCAAGACCGAGCTGACCAAGGCGCTCGCCGGGTTCCTGTTCGACGACGACAATGCGATGGTCCGCATCGACATGTCGGAGTTCATGGAGAAGCACTCGGTCTCGCGGCTGATCGGTGCGCCTCCGGGCTATGTCGGTTATGAGGAAGGCGGCGTGCTGACCGAGGCGGTGCGCCGGCGCCCCTATCAGGTCGTTCTGTTCGACGAGGTGGAAAAGGCGCATTCGGACGTCTTCAACGTGCTGCTCCAGGTGCTCGACGATGGCCGCCTGACCGACGGCCAGGGCCGCACGGTGGATTTTTCGAACACGCTGATCATCCTGACATCGAACCTGGGCAGCCAGTATCTGGCGGGGATGACCGACGACCAGACGACCGATGATGTCGAGCCACAGGTGATGGAAATCGTGCGCGGGCATTTCCGCCCCGAATTCCTCAACCGGCTGGACGAGATCATCCTGTTCCATAGGCTTGCGCAGAAGCATATGGGCCCGATCGTCGACATCCAGGTGGCGCGGGTTCAGAAGCTGCTCAAGGATCGCAAGATCACGCTCGACCTGACCGACGCGGCGCGCGCCTGGCTGGGCCGGGTCGGCTATGACCCGGTCTACGGTGCCCGCCCGCTGAAGCGCGCGGTGCAGAAATATCTGCAGGACCCACTCGCCGACATGATCCTGCGCGGCGAGGTGCCCGACGGCACCACGCTGAAGGTGGATGAAGGCGACGGCGCGCTGGTACTGCGCCGGGGCTGACGGGCCGGAGGTTCGGAGACGCAAAAAGGGCGTCCGGGAAACCGGGCGCCCTTTTGTTTTGCCCTGTGGATAAGGGGCGCACGCGGTACGCGCACCTTCGATCCATAAAAAAGGGGCAGAGCCGAAGCCCTGCCCCCTTCTTTCAGATCAAAGCCGAAAGGCTCAGAACTTGAACTTCGCACCCGTGTAGAAGCGACGACCGAAAACGTCATAGACGTCTGCGGCAGTGTTCGTACCGGTGGTGTTGAACGAGGTGCCCGACAGGATGCGCGGTGCCTTGTTGTTCAGCAGGTTATCGATACCGAAGAACAGTTCAACACGCTCGGTCGGCATGACACGGACCTGGGTATCCAGATAGAATTCCGCATCGACCGAGATGTCGTGCTTGTCGAGGCCATAGGCGCGCAGCAGCTGATCGTCTTCATAGGACTTGCCGATATACGTACCGGTGAAGTTCCAGCTCAGCTTTTCGTTGCCATAGGTCAGGTTGGCGGTGAACTTGTCCTTGGCGTTACCGATTTCACCAGCGAACTTGTCCTTCTCGCCACCCGGGACCGAGATGACATAACCATCAAGCACGCGGGTATAGGCAATACGACCGCTGAGGCGGCCACCGCTGCCAAGCGCGTCGAACGAGGTGCTGTATGCAACCGCGACGTCGATACCCTCGACCTTCAGCTTACCGCCGTTGAACAGCGGCGCATCGATGAACTCAAGCGAACCGGCGCTGTTGTTTGCGGTTGCAGTCTGACGACGATCCACCAGATCGCAGAACGACTGGTTACCTTCGCGGTAGCACTGATCGAGGATGAACTGGCGCGGCGGAGCAACAACGGCACCCTTGATGCCGATGTTGTAATAGTCGACCGTCAGCGTCAGGTTACGAAGCGCGTCGATCGAGCGCGGATTGATCGCGACACCAAGGGTGTACGAATCCGACGTTTCTTCACGCAGGTTGGGGTTGCCGCTGTCGAAACCGCTGACGCCCTGACGATCCGGCTGAGTCAGCGTGAATGCGCCATTTGCTGCGATGTTTGCCAGCACGCCAGCGTCTGCACGGCAGTTGTCACCCAGAACGCCGCCGCCAGTTGCGCCGATGCCGGTGCACGGATCGTTCAGGCCGCTCGGATAGGTCTGCGACAGGCCCGAGAAGAGCTCACCAACATTGGGAGCACGGACCGAACGTGCATAACCGCCACGGAACTTGATGTCCGAGATCGGCGACCATTCAGCACCCACATTATAGGTATAGATCGTACCGACCGTCGAATAATCGGAGATACGACCTGCCGCACGCAGCGAGAGGCGGTGGAAGAAGGGCGTGTCCGCAAGAAGCGGCACGTTCACTTCGCCGTACACTTCCTTGACGTTGAACGAACCACGGGTATCGGGCAGTGCGTTACCAGCGTTCAGACCGGCATTGGTGAGTGCGTCCCAATTTTCCGAGCTGCTTTCCTTGCGGTATTCAGCACCGATAGCGATGCCGAGCGGGCCTGCGGGAAGCTCGATCAGCGAACCGGAGAGGTTTGCCGAAACAACCTGCTGCGTGATGCTCGTGTTGTAGCTCTGTTCAGCCGCAACATATTTCGCCGCTTCGGACGAGATCGAGTTGAAACCGAAAATGTTGATCGGAACGCAGCCCTGCTTGCGGGCTTCAGCGCTGGCGCAGATGACGTCGGTGGTGAGACCGTTGTTGTTCAGATCGTTGACATCCGTAACCGCCGACAGTGCGTTGGCGAAGTTCAGGATGTTCGGCTGACCATTGGACTGCTGCGATTCAGACGTGCGGCCATAGACATAGCTGACGTCCCACTTGAAGTCCTTGAAGACCGAGCCTTCAAAACCCGCCACGAAGCGGTAGAAGTCACGGCTGGTCGAACCATTGCGCGTGCCCATGTCGGTAAGGCGCTTCGAGAAGGAGATGTCGCGAAGACCATCGCCGTCCTGATCGACCGCCGCAGCGGCGATCGCTGCCGGAACATAGGGGTTGAGAACGGCAACGCCGTTGACCAGCGATTCGATCGGCACGAGACCGCCCGACGCCTGGAAAACGTCGTCCGAACCGAGCGCGAAAGGCTCGATCTCACGCGACGACTTCGTGTTGGCGTAGGTGCCTTCAGCGTAGAAATTGATGTTGTCGTTAAGCTCGTAATTGCCGCGGGCTGCGAAGAGGTAACGCTCAACAGGCACAGCGATCGTGCGATAATACTGACGGTTGAAACCATCAGTGTTGACGTCAAAGCCTTCCTTCAGATTGTTGTCCGCGTCAAAGGTAAAGCGCTTGCCACCTGCGAGGAAGCTGCCCTGCGAAGCGAAGCTCGAATAATAGGGCGTGATTGCGGTACCGAAATCAGCCGGATCGCCGGTTTCATAGGCAAATTTGTCGGCGTTATCGTAGAAGGTGTCCTTGCGGTTACGCGACAGGATGCCTTCCTGCTTCGAATAACCCATGTGCACCATCAGGTTACCACGGTTATCAGCGAAGTTACCGCCATAAGTCAGGTTGAGGCGATAGTTGGCATCATCACCCTTCTGGGTGATGCCATACTGACCTTCCGCTTCAAGACCTTCGAAATTCTTCTTGTAAACGAAGTTGACGACACCGGCGACAGCGTCAGAGCCATAGAGCGACGAAGCGCCGCCGGTCAGAATGTCAACACGCTCGACGAACTGCGTCGGGATGACGTTGAGGTCGACGGTCGACGAACCGGGAATACCGGCAACGACACGGCGGCCATCGATGAGAACGAGCGTGCGGTCGGAACCCAGATCGCGAAGATCGACCGTAGCCGCACCGGTGCCCGACGTCAGGAATGCCGAATTTGCACGGCTGAGCGCAGGCGTACCAAACACGGGATTTTCGAGAAGCAGGTCCTGGATGTTCGTGACACCCGAATTGGCAATAGCTTCCTTACCAATCACCTGGACAGGCGAAACGGCATCAATTTCAACATTTGCGATGCGCGAACCAGTCACGATGATCGCTTCGCCGGCATCTTCCTGAGCGAAAGCCGGAGCGGACAGGAGCGCGAAGCCAAGAACGACCGGGGCCGCACCCGCGCGCAAACGCATAAAGCTACTTTTCATTTACACCAACATCCCTTTGTGAAGGTACCGGCCGACATTCAGCGGCCAGGGCTCTGGTCAACAACCAGGCGTGCGCTCCCCACAATTGGCGCACTTTTTAGTTGCATCACAAACACGTGCCCGGCGCATTCATGGTTGTAAATGCAACATTCAAGATTGACGGAATTTTGAAATATGTTGTGGCAATTTTGTTACACAATCCCGCAACACATTGCGTAAACATGGTCAAAGGCGCAATTTTGCGAGGGTAGAGAGCATTTTAGTGAGATCGACACGCAAACAAAAAGCGGCACCGAATCGGTGCCGCTTTGCGTGCCAGTGCCGCGCCTGAGCGCAGATCGGGCAAATCACCCGCTGGGATTCATCCCCGTCCGCGTGCGCGTGATGAAATCATCCGCCTCGCGATTCTGCCCTTCGGCTATCGAGCGCCACTCGGCATTGGTCTTGCAGACCCGTTCTTTCCTGACGAGTGATCCCGTCACCTGAAGCTGCCGGCACTTGACTGCATTGGGATCAGAACGACTTGCAGCAGCTGGTGCGGCATTTTGCGCCTGAGCGGCAGTGCCTGCAGCAACGGCAAGAACCGCGCTTAGAAGAAAAAGCGTCCGCATAATCATTCCCCACTTGTCATTTCATGCCAGGATTATGCCCGCTCCTGTCGGCGATTTCAAAGAATTGTGTCAGCATTTGCTGCTCTGCAGGCGACAAATGCGGATTCCAGACATCAAAGATCAAAACAACGCGCAGTTCATCACTGTCATTCCAGGCTTCGTGTTCGATCGTATCGTCAAAGGCGAAGGCTTCGCCGACCTTCCACGCGCGCGTTTCCCCGCCGACTCGAAAACCGCATTGGCCGGGAACGATCAGGGGCAGGTGAATGATCGCGCGGCTGTTTGTGACGCCGGTGTGCGGAGGAATGCGCGTATGTGGCCTGAGCAGCGAGAAGAAGGCCGTTGGCGCGCGGCCGGGAATGTCGTTGCGCGGCACCATAGCAAGCGCCGCCGCCGTTTCGGGACATAGCGCACAGACCACATCGTTCGGCACGCCATATTCCCACAGGAAGCATGCGCCCCAATCAAGCGAGCCATCGAGCGGAGACCATTTGTTGTCGGGCGTCCCGCTTTCCTGCCGGACATAGGGGCGGATCGCATCAGCCCCCTTGCCCTCGAACAGCGCCAGAAATTCACGGCGGATAGCATCGGACCGCGCCTCGATCTGCGCCAGCCAAGGAAAATGCGCGCGGTCGAAAAATTCGTCTGCCGGAAGGAAGGGCACGTGCAGCCCCGAACATTCGTTGCGATAGATCTGCCTGCGCCCGAGCATGTGATCCAGCGTGGCGCGCATCCGGCGACGATCGGTAGCGGGCAAGGTATCCAGACCTTCGGCCATTCCCGAATCGATGAAGCTTGCGAAATCGGTCATCTGCCCGGCCACAAACCGGCGTGCATCGTCGAGCGTTTCGGCCAAGGCGGGCGGCATCGGATCGATCCCCGCCGCCATCATCAGAACATTTTGCCAGGACCGTGCGGCGGCGGCCGCCTCCCCCGTGCGCTGCTGCAGTTCGGCGAGGCGGAGATGCGCCATGAAGTTGAGCTGATCGGCGGCGAGCGCGCGATTCAGCCCCTCGCGTTCGCCCTCGTCATTGCCAAGCGCGCGCTCGGCCGTCGCCAGATTCATCCACAATGCGCTCTCGCCCGGATCCTGCGCGGCGGCGCGGGCAAACAGGGCGGCAGCGCGCGCCGGATCAGGGGCTGCAAGCGCGGCCATGCCCAGGGCGTTCAGCGCCTGAGGATTTTCGGGTGATTGCTCCAATATCGATTCCAGCAGCCGAAGCTCTTCGGCCCGATCACCATTTCGACGCGCCATGGCCGCTGCAGCAAATATCTGCGCAACCGCTTCCTCAGCCATCAAATCCCCCACACAAGGCCACACCACGCAAAGGGGTAGTCATGGGGAGATTGCGGCGCAAGCAACAGCTTCGTTCGGCGGCTGCAACCTTGTCGGCTCGCAAGCACCATGTCATGCCGGGTGCATGACCGCGCCACAGCCCAATGTCGCCCAGATACCGTCCGATGCCGAATGGCTCGCCCATCGTTATGATCCCGGGCACGACGCGTTCCACTTCGTGCGCCTGCCGCGTGCCGCGCACGACCGAGCTACCTTCCTGACCGACGAGTTCATTCCCGGGCACGGCAAGCCCGTGGTGATACGTCGGGAAGAGGCCTTTTACGCCGCGAGCCTCGCTGCGCCGGTGCATTTCATCCTGCATTCGGCCTATTGCTGCTCCACCCTCCTCGCCCGCGCGTTCGACATTCCGGGGGTTTCGATGGGGCTCAAGGAACCCGTCGTGCTCAACGACATTATCGGCTGGCGCCATCGCGGCGCACAGGGTGCCGAAGCGGCCAGAGTTCTGGACCATAGCCTGCGCATGCTGGAACGACCATTCCAGCCCGGCGAGGCGGTGGTGATCAAACCATCGAACCTGATCAATCCGCTGGCGCCCGCGATGCTCTCCCTCCGCCCCGCGGCAAAGGCGCTGCTGCTTTACGCGCCGCTCGATATCTATCTTGGCTCGATCGCACGCAAAGGCATGTGGGGGCGGCTATGGGTACGCGACCTGCTCACCAAGCTCATCCGTGAAGCGATGGTCAACTTTGGGATGAGCACCGAGGATTATCTGAAGCTGACCGACATTCAGGTTGCGGCTATTGGCTGGCTTGCCCAGCATGCGCAGTTCGCGGCGCTTGCCGAGAAATTCGGCGACCGTATCGTGACGCTGGACAGTGAAACGCTCACTGCGCGCCCGGAAGACGCAATGCGCGCATTGACGCACCATTTTGGACTGCGGGTTGCTGACAAGGCGCTTGCCGACATTGCCGCCGGGCCGATCTTCACGCGACATTCGAAAAGCGGCGCGAATTTCGAAGCGAGCAAACGCCAGGCCGAACAATCCGAAGGACTAAACATCCACGCCGAAGAAATCGAGATGGTGCGCACATGGGCGCTGGCGCTGGCTGCCAATGCAGGCGTGAAGATGGAGTTGCCCGCTTCGTTGCTGTGACAATCCAACAAGTGTGATTGGTTGTATCGCGCCGCCGTAAGGCACAACAGAAAAGGCGGGCTTTTGGCCCGCCTTTCCTCTTTCAGTTGTATTCGCAGCACAGGATCAGAAGCGGAACTTCGCGCTGATCGCATAGCGACGGCCCAGAGCGTCGTAAGTCGACGGATAGACGTTGCCGCTGTTGTACGAGGTCGAACCCAGGGTGTTACCCACAACCTTCGGCTTGTTGTTCAGAAGATTCTGAACGGTGAGCGTGATCGTGACGTTCTCGGACGCGTGGAAGCGGCCGGTCAGGTCGAAATAATGCTCAGCCTTGATCTTGCGGAATTCCGGATCGACCATGCAGGCGCCGCCATCGGCACCGAGCGGATCGGGGCAGTTACCCGGATCGATCAGTGCTGCGTCCAGATCGTCCTGGAACTGCTGCGGCTCAAACTTCACGCCGTCGACATAGCGCCACAGGAGCGAAATATCGGCATTATCGAACGACAGGGTCGAACGCTGCGAGAAGCTGAATTCCGGCTGGATCGAAAGGCAGTTGACGCTGTAATAGCCAACGCACTCACGATTGATCGAACCCGGAGTTGCCTTGAACTTCTGGCTGTTGGTCCAGTTGCCGTTGAGGCTCAGGGCCAGCTTGGCAAAGCCCAGATCGCGATCATAGTTGAGCGACAGATCAACGCCGTCGGTCGTCAGCTTGCCGAGGTTCGACGTCGTCAGGAACAGGCCCGGAACTTCCGTCGGTTCGCCGAAGAGGCTGCCCGTCACCGCGTTACGACGGATGACCGTGCAGTTCGGATCGGTTGCGCTGGCAGCCGTGATGTTGCCAAAGCAGGATGCGATGGCATCGCCCGGAGTGGGCGAAGTAATCGCGTCCTTGATCTTGATGCTGTAATAGTCGACCGACATCGAGAAGCCGGGCATGAAGTCAGGCTGCAGGACAACACCGACCGTGTAGCTGTTCGACTTTTCAGGCTTCAGGTTGAGGTTACCACCGCCAGTTGCGTTGACCTGACCCGATTCGTCGTTTTCGATCGCGCCGATGGTCGATGCCGGCGCGCCCTGTGCAATACAGATTGCACGCAGATTAGCGTCAGCCACCGGAGCCGATCCGGCGCACGGATCGCTGCCGAGGTTGGTAAGCGCGGTCGTGACGGGGTTGAACAGTTCAAAGATGTTCGGTGCGCGGACTGCATGTGCATAGTTACCGCGGATCTTCACACCATCAACCGGGGTCCAACTACCGCCAGCCTTCCAGGTGGTCGAGTCATAGCTCGGCTTGCCCGGCGCATCGACGGTGTAGCTGGAGTAACGGATGCCCGCTTCGATCGTCAGATCTTCGAAGAAGGGCTTATCCTGAACAACCGGAACAACGAGTTCGCCGATTGCTTCATATACATCGAAGCCGCCCGCGATGTTCGGTGCCGCACCGCCAGCGCCACCGAGATCACCAGACTGCGAAAGCAGATCGGATTCCTGCGATGCCGTGTACTTGCGGTATTCACCACCGACTGCGAACGCGACGCCGTCGCTTGCCCAAGGCAGCGTGAAGCCCACATCGCCGTTGATCATCGCACGCGCCTGAGCGAGCGAGGTCTTGGTGATAATCTGGCTGTTTGCGTTAAGGAACGCATTCATGCCCGGCGTGATCGAACCGTCGGGACCGAACAGGTTGAGCGGAACGCAATCATTCGCCGTATTGAGGCACGACGTGCTGTTCGTCGACATCAGGGCCTGACGGACACGCGAGTTCAGCCAGTAGCCCTTCTGGGTCTGGATGTTTTCGCTCTGGCCATAGGCACCGAACACATCCCAGCTGATGTTGTCGGTGATGCCACCACGGGCACCAAGACGATAGTCAAAGAACGTGGTCGTGAAGTCGCTGACGCGCGGACCGAACTCGGTTGCACGGCGGGCCAGAGAGGTCTGCGGGTTCGACTGATAACCTTCGCCGGCTTCGATCGTACCATTGTTGTTGATGTCGGACGCAACAAAGCGGCTACCAACGCCAACGGCACGGTAGTTGGGATCGCTCGGATCCGTCGCGGTTGCGGCGGCAGCGCATTCGGCCTGCGTGAACCGCGGCGTGTAGCCGACGCCCGGGTTCACGTCGAAGGCGCAGAAGGCGTTACGCTGAGCGGCCGAAAGAAACGGGTTGCTGAGCGGAACGGTGACACCGATGTTGAACGCGCCCGAGGGAGCGATGATCGTGCTGACGGTGTTCTTCGAGAAGATACCGCGGGTATACACCTCAATGGCGTCGCTCACTTCATAACGGCCTGCACCGTAGATGTTGAAGCGCTCGAACGGCGTCTGGAAGATATTGTACGGGTTGAAGTTGAATGCATCAAACGCAGAAGAGGGACGGAAAGCCCCGCCTGCGGCAGTAACCTGACGGTTGCCCTGCGTGTTGGTGCAAGTGATGCTGAAGCCCTGACCGCAACCAGCCGTGATCGAGTCGAGGCCAGTGGTGCTGACGCCAGTAAAGCGCGACGGCGACGACGTACCCGAACCGCTGGGCAGACCGCTGTAGGAGTCGATCTGAAAGCGTGAGAAGCCACGATCGCCCTGATAAACCGGGTCGGTCTGCTGATAGCCAACCGAGAAGACCGCGTTACCGCGACCATCGTCGAAGTTTGCACCCAAGGTGACGTCTGCGCGGAACGCATTGCCGTCACCCTTTTCGGTGATCTGGTTCGAGATCGTGGCTTCGAGACCCGAGAAGTCCGACTTGGTGATGAAGTTGACAACACCCGAGATCGCGTCCGCACCATAGGTCGTCGATGCGCCACCGGTCAGGACGTCGACGCGCTCGATAAGCGCGAGCGGGATGTTGTTAAGGTCGAAACGGCCCTGCAGTTCGGCGGGAACCAGACGAACACCGTCGAGCAGGACGACGTTGCGGTTCGAACCGAGGCCGCGCAGGTTGACGAACGATGCGCCGCCGTTGCCGTTGTTGACCGCCGAACCGATGCTGGGAACCGCGCCGGGAACTTCACGCAGGATTTCTTCTGCGTTGTTGTTCTGCTTCAGTTCGATCTGGTCCGCAGTGGTTGCGAGAACCGGAGTTGCGCGCTGAAGGTTCGGATTCTTGATCAGCGTACCGGTGACGATGATTTCCTGGCCTTCGGCCGCGACTGCTTCGTCTTGCGCATAGGCAGGCGCCGAAAGCAGCGCGAAGCCCAGCACAACCGGCGCAGCGCCGGCCATGAGGCCGTTAAATTTTGCGATTTTCTTCACAGTCCAGTCCCTTTTCTGGATTGCCCGAAGCGATGAGCCGCCCGGATGTTAGGCAGCGTGGAGTAGTCGCTTTGTGTCCCCTTTTCCCCACGCAGCATGGCTTGGGAGTTGCACAGGGCCTATCCTCTTGTAAACCAAGCACGTAGGCAAAGAGCGCTGTTATCCGGGGGGTGTCGCCTAATTGTCACACTCGCAACTATCCCTGCAGCGACGTGATCGACGACCAATTCAAGACATGAAATTACACGAATGGACCTTCGATTGAATTGAGGTGACATGATGAGGGAAAAGAAATTGTCGAAAAAACTATCGCTCGTCTTGGGGGCATGCCTTGTGGCCAGTCCCGCGCTTGCCGCCGAGAAGAAATCCCAGCCGCTGCCGGCTGTTTTCCAGAAACTGATGGCCTGCCGCGCCATCCCCGAATCGGCCGCGCGCCTGGCCTGTTTCGACGAGGCTTCCGCATCGATCGACACCGCCGAGAAGGCCCGCGAAGTCGTCATCATCGACCGCAAACAGGCGGAAAAGGCCGAACGCGGCCTGTTCGGGCTGACGCTGCCCAGCGTTTCGGCGATCTTTGGCGGCGGGGATGATAATCCGGCAAAGGAAGGCGCGCTGGCGCAGATTGAATCGACGATCAAGCGCGTCGATCCCGTCGGCTATGGCAAGATGACTTTCGTGCTCGAAGACGGCGCGATCTGGACGAGCACCGAGGCAGTGACCGGACGAACCCCCAAGGTTGGCGCCCCGGTGACCATCAAGCGCGGATCGCTCGGCAGCTATATCCTGTCGAGCGATACGGGTCGGCCGGTGCGTGTGAAGCGCCTCCAATAATCCGGATGATACAGCCCTGCCCCCAAAAGGGGCGGGGTTAGTCCGGGATTGGCATGGGCCCGGCGATGAGCAGCGGATCGATCCGCTCCCCTTCCCACATCATCCCCCAATGAAGATGCGGCCCCGTCGCGCGGCCGGTGGCGCCGACGGCGCCCAGAACCTGCCCCTGGCGGACGATATCGCCCACCCGGACATCGATACGCGACATATGCAGAAACGCGCTGTTCAGCCCCATGCCGTGATCAATCATCAGCAGATGCCCCTCAAGCGTGAAGGGCGCGGCGGCCGCCAGCGTGACCACGCCGTCGGCAGGTGCCATGATCGGCGCGCCCGTCGGCCTCGCGACGTCGACGCCCGAATGATAAGCGCCCGGTTCGCCGCGATAGATGCGCTGGGCACCGAACAACCCCGAAATCCGCCCGGTTGCGGGCCAGATGAATTTCTGACGCCAGCCACCGGCATTGGAACGGACCGCACGCGCGGCGGCGATCTGTTTCAACTCGTCAGGGCGCAGTCGTTGGAATTCGGCGCTCGGGCGCGTCTGGCGGGGAAGCGTGCTGAGATTTTCGATCCGCCAGCCGCGCGGGGCAATGGCGAGCGTGCGCCGCACCACGGTGCCGTCTGCGCGGGTGGCGACCAATTCGGCCTGTGCCGCGGCGTCGCGCCCGAAGCCGACAAGAAAGCGTCCGTCAGGCGCGAACGAAACGCGCTTACCGCCCAGCGTCAGCGACACGGTGTCGGACGGCACCAGCCCGGTTGCTATACCGCCCTGAACATAGGGGCCCGCCAGCACGAAATCGGGACGCGCCGGTGGTGGTGCGGACCGTATCACGGGCGCCGGCCTGGGTGCAGGATTGGCGACGGCGCTGTCGACCGGCGCGCCCGTTTGCGCACACCCGACGACAAGCATCGTGGGCGCCAGAACGGACAGCCCGAACAGGAACCTCACTGGCCGAGCGCGGCGCGGACCGAGATTTCGGAGCTGGCATAGGGTTCCTGCTTGGCCACGCTCCAGTAGCGAAGCTGGTCGAGCGGGATCTTCTCTCCGGTCACCGCGCACACGACGTGATCGCCGGATGCGAGAACGCGCAGGTTGTTCGCCATGTAATGCAGCTTGGCCTGCTTGCCGGAATTGAACATCAACATCGGTGTCACGTGCTCCACTATACAAGCGCCTAGAGCAGCGTCGGCTGTTCCGGCGTGGTCTGATCATAAGCCTTGGCGCCGGGCCGCTCAACCCGCGCGTCGACGGCACCATCGCCGAAATGGAGCGTCAGAGCGCCTGCGGCCCGCGCCTGCGCCGCCGTGGTGACGACACCGCCACCGCGCTTTTCGACCTTGGCATAGCCGCGCGACAGGGGCTTGTCGGGATGAAGGGACTCGAGCAACCGGCCGAGCCGCTCGACACGCTCACGGTCGCGCACCAGCTGCCGGTCGATGAGCCCAGGGCGGAGGCCTGCGCCCGCCCGGGCAAGCGCCCCGCGCCCATCGGACAGCCGGTGCGCGAAGCCACGGCGTAGCCTGTCGCCAAGCTGGTTCAGTTGTTGCGCGCGGCGCTCGGCAAGCTGGGTAGGCCGGGGCAACATCCGCCAAAGCTGATCGAGCCGATTGCGATCGCGCAACAGCCGCTGCGACAGGAGCGCGGGCCGCAGCGCAGCACCGGCATGGGCAAGATCGCCGCGCGCGTCGGAAATGCGGTGCGCAAGCCCGCGCCGCAGCCGTTCGGCCAGATCGTCGGTGCGCTGGCGCTGCGGATCGAGCAACTGCGCCGGACGCGGCAAAAGCCGGGCAAGCGCCGCCAGTTGCTCGCCCGCGCGTTCATGATAGCGGCGCGCAAGCCGTGTCATGCGCATCCCCTGCTGACGCAGATGCGCGATCAGATCGGCACGCACCGGAACCGCGATCTCTGCGGCGGCGGTGGGGGTGGGTGCGCGGACATCGGCGGCGTAATCGCACAATGTGGTATCGGTTTCATGGCCGACCGCCGAGATGATCGGGATCGAGCATTCGGCGACCGCGCGGACCACCGCTTCCTCGTTGAACGCCCAGAGATCCTCGATCGAGCCGCCACCGCGCGCGACGATGACAAGATCGGGGCGCGGCACCGCGCCGCCGGGGACGAGCGCATCGAAGCCCTTGACCGCAGCCGCCACCTGCGCGGCCGCCCCCTCACCCTGGACGAGCACGGGCCAGAGGATGACGCGCGTCGGGCAGCGATCGGCGAGCCGGTGGAGAATGTCGCGGATGACCGCGCCGGTGGGGGAGGTAACCACGCCGATGACGCGCGGCATGAAGGGCAAAGGCACTTTGCGCGCCTGATCGAACAGCCCCTCTGCGCCGAGCTTGGCCTTCAACCGTTCGAGCAGCAGCATCAGCGCGCCCTCGCCCGCCAGTTCCAGCCGCTCGATCACGATCTGATATTTGGAGCGCCCCGGATAGGTGGTGAGCCGGCCGGTGGCGATCACCTCGATCCCGTCCTCGGGCCGGAAGGCGATGCCTGCAAAGCTGCCCTTCCAGATCACCGCGTCGATCAGCGATTTGTCATCCTTCAGCGCGAGATAGGCATGGCCCGAGGCCGCGCGCTTATAGCCCGAAATCTCGCCGCGCAGCCGGACATGGCTGAAATTGCCCTCCACCATCCGCTTCAGCGAGAGCGACAATTCGCTCACCGACAGCGCGGGCGCGTTGTCCCCGCCGCGCTCCTCGGCTAACAGCCGGCCCGAACTCTGGTAATCGAAGGGATCGTTCATGAATGTCCTGCTTTTGGGCTCGGGAGGCCGCGAACATGCGCTTGCCTGGAAGCTGGCGCAATCGCCCAGACTTTCCAAATTATTCGCGGCACCGGGAAATCCCGGCATAGCGGCGCATGCCGCACTGGTCGAGGTTGATCCTGCCAACCATGATGGGGTTATCGCCTTCTGCCGCGAAAATGCCATCGGCCTCGTCGTCGTCGGCCCCGAGGCGCCGCTGGTCGATGGCCTTGGCAATGCGCTGCGCGCCGTCGGCATCCCCGTTTTCGGCCCCGATCAGGCGGCGGCCCAACTCGAAGGGTCGAAGGGCTTCACCAAGGATCTGTGCCAGCGTGCAGGCATCCCCACCGCCGGCTATCTGCGCGCGCAGAGCCGCGAGGACGCGCTCGCAGCACTCCCCGGCTTCGGCCTGCCCGTGGTGATCAAGGCCGATGGGCTGGCCGCGGGCAAGGGCGTGATCATCGCCGAAACCGCCGCCGAGGCCGAGGCCGCGGTCAACGAGATGTTCGAAGGCGCATTCGGCGCGGCCGGCGCATCGGTCGTGATCGAGGAATTCATGACCGGCGAGGAAGCCAGCTTCTTTGCGCTGTGCGACGGCAAGACCGTTCTGCCCTTCGGATCGGCGCAGGATCACAAGCGCGTCGGCGAGGGCGATACCGGCCCCAATACCGGCGGCATGGGCGCCTATAGCCCGGCGCGCGTGCTGACCGCCGAGTTGCAGCAGCGCGTGATGGACGAGATCATCACCCCCACCGCGCGCACCATGGCAGCCGAGGGCACCCCCTATTCGGGCGTGTTCTTCGCGGGCCTGATGCTGACCGCCGAAGGCCCCAAGCTGATCGAATATAATGCGCGTTTCGGCGATCCCGAATGCCAGGTGCTGATGACCCGGCTGGATGAGGACCTGCTCGACCTGCTGCTCGCCACCGCCGAGGGCCGCCTGGAAGGCCACACGCCGCCCAAGATGCGCGACGAGGTTACGCTGACCGTGGTGATGGCCGCCAACGGCTATCCGGGCACGCCCGAAAAGGGCGGCGCGATCGGCAATATCGAGGCCGCCGAAGTGGACGGCGCGAAGGTGTTCCACGCAGGCACCGCATTGAAGGACGGCGTGCTGGTGGCCAATGGCGGCCGCGTGCTCAACGTCACCGCAACGGGGGCCAACGTCACCGCAGCGCAGGCGGGCGCCTACCGCGCGGTCGACGCCATCAATTTCGCGACCGGCTTTTGCCGCCGCGACATTGGCTGGCGCGAAGTGGAACGCGAACGCGGCTGAGGCTTTCGGGCTGGAGGCTTTAAGACTGGACAGGCGGCGGCGCGTTGCTACGCTCCGCCCCGTCCAAGAAAATCGGGGGAATGGAGATGACGGACACCAATTTGCTTTGGATTCTTGTCGGCCTGGTCTTGCTGGTCGCGCTGATCTGGATCGTACGCAGCCGCACGGGCAGCACCGATAGCGCAGAAACACCATCCACCCCGATCGAGCCGCAGCCCGCGCCCAAGGCGGTGGCCGAGCCCGAAGCCGTCGCAGCGCCCCAGGCCTTTGTGGCCCCTGCCCCGGTGGCGCCGAGCGCACCAGTGGCGACGCCCGTCGCCGAACCCGTGACGCCCGCCCAACCCAAGGTGGAAACGCCCGCGCCCGCCGCCCCCGCGCCGGTAGCGGAACCTGTGGCGGAGGCTCCAGCTCCAGCTCCCTCGGGTGCGGACAATCTGTTGCAGCTCAAGGGTGTCGGCCCCAAGCTGGCGGCGCTGCTCACCTCGCTCGGCATCACAAGCTTTGCGCAGATCGCGGGCTGGGACGACGCCGAGATCGACCGGATCGATTCGCAGCTTGGCAATTTCAAGGGCCGCATCCGCCGCGACAAATGGGTCGAGCAGGCGGGCTTTCTGGCCAAGGGCGATGTCGCCGAGTTCGAAGAACGCTTCGGCAAGCTCGATCGCTGAGGCGATAACCAGGAGCAACCTGTGACGAAAAGACCAGGCAGACCGGGTGGATCAGGCGCAAAGCGCGCCGCCACCCGCGCCTGGCGACGGGGACACACCCCGTCCCCGCCGACCGGACGGGCGATATTTCCAGAGACCAATCGCGCCATCGCCGTCGAGGCAATTGAACGGCACCTATGCGTCCAGTTCACCTATGCCGGATATGACCGCATCGTCGAAGTGCACGCCGTCGGGATCAATGCCAGCGGCCAGACGGCGCTGAGCGGTTATCAGGTCGGCGGCAAAAGCCAATCCGGTCAGCTACCCGGCTGGCGGCTGTTTCTGCTCGGCAAATGCGCTGGCATGAAGGTCAGCGGATACAAGGCGCTGGCGCCGCGCGCCGACTATCGACGCGACAGCGCGTTGTTCCGGACGATCATCGCCGCCTATTGAGCGCTCAGGCGCTCTCCTCGACCGCGGAGACGAGGAGCTTGTCGATCTTGCGCCCGTCCATGTCGACGATCTCGAAGCGCCAATCCTGTTCGACGAAGCTTTCGCCGACCTCGGGCAAATGGCGCAGGACCGCGAGTGCGAGCCCGGCCACGGTCGCATAGTCGCGGTCTTCGGGCAGCGTGATATCGAGCCGGTCGGCCAGCGCATCGGCCGCCATCGAACCGGAGACGAGGAGCGAGCCGTCCTCGCGTTCGACAAGCGCGGGATCGGTGCCGATATCGGCGTCGGAGACAAATTCACCCGCGATCGCGATCAACAGATCCGCCGGGGTGACGATCCCTTCGAGATGACCATATTCGTCGTGAACGAACGCCATCGGCACTTCGGCCTGGCGCAGCACGTCGAGCGCATCCATTGCGTCGACCTGATCGGGGAGCACCGGCGCGGTACGCATCAGCGCGCGCAGATCGAGCGTTTCGCCGCGCAGCATCGAGGCGACGATATCGCGCGACTGGACGACACCGATCACCTTTTCGACCGATCCTTCCGCCACCGGCAGGCGCGTGTGCGGCGTTTCGAGAAGGCGTTCGCGCACCTGCAGGGCATCGCAATCGGCATCGATCCAGTCGACATCGATGCGCGGGGTCATCACCTCGCGCACCGGCCGGTCGGCCAGACGGACGACACCCGAGATGATCGCGCGTTCGCTTTCCTCGATCACGCCCGAACGGCTGGCTTCGGCGACGATTAGGTGAAGTTCCTCGGCCGTCACCTGGCTTTCCGATTCGCGCTTCATGCCGAGCAGGCGGAAAATGAGCGCGCTCGACCGATCGAGCACCCAGCCGACCGGCGCGGTGAGGCGCGACAGCCAGAACATGGGGCGCGCGACCAGAATCGCGATCGGCTCGGGCGAGCGCAGCGCGAACTGCTTGGGCACCAGTTCGCCCACGATCAGCGAGGCATAGGTGGTGAGCATGATCACCAGCGCAAAGCCCGCCTCATCGGCCGTGTTGCCCGGAATACCCAGCAATTCGAGGCGCGAGCCCACGGGTTCGCCAAGGCTGGAGCCCGAATAGGCGCCCGCCAGAATGCCAATCAGCGTGATGCCGATCTGGACGGTGGAGAGGAATCGTCCCGGTTCAGCCGCAAGATCGATTGCGGTGCGCGCGCCCTTGCGGCCGGCTCTTTCGAGCGCCTGCAGACGCGGTTTGCGGGCGGAAACGATGGCGAGTTCGGACATGGCGAAAACGCCGTTAAGCGCGATCAACGCGAGGATGATCGCGACGTCTGTCCAGGGAAAGGGAGGGAGAGGTTGCATGGCCTGTGCGCAACCTATTGTCAGTTTTCTTGCCTGACGACAACAAGATCGTCAGCATCCGTTCAGTGCGTTTGCGGAACAAGCATTCCCACAAAGGGTTATTCCAGGGACTGCGGCACCGCCGCACAATAAGAGCGAAAGGGTTCCCCCATGCATATTTCTGCAAAGCTGGCGACGGCCGTTGCAGCGGCAGGCCTGTTGACCGCAGGCTGCACCACCAACCCCGAAACCGGCAACCAGCGCATGTCCAAGGCGGGCATCGGCGCGATTGCAGGCGTCGTCGGTGGCTTTCTGGTCGGCGATCTGGTGGGTGGCCGCCGCGATCGCACCGAAAAGATTCTGGGCGCGGGCATCGGCGCACTCGCGGGTGCGGGCATCGGCCATTACATGGACGAACAGGAAAAGAAGCTGCGCCAGCAAACCGCAGGCACCGATGTGGAAGTGGTGCGCAATGGCGACGAAATTCTGCTGAACATGCCCTCGGGCGTGACGTTCGACACCAACAGCTACACCGTGAAGCCCGAATTCCAGGGCACGCTCAACCAGGTCGCGTCGACACTGAGCCAGTATAACCAGACCTATATCGACGTGTACGGCCACACCGATTCGACCGGCAACGACACGATCAACATCCCGCTGTCGCAGAACCGCGCGCAGGCGGTGGCGAGCTACCTCACCCAGCGTGGCGTAGTGGCAGCGCGCATCGGGACACAGGGTTTCGGCTCGTCGCAGCCGGTGGCGACCAACGACACCCCCGTCGGCCGTCAGGCCAATCGCCGGGTAGAAATCAAGATCGTACCCGTCACCGAAGGCGATGTACGCGGCGGATAAGGCGTTCGACGTTTGAAACCGGGGTCGGTGCCGCGATGCACCGGCCCCTTTTTCTTGCCTATTTGCGCCGTGCCGCGAAAAAACCGCGCAGCAGATCGCCCGCCTCGCCCTCACCCAGCCCCGAATAGATTTCGGGCCGATGATGACAGGTCGGATGTTCGAACACCCGGGCACCGTGTTCCACGCCGCCGCCCTTGGGATCGGACGCGGCGTAATAGACGCGCGCAATCCGCGCATGCGCGATCGCCCCGGCACACATTGCGCACGGCTCCAGCGTCACCCACAGATCGCAGCCACCGAGCCGTTCCTGGCCCAACAGGCGCGCACCCTCGCGAATCACCCGCATTTCGGCGTGTGCGGTCGGATCATTATCGGTTCGCGTGGCATTGGCAGCACGCGCAATGACCTTGCCATCAAGCATCAGAACAGCGCCCACGGGCACTTCGCCGGCCTCGGCAGCCTCGCGCGCGGCCGCCAAAGCCTGTCGCATTGGATCAGGGAGTGGAAATGACATGAAATATGGTCTAACGGGCTGCGCAACGCTTTCAACAAAAGCGTAACCGGATACTCACAGGTTGACGCGAATCGTTCGGACCGTTATCGGCACCGGCTTTCCGGGTAACCGAAATTCAGGATTGAGAACGATGTCGCGCATTTGCGAACTGACCGGCAAGGGTCGTCAGGTGGGTCACAATGTTTCCCACGCCAACAACAAGACCAAGCGCACGTTTCTGCCGAATCTGCAGAACGTCACGCTGATGTCGGACGCGCTGGGCACCAGCGTCAAGCTGCGCGTGTCGACGCACGGCCTGCGTTCGGTTGAACATAATGGTGGCCTCGACAACTGGCTGCTCAAGACTGCGGACGACAAGCTGAGCCTCAAGGCTCGCCGTCTGAAGCGCGATGTCGCCAAGAAGGTTGCTGCTGCAGCCTGATGCATGAAGGCGCCGTTCGCGGCGCCTTTAGAATTCGCCTTCAACCGCGAATTTGAGCATCAGATTTCGCTGAAAAGGCGAACGGAAATTATCATCGGACGCCATCCACAGGATTTGGCGTCCGTTTTCGTGTGTGATGGCCAGCGCCTCGAAATTGTCGCGGATCACCGGCGACGCAAAAGCCGCGATTTCCTTGCCGCGCAAATTCCTGCCCTCACGAATATCCTGTGTGTCGATCACCGACAGCTTGGCCGTGAACCATTCGCGCAGCGTGAAGCGGCGATTGAGGACAAGCACCCGCCCATCATCAAGCTGTGCCGCATCGGTCGGCCGATAGCCCTTGGGCGGCTTGTAGACGAAACGGACATAGGGGGTCGCCGGATCGGTGGGGTCGCCCGCATAGAGCAGCGCCTGTGCCACCACGCCTTGTCCACGCCCCGATTCGGGCAGGATCAGAAATTCGCCACTGCGCAGCCGGAGCATCGTTTCAGGCCCGCTTGAACGGCGCCAGAGCGCCATCGGCTCGGGCGCGGCCTGCGCTTCCCCCCGGCCAAGATCAGGGCTGTAGCGCCAGATCTCGTTGAAACTTTCAAACCCCACCCAGATCCGGCCGCTTTGCGGATCCCAGGTCATCGATTCCGAATCGCGTTCGTCGCGCGCCCAGCCATGATCGGGGCCGGCAGGCAGATCGTGGAACGAGACATCGCTGACGCGCCCATTTTCGCCCAGACGCAGCTTCACGACGCCCCCGGCGTCGTTGAGCAGGGTCAGCCGATCCCCCTCGGCGATCATCCCTGAAAAGCCGCCAAAGGCCCGTTCGGGGCTACGCAGTTCCCAGCCGCCGATGAACCGCAGCGGCCCGATACGATCGCGCATCAGATTGCTTTCATCGAGCGACACGGGCCGGATTTCGACGCGCCTGTCCGCCCCCAGCATGGGACGACGCGGCTCGCCGGAATAATGGCCAACCAGAAACAGCGGCATCATCAGAAGCGGAACGTAGAGAAAACGGCGCATGTGCACGGTTTAGCGCATCCCCACGCCGCGAGTGCAAGGCTTAACCTCAGATAACATGGCCGTTCAGACACGGCTCAACCGAATCACCGCATAAGGGCTTCATCGACGAAAGCCCGGTGCAGGCGGAACCTCCCTTCCCCCACCCCGCCTACGCCGAACGAGTTTTGGTCGCATCAAGGAGTTTGGTCATGTTCAAGAAGCTCAGCCTGGTCGGCGCTGCTATCGCAATGGGCGCCGCAACGCTCATCCCCGCCACGCCGGCGCTGGCGGCACGTGACGGCTATTCCCGCCATTATGACGGCGGCCGTTATTACCGGGGCGACCGCGGCTATCGCGGTGACCGCTATTATCGCGGCGACCGTTACCGGGGTGATCGCGGCTATCGTGGCTATTATCGCGGTGAACGCTGCGACAAGGGCACGGGCGGCACGATCATCGGCGCCATCGCCGGCGGCCTGCTTGGACATGAAGTCGTCGGCCGCAGCGGTGACAAGACCGCAGGCACCATTGTCGGCGCAGGTGTCGGCGCGCTGGCCGGTCGCGCGATCGACCGTTCGGATGGTCGCCGCTGCTAAACCGGTAAAGTTCCAACCCTTCCTGTAGTGTATCGAAGGGTAAAGGGCCGGGCCTCACACAGGCCCGGCCCTTTTCATTTTGCGGGGTGATACGGTTCAGTCGGTGTCGAACAGCGCCGCAAGCTGTTCGACCATCGTGCCGCCCAGTTGTTCGGCGTCCATGATGGTGACGGCCTTCTGGTAATAGCGCGTCACGTCATGCCCGATGCCGATGGCGATCAGTTCGACCGGCGAGCGGTTTTCGATCCAGTGAATCACCTGACGCAGATGGCGTTCGAGATAAGCGCCGCTGTTCACCGACAGCGTCGAATCGTCGACCGGCGCGCCGTCCGAGATCACCATGAGAATACGGCGTTCCTCGCTGCGGTTGACCAGCCGGTTATGCGCCCAGAGCAGCGCCTCGCCGTCGATATTTTCCTTGAGCAGCCCTTCGCGCATCATCAGCCCGAGTGAGCGGCGCGCGCGGCGCCAGGGTTCGTCCGCCTTTTTGTAGACGATATGACGCAGGTCGTTGAGGCGACCGGGCATCGGCGGGCGGCCAGCCGCCAGCCAGTTCTCGCGCGATTGCCCGCCCTTCCAGGCGCGGGTGGTGAAGCCCAGAATCTCCGTCTTCACGCCGCAGCGTTCGAGCGTGCGCGCCATGATATCCGCCGAGATTGCCGCGATCGAGATCGGGCGTCCGCGCATCGAGCCCGAATTGTCGATCAGCAGCGTGACGACGGTGTCGCGGAAATCGGTGTCGCGTTCGATCTTGTAGGACAGCGAATGGGTGGGGTTGATCACCACGCGCGCGAGCCGGGCGGCGTCGAGCAGCCCTTCTTCCTGATCGAAATCCCAGCTGCGGTTCTGCTGCGCCATCAGGCGGCGCTGCAGGCGATTGGCCAGCTTGGTGACCGCGCCCTGGAAATGGACCAGTTGCTGATCGAGATAGGCGCGCAGCCGGTTGAGCTCTTCCTCGTCGCACAGATCGGTGGCCTCGACGACCTCGTCGAACTGCACGGTCCAGGGCTTATATTCGAAATCGGGGGTGAGATCGTAATTGGGCCGGTTCGGACGAACGGGCATCATCCCGTCGTCGCCCTCACCATCGGCCTCGCCCTCCATGTCCGAGGCCATCTGCTCGTCGCCGGCGTCTTCCTCGCCTTCGCCAGTATCGCCGGTATCGGGCTCGCCGCGCGCCTCCATCTGGCCCTCGGCGCCGCTCGATTCGTCCTCGCCCTCGGCGCCGTCGCTTTCCTCGGGCTCCTGGCCTTCCTCTTCCTCGCCGCCTTCATCGGCCTGATCGGGTTCGATCTGGCCTTCGGTCAGCTCAAGGTCTTCGAGCAGCTGGGTCGCCAGCTTCTGAAACCCCGCCTGATCGTCGCTGAGCAGCGCGAGCGCGTCGAGATCGGCACCGGCCTTTTCTTCGATCCAGCCACGGATCATCGACAGCCCTGGGAGCGCCGCCTCAGGCGGGGCATCGCCGGTCAGCCGTTCGCGGACCAGAAGCGCGACCGCGGTCGACAGCGGCACTTCTTCGCGCGAGCGGGCCCGGGTGATCGGGTCAGAGCGCATGCGCATGGCGAGCGCATCGGCAAGATTGGCGCGCACGCCCGCCATCGCGCGGCTGCCCAAAGCCTCCACGCGCGCCTGCTCGACCGCGTCGAACACCGCGCGCGCCACCGGTTCGGAGGGTGCATGGCGGACATGGAGCGCCGCGTCGTGATGGCGCAGCTTCAGCGCGAACGCGTCGGCAAAGCCGCGCGCCTCGGCCACCTGTTCGGGCGGCAGGCTGCGCGCGGGCATGGGCACGCGCAGATTCTTGCCCGCCTGAACGGGGGCATCGGCGGTGAAGGCCAGTTCGACCTCAGGCTCCTGCGCGATGGCGCGCGCGGTGCCGGTGAGGACGGCCTTGAAGCGTTCGAGCGGCGTTTGCTCAGCCATGATCCTGGATCACACTCCTTCTGCCCGGCCGCGGCGGCCGGATAGCGCGATCAGCCGGCGCGGCCGACCACGCTTTCGGGCAGGTCCTTGCCGAACACGCGCTGATAATATTCGGCCACCAGCGGACGCTCGGCCTCGTCGCACTTGTTGAGGAACGACAGGCGGAACGCGAAGCCCACATCCTTGAAGATGAGCGCGTTCTGCGCCCAGCTGATCACGGTGCGCGGGCTCATCACGGTCGAGATATCGCCGGCGATGAAGCCCTGACGGGTCAGGTCGGCGACCTTGACCATGTTCTCGACTTCCTTGCGGCCGCCCTCGTGATCATATTCGCCCGACTTGGCGAGAACGATCTGCGCCTCGGTTGCGGCGGGCAGATAGTTGAGCGTCACGACGATGTTCCAGCGGTCCATCTGGCCCTGGTTGATCTGCTGCGTGCCGTGATAGAGGCCCGAGGTATCGCCAAGACCAACCGTGTTGGCGGTGGCGAAGAGGCGGAACCACGGATTGGGACGGATGACGCGGTTCTGATCGAGCAGCGTCAGCTTGCCCTCGGTTTCGAGCACGCGCTGGATGACGAACATCACGTCGGGACGGCCGGCATCATATTCGTCGAAGACGAGCGCGGTCGGCGTCTGGAGCGCCCAGGGCAGCAACCCTTCGCGGAATTCGGTGATCTGCTGGCCGTCGCGCAGCACGATGGCGTCGCGACCGATCAGGTCGATACGGCTGATATGCGCGTCGAGGTTGATGCGGATACAGGGCCAGTTGAGCCGGGCTGCAACCTGTTCGATATGGCTCGACTTGCCGGTGCCGTGATAGCCCTGAACCATGACGCGGCGGTTATGCGCAAAACCTGCAAGCACCGCGAGCGTGGTATCCGGATCGAACACATAGGCGGGATCGAGATCGGGCACGCGTTCGTCCGCCTCGGAAAAGGCGGGGACTTCCATGTCGCAATCGATGCCGAACACATCGCGCGCCTTCACCATCTTGTCGGGCGCGTCGAGCACCGTGGAATTGCGACTGTCAGGCTGGGTGTTCGAAAGGTCGGTCATCATCAGATCTCGTCCATTACAGGTGGGGCAGGCCGAGGCCCGCCGCGCATCATACCGTTCCCTGCGAACGGAATGTCTCCGCGTCAAGGCAATCATCCGCGGCCGTGCCTGAAATGGGGATGAAAGCCGAAAATGCGAGGGCGAAAAACGTCAGGCGAAGGCCGGCGCCGCCTTTAGCCGCGTATAGGCGGCGATCACATCCTGCAGCGTCTTTTCATGGCTGCGGTCCCCGCCATTGCGATCGGGGTGGTAGCGGCGGACGAGTTCGGCATAACGGCGGCGCAGCGCGCTGCGATCGGCATCGGCGGCGAGCCCCAGCGTCTTCATGTCGCGGCGATCCTCACCCGACAGCGGGCGCCCGTCCTGCCGCTCGGGTTCGACCTTGCGCTGGAAGCGCGCACCGATGGCGTCGAGCGGATCGGTGAAATCCGCCCAGCGCGGCGGGCGATCCGCACCGCCTGCGGCAAAGGCGCGGGTTTCGCGTTCCCACCCGGCAAAGGGGCGCTGCGCGGCGACGATCTCGTCGGCATCCATGCCATCGAAGAAATTATACCCCGCGTTGAACGCGCGGACATGATCGAGGCAGAGCCAGCGCCAGTCGCCCGGCCCGTCAAAGCTGGACGAGCGCGCGCCGGGTGCGCGGAATTCCCCCGGTTCGTTGCAGGCGGGATGCGCACAGATTCGGCCACCGGCTTCCACGCGCCCGTGAAATCGGCTCTGTTTCCTGCCCGTACTCTGTGCTTCCTCGGCCAAGACGGCTCCCTCTTAATTTCAAACCCCGTATATAGGGCGGATGACCAACGACACCAAAGGCCCCGTTGCCACCGCCATCGAACAGCGCCTTACCGATGCGCTCGCCCCCGTCCAGCTTTCCGTCCTCAACGACAGCGCCAAGCACCGCGGCCATATGGGCGACGACGGCACCGGCGAATCGCACTTCACGGTCGAGATCGAGAGCGCGGCCTTTGCCGGCCAGTCGAGGGTTGCACGCCAGCGCATGGTGAACAATGCTCTGGCCGATCTGCTGCGCGATCATATCCACGCGCTGGCGATCCGGGCGACGGCGCCCGGCGAATAATCGAGCCCCGGCGACACCCAGCCGCACGGCCAAAGGAAGAGGATTGCGCATGTCCGATATCACCACCCGGCGTTTCGCACTGCCCACCGGGGTCGAACTGGATGTCGCCATTGCCGGCGACGCGGCGAACGACGCGATCATCTTCCTGCACGGTTTTCCCGAATCGCACCGCACCTGGCGTCACCAATTGGCCGCGCTGGCCGATGACTTTCATGTGATCGCGCCCGACCAGCGCGGCTTTGCCGCCTCGTCCAAGCCCCCGGCGCTCGGCGATTACAGCCCCGACAAGCCCGTGGCCGACCTGATCGCGCTGGCCGACACGCTGGGCATCGAACGCTTCACGCTGGTGGGCCATGACTGGGGCGGCGCGATTGCGTGGATGGCGGCCCTCGCCCATCCCGATCGGATCGCGCGCCTTGTCATCGTCAACGCGCCGCACCCCTTCCTCTTCCAGAAGACGCTGTTCGATGACATGGATCAGCGCGCGGCCAGCCAATACATCACCGCCTTCCGCAATCCGGGGCTGGAGATGTTCATCGACTCGATCGGGATGGAGAAATTCTTCGACACCACCTTCGAGAAACATGCCGATCTGGCCAAGGTGGGGGCCGAAAAGGCGGTCTATCTGGAACAGTGGAGCCAGCCCGGCGCGATGACCGCGATGCTGAACTGGTACCGCGCCTCGGCGATCATCGTCCCCGGCATGGACGAAACGCCCGAGCGCCCCGCCTTCCTGTCCGCCCCCTTCCCCCCCGTCGCCATGCCGACGCTCGTCATCTGGGGGATGGAGGACAAGGCGCTGCTCCCCAGCCAGCTGGACGGGCTGGAAGCGCTGGTGCCGCAGCTGACCATAACCAAGGTGGATGCCGGGCATTTCGTGCCCTGGGAAAATCCGGAGGCGGTGACGAACGCAATCCGGGCATTTCTGGCGGCGCCCGTCCCGGCCTGATCGCGCGGCAGCCACGCACGATGATGCGCAGATGCTTATAGCTTCGGTTGCTCAATCGACGATCGATCAGTAAAGCCGCCATCGCCATGGCCCAACCCGTCATCATCGCCGTCCCCAAGGGACGCATCCTCGAAGAAGCCTTGCCGCTGCTGGCAAAGGTCGGAATCGTGCCCGAAGCGGCCTTTACCGACAAGAACAGCCGCGCGCTCAGCTTTGCCACCAACCAGCCCGGCATTTCGCTGATCCGGGTGCGCGCATTCGACGTGGCGACCTTTGTCGCGCACGGTGCTGCGCAGCTTGGCATCGTCGGGTCCGACGTGCTGATGGAATTCGACTATTCGGAGCTTTACGCGCCGGTCGACCTCAATATCGGCCATTGCCGCCTGTCGATCGCCGAGCCGACCGATCTGGCCGCCCGCGACGATCCGCGCAGCTGGAGCCATGTGCGCGTAGCGACCAAATATCCCAGCCTCACCGCCCGGCATTTCGAGGCGCGCGGCATCCAGGCCGAATGCGTCAAGCTCAATGGCGCGATGGAACTGGCGCCCAAGCTCGGCCTGTCGAGCCGCATCGTCGACCTTGTTTCCTCGGGCCGCACGCTCAAGGAAAACGGTCTGGTCGAGGTGGAGGTGATTACCCAGGTATCGGCCCGGCTGATCGTCAACCGCGCGGCATCGAAGATGCGCGCGGCCGAGATCGCCCCGCTGGTCGAGAAATTCCGCAAAGCGACGGAGGCCGGCGATGCCGATGCGGCTTGACGCCCGCGACGCCGGTTTTGCCGATGCGTTCACCGCGCTGGTCGATGCGCGCCGCGAAAGCGATGCCGATGTCTCGCGCGATGTGGGGGCGATCCTGGCCCGCGTGCGCGCGGAAGGCGATTCGGCGCTGCACGCGCTGACCCAGCAATTCGACCGCCACGATCTGGATGCAACCGGTTGGCGCGTGAGCCGCGAGCAATGCCGCGCCGCGCTTGACGGGCTGCCGCACGAACTGCGCGTGGCGCTGGAACTGGCGGCGGTGCGCATCGACGATTTCCATGCGCGTCAGCGCCCGGTGGACAGTGAAAGCGTGGACGATGCGGGCGTGCGCCTCGGGTCGCGCTGGCGCCCGGTGGATGCTGCGGGCGTCTATGTTCCCGGCGGCCGTGCGGCCTATCCATCGTCGGTGCTGATGAACGCGATTCCCGCCAAGGTGGCCGGCGTAAAGCGGCTCGTGATGGTCACCCCCACGCCCAATGGCGAGGTGAACCCGCTGGTGCTGGCCGCAGCCGAAATCGCGGGCGTCGACGAAGTCTGGCGCGTCGGCGGCGCGCAGGCGATCGCAGCGCTTGCCTATGGCACCGACAGGATCAAGCCCGTCGACGTCGTCACCGGCCCCGGCAATGCCTGGGTGGCCGAAGCCAAACGCCAGCTTTACGGCGTTGTCGGCATCGACATGGTGGCGGGCCCGTCTGAAATCGTCGTCGTCGCTGACGGCGAAAACGATCCCGACTGGATTGCCGCCGACCTGCTGAGCCAGGCCGAGCACGACCCGACCAGCCAGTCGATCCTGTTCACCGACGATGCGGCCTTTGCCGACAAGGTGGCCGAAGCCGTCGAGCGCACGCTCGCGACGCTCAGCACCGAGGCGACCGCGCGGACCAGCTGGGCCGATAATGGGGCGATCATCCTCGTGCCGACGCTTGCCGATGCGCTGCCGCTCGTCGACCGGCTTGCGCCCGAGCATCTCGAACTGGCGGTGGCGGATCCGCAGCCGCTGTTCGACAAGGTGCGCCATGCCGGTTCGGTGTTCCTTGGCCGCCACACGCCCGAAGCCGTGGGCGATTATGTGGCCGGCCCCAATCACGTCCTCCCCACCGGGCGCAGGGCGCGCTTTTCCTCGGGCCTGTCGGTGCTCGATTTCATGAAGCGCACCAGCTTTTTGGCCTGCGATGCCGCCTCGCTTGCGAAGATCGGCCCCGCCGCCGTCGCGCTGGCCGGTGCCGAAGGCTTGCCTGCCCACGCCCTTTCTGTTGGAATTCGCCTGAAATGACCCGTTCGAAAGCCCGTTCTGCCGCCCGCCTCGCCGCGGTGCAGGCCCTGTACCAGATGGAAATGGAAGGCACGCCGCTGACGGCGCTCCTCCATGAATTCCATCTCCACCGCCTTGGCGCGACGATCGAGGACGTCGAATATGCGGACGCCGAAGTCGCGTTCTTCGACGATATCGTGAAGGGCGTCGATGCACGCCGCGAGGAAATCGACGCGCTGATCGCCGGCAAGCTGGCACAGGGCTGGTCGCTCGGCCGGCTCGACAAGCCGATGCGCCAGATCCTGCGTGCGGGCAGCTATGAACTGATGGCGCGCGCCGACGTCCCCACCGCCACGGTGATCAACGAATATCTCGACGTCGCCCATGCCTTTTACGACAAGCGCGAAACCTCGTTCGTGAACGGCCTGCTCGACGCCGTCGCCAAGGACGTGCGCGACTGATCGCTATCCGGCCCGGCACCGGGCTGGACGCTTTCGGGCAGCCCGCTAAGCTTCGCGACGATGACCGAAACCAGCTTCATCGAAGCGCTGCGCGCGATCGCCACCCATGACGCCGCTCGCGGGCTGATCGACGATGCCGCCGTGCTGGAGATCGGCGGCACCAGGCTTGTGCTGACGCACGACATGATCGTCGAGCATGTCCATTTCCTGCCCGGTGATCCGCCCGCCGATGTCGCGTGGAAGCTGGTCGCGGTCAATCTGTCCGACCTTGCCGCCAAGGGTGCCACACCTGTGGGCGTGCTGATGGGCTATGGCCTCACCGGCGATGAAGGCTGGGACGCGGCGTTCCTCGACGGGCTGAAGGCGGTGCTTGCCGAATTCAAGGTGCCGCTGCTGGGCGGAGACACCGTCCGCCTGCCCGCACAAAGCCCGCGCACCTTCGGGCTCACCGCGCTGGCCCTTGCGCCAACAGGCGGTGCCCCATCCCGCAGCGACGCGCGCGCGGGCGATGCGCTCTACGTCACCGGTACCATCGGCAATGCGGGCCGTGGCCTCGCGCTGTTGCAGGCGGGGCAGGCGCAACCCGAAGACGCCATTGCCGCCTATCGCCGCCCCATCCCGCTGCTCGCCGAAGGACGGGCGCTTGCGCCCTTCGTCCATGCCATGATGGACGTTTCCGACGGTCTGCTCATCGACGCCGCGCGCATGGCAGGGGCGAGCGGGCTTGCGCTGTCGATCGACCTGAACGCGGTGCCGCTTCCGGACAGCATGACCGACAACAACCGTGCCACCCGCATCGCCGCGGCGACGGCGGGGGACGACTATCAGTTGCTGTTCGCAGCCCCCGCAGATGCGACGCTGCCGGTCCCTGCAACGCGGATCGGGAGCTTTGCTGCCGGATCAGGGCTCACCCTTTTCGACAAGGATGGCCCCGTTCCCCTCCCCGCGCGCCTCGGATATCTGCACGCCTAAGTCGCTTGCCTATCCGAAGCGGCCACGCCGTCAGATGGGCGAGGACGCCCAGCCGCGTACCTGTTTGCGCACCGAAATGCGCCAGCCTGTAGCGGTGCGTACGAGTTCATCCTCGTACCAGAGCCCGCTGATCGCGGTGCTTTCGGTTCCGTCGGCAGCGCGCGTCGTCATCGGCACGAGCGCGGCCGAGCGAGCGCGCGTGGTGTCGCCGGTGAGGTCGATCTTCACGGTCGAAATCGCGTGCTGCGCATTGGCGAGCGACTCCAGCACGGGGACAAGAAACGCCTCGATATCGGCAACGCCGCCCTTGGGGCCGCCAAAGGCGGTGAAATCGAGCGCGGCATCTTCGGTGAAGACCGCGCGATAGGCTGGCCAATCCTGCTGATCGAGCGCGTGGCAATAACGCGACAATAGTTCGTTGATCTCCAGCCGGTCGGAGACTTCCTCAAGGGTCACTAAACCTCTCCATTTTATTTTATCGTACCGCACGGGCAGCGCGCGGTGCGCTGCCTTAACATGCTGTTTTCACCGAAAACAGCAGCGATGCGCAGTTGTGCCTCCCGCGCCCTCCCTCATGCCGCCACATGGCTTGCTTAATCCGCGGGCGGGCCGCATACCCTATTGGCCCGAAACCAGAAAACAGGCGGGCCCGTATTCTTGAAGTCTCGCGTAGTTTCCAAGAATAAAAGGGGAAGGATAGCTGATGACTATTGTCACGATATCCATAGCGTGCGGCCTGGTGGCCGTTCTCTACGGCTTTGTTACCAGTAGACAGGTACTCGCCGCGCCGGCAGGCACGGAACAGATGCAGCAAATCGCAGGCGCGATCCAGGAAGGCGCCAAGGCCTATCTTGGCCGACAATACCGCACCATCGCGATGGTGGGGGTTGTCGTCGCGCTGATCGTCACCTGGTTTCTGGGGAGAACCTCGGGCGTCGGGTTTCTCATCGGCGCAGTGCTTTCGGGCGCGGCCGGCTTCATCGGCATGAACATTTCGGTGCGCGCCAATGTCCGCACGGCCGAGGCCGCCCGCCAGTCGCTGCAGAGCGGGCTGACCGTCGCGTTTCGCGCGGGCGCCATCACCGGCATGCTCGTGGCCGGCCTTGCGCTGCTCGCGATCGCCGTCTTCTTCTGGTACCTGACCGGCCCCGCAAACCACCTTCCCGATGACCGTGAAGTGATCGACGCGCTGATCGCGCTGGCCTTTGGCGCCTCGCTCATTTCGATCTTCGCGCGGCTTGGCGGGGGCATCTTCACCAAGGCCGCCGATGTCGGCGCCGATCTGGTCGGCAAGGTCGAGGCGGGCATCCCCGAGGACGATCCGCGCAACCCCGCCGTGATCGCGGACAATGTGGGCGACAATGTCGGCGACTGCGCGGGCATGGCCGCCGATCTGTTCGAAACCTATGTCGTCACCGTCGGCGCCACCATGGTGCTGATCGCGCTGCTCGTGCAGACGGGCAGCGAGCAACTGATGCAGTTGATGAGCCTGCCGCTCGCCATTGGCGGCGTGTGCATCCTCACCTCGATCATCGGCACCTATCTCGTCCGTCTGGGTTCGAGCCAGTCGATCATGGGCGCGCTCTACAAGGGGTTCTGGACGACGGCGATCCTGTCGATCGGCGGGGTCTATTACGTCACCTGGCAGACGCTGGGCGACATGAACGCGCTGATCGGCGGCGGGCTGACCGGCGAAGGCGGGTTTACCGGGATGGACCTGTTCTGGTCGATGCTCGTCGGGCTCGGCGTGACCGGGCTCATCGTGTGGATCACCGAATATTATACCGGCACCAATTTCCGGCCCGTCCGCTCGATCGCGCGGGCATCGGAAACCGGGCACGGCACCAATGTGATCCAAGGACTGGCGGTCTCGCTTGAGGCAACCGCGATGCCGACGCTCGTCATCATCGCCGGGATCATCATCAGCTATTCCTTTGCCGGGCTGATCGGCATCGCCTTTGCCGCAACCGCGATGCTGGCACTGGCCGGCATGGTCGTCGCGCTCGACGCTTATGGCCCGGTGACCGACAATGCCGGCGGCATTGCCGAAATGGCGGGGCTGGACGACAGCGTCCGCGTGAAGACCGACGCGCTCGACGCGGTGGGCAACACCACCAAGGCGGTCACCAAGGGCTATGCCATCGGTTCGGCCGGTCTGGCGGCGCTTGTGCTCTTTTCTTCCTACACCACCGATCTGCGCCAGTTCTTTCCCGAACTCGACGTCAGCTTCAGCCTTGAAAATCCCTATGTGATCGTCGGCCTGCTACTGGGGGCGCTGCTCCCCTATCTGTTCGGCGCGATGGGGATGACGGCGGTCGGCCGCGCGGCGGGCGACGTGGTGAAGGACGTGCGCGAGCAGTTCGCCAACAACAAGGGCATCATGGACGGCACCAGCCGCCCCGATTACGCCCGCACCGTCGATCTGGTGACTAAGGCGGCGATCAAGGAAATGGTGATACCCAGCCTGCTCCCCGTGCTCGCACCGATCGTCGTCTATTTCGTGATCAGCGCGGTGGGCGGTCAGGCCAATGGCTTTGCGGCACTCGGCGCGCTGCTTCTGGGCGTGATCGTATCGGGCCTGTTCGTCGCGATCTCGATGACGTCGGGCGGCGGCGCGTGGGACAATGCCAAGAAATATATCGAGGACGGCAATCACGGCGGCAAGGGCAGCGAGGCGCACAAGGCCGCGGTGACCGGCGACACGGTGGGCGATCCGTACAAGGACACCGCCGGCCCCGCCGTCAACCCGATGATCAAGATCACCAATATCGTGGCCTTGCTGCTGCTCGCAGCGCTCTACCACGCATCGATCTGACACGTTCGAATACCGAGCAACTGGCCCCGCTTCGGCGGGGCCATTTTTTATGGTTTGTCTTCGCGCATCTCGGCCGGCGTGAGGGGCGTGAAATCGGCGCGGGGGTAAACATGGCCGCGCTTCAGCGTCATTTCGATGCTGTCGATATTGCGGATATTGTCGAGCGGGTTGCGCGACAGGATGACGAGGTTGGCGAGCTTGCCGGGTTCGACGGTGCCCATGTCAGCCGCCTGCCCCGCCGCGCGGGCGCCGACGAGCGTTGCGGAGCGGATGACCTCGGCGGGCGTCATGCCTGCGCGTTCGACAAGGAACACGAGTTCATCGTGCAGTTCGGGCCAGGGGTGCGCGGCGGGCGCGGTACCGTCGGTGCCTGTGGATATCTCAACACCTTCGCGGCGTGCCTGGCGCACGAGGCGCGCGGCTAGGTCAGCGGTGCAGAGCGGCGGTTTCCCGTTCTGGGCGGCGCGGGCTTCATATTCGAGATAGACCCGCCCGGTGGCATCGAGAATGATCCCGCGCTTCGCCATGTCGCGGAACAGCGCGGCGGTGACCGGGCTGCCATCGGGGCCGAAACGGTCATGCGCGACGGGTACGCGCTGCTGATAGGAGGCGGGCACCGCATCCGACAACTGATAGGCGAAATAGCAGACATGGCTGATCACATCGGGGGCAGCGGCGACCACCTCGGCGGGCGAGCCCGGGAAGATTGCGCCATGCGCCCAGACCGCGATCTTCTGACGATGCGCCTCCGCCACGATCGCCTTGACCATCGGACCGGGCATGTTCGCATAGGCCTTGATCGCGCTGGCATAGGTGCCGCGCGCCATCGCGACGGCCATGGGCAGGTCGGTCCGCGAATCGACCGCTTGCATCCACGGCACCTTGCCCGGCGTCACCCCCATTGCGGCGGCGGCGGTGCGCGGATCGTCGAAAAAGCTCGGGCCCGCCATCAGCGCGGCATAGTAAAGATCGGGCGCGGCAATCTCCCCGACCAGCGAGGCGCGGGTAATCTCGGCAACCGAGCGCAGATCGTCTGCCATGTCGCGCACCGCGGTGACCCCGCCATAGAGATTGCGGCGGAGCACCGCCTCGGCTTGCACGCGATCGGGCGGGGTGGCGACATGGACATGGCTGTCGATCAGCCCGGGCAGGACATATTGCCCCTTCACATCGACGATCGCCGCGCCGCGCAGGCTTTCGCCCGAAATATCGCGGTCCCCGACAACCTCGACGATCCGTTCCCCGTCGACCACGATCGACATGCCGCGCCGCAGCGGCGTCCCGGTACCGTCGATCAGCGCGGCATTACGGTAGATGGTTCGGCTTCCCTTGACAGGGGCGGCAAAGGGCGTCGCCGTCTGCGCCTGCGCCGATAGGGCCGTGAGACCGATTCCCATCGCCACCACCACGCCCAGCCATGTTTTCGAAACCGCCATCTTCGCTACACCTCCCCCTTACCGGTTACACCCCGTTGCCTAGCGAAGCCGCCCCCAACCGCAAAGACTTGCTCCGTCCGCACAGACGCACTATATCGCGCATGAATTCTCGACATCGGTGACAATGGCGAGGTCGGAGCCGAAAGGCCCCGGCGCCAAAACCGCATGTCCAAGCAGATGGATTTTCAATGGCCGATATCGACGTTCTTGCCAGCCTGATCGAACCCGAAGCGAAAGCGCTCGGGTTTGCGCTGGTGCGCGTCAAGCTGTTCGGCGGCGAAGGCGATCGCACGCTGCAGATCATGGCCGAACGCCCCGATACGCGCCAGTTGACGATCGACGATTGCGCCGATCTGTCGCGCCGCGTCTCGGACAAGTTCGACGAACTTGAAGCCGCCGGCAACGATCCGTTCGAAGAGGCATATCGCCTCGAAGTCAGCTCGCCGGGCATCGACCGCCCGCTCACCCGGCTTCAGGATTTCGCCGACTGGGCGGGTTTTGAGGCGCGAATCAGCCTGGTCGAGCCGCAGGACAAGCGCAAGCAGCTCACCGGCGATCTCAAGGGCGTCGAGGGTGAGACGATCACCATCGATGTTCGCAAGCATGGCGAGATGCAGGTGTCTTTCGCCAATATCCACAGTGCCAAACTTACCATGACCGACAAACTTATCGCGGCCACCGCCCCGCTTTCGGCGGACGGTGCGGACAGCATTCAGGTAGAAGGACAGGACTGAGACCATGGCCACCGCCATTTCCGCCAACAAGGCCGAACTGATCGCCATCGCGAACGCTGTCGCGTCCGAAAAGATGATCGACAAGGCGATCGTCATCGAGGCGATGGAAGACGCGATCCAGCGCGCGGCCCGTGCCCGTTACGGCGCCGAGAACGACATTCGCGCAAAGCTTGATCCCAATAGCGGTGACCTGCGCCTGTGGCGCGTCGTCGAAGTGGTCGAGCAGGTCGATGACTATTTCAAGCAGGTCGATGTTCGCGGCGCGCAGAAGCTGCAGAAGGACGCCAAGGTTGGCGACTTCATCGTCGATCCGCTGCCCCCGATCGAATTCGGCCGCATCGCGGCGCAGGCCGCCAAGCAGGTCATCTTCCAGAAGGTCCGCGACGCCGAGCGCGAGCGTCAGTATGACGAGTTCAAGGACCGCGCCGGCGAAATCATCACCGGTGTCGTCAAGCGCGTCGAATTTGGCCATGTCGTGGTCGATCTCGGCCGCGCCGAAGGCGTCATCCGCCGCGACCAGCAGATCCCGCGCGAAGTCGTTCGCGTCGGCGACCGCGTCCGCTCGCTGATCCTGAACGTGCGCCGCGAAAATCGCGGGCCGCAGATCTTCCTCAGCCGCGCGCACCCCGAGTTCATGAAGAAGCTGTTCGCGCAGGAAGTGCCCGAAATCTATGACGGCATCATCGAGATCAAGGCCGCTGCCCGCGATCCGGGTTCGCGCGCCAAGATCGGCGTGATCAGCCATGATTCGTCGATCGACCCGGTCGGCGCATGCGTCGGCATGAAGGGTAGCCGCGTTCAGGCGGTCGTCCAGGAAATGCAGGGCGAAAAGATCGACATCATCCCCTGGAGCGAAGATACCGCGACCTTCGTCGTCAACGCGCTGCAGCCGGCCAATGTCAGCCGCGTCGTGATCGACGAGGAAGAAGACCGCATCGAAGTCGTCGTTCCCGACGATCAGCTGTCGCTCGCCATCGGCCGTCGCGGCCAGAACGTCCGTCTGGCTTCGCAGCTGACGAGCAAGGCGATCGACATCATGACCGAGGCCGATGCGAGCGAGAAGCGCCAGAAGGAATTCCTCGACCGTTCGGAAATGTTCCAGAACGAACTCGACGTTGATGAAACGCTGGCACAGCTGCTGGTGGCCGAAGGCTTTGGCGAGCTTGAAGAAGTCGCCTATGTCGAGATCGACGAACTCGCCGCGATCGAAGGCTTTGACGAGGAACTGGCAGCCGAGCTGCAGAACCGTTCGCTCGAAGCGCTGGACCGCCGCGAAGCCGCCAATCGCGACGAGCGCCGTGCGCTGGGCGTCGAGGACGAACTGGCCGAACTGCCCTATCTGACCGAAGCGATGCTCGTCACGCTCGGCAAGGCCGGCATCAAGACGCTCGACGATCTCGCCGACCTCGCCACCGACGAACTGGTCCAGAAGAAGCGTGCGGACCCCCGCCGCCGCGGCGAAAGCCGTGGCGAGGACAAGGGCGGCGTTCTGGCCGAATATGGCCTGAGCGACGAACAGGGCAATGAGATCATCATGGCTGCCCGTGCGCACTGGTTCGAAGACGAAGCCGAGCAAGGCTCTGACGGGGAGGACGCGAACGCGGATGTCTCCCAATGAGAACTCAAGACGCTGCATATTAAGCGGTGACACGGACGCGCGCGACGGCCTGATTCGCCTCGCGCTCGGCCCCGACGGCATGGTTGCGCCCGATGTGCGCGCCCGTGCCCCGGGGCGGGGCGCGTGGATTGGGGTTGATCGCGCGACGCTTGATGCCGCCAATGCGAAAGGCAAATTGAAAGGCGCGCTCGCGCGGGCCTTCAAGACGGGCGCGGTCGACGCGCCTGCAGACCTGGGCGCGCGAATCGCCGCCGCGCTCGAACAGGATGCGCTCAACCGACTCGGGCTCGAAGCCCGCGCCGGACGCCTCCTCACCGGCTCCGAAAAGATCGTGACCGCCGCCCGCAAGGGCGAGGTCCGTCTGCTCCTCCACGCGGCGGATGCGCGAGCCGATGGCAACCGCAAGCTCGATCAGGCATGGCGGGTTGGCCGCGACCGCGAAGGCACTGCCGACAGGGGCATGGTCTTACCGGTAGGACGCACTATATTGTCCTTGGCACTTGGACGCGAAAATGTGGTACACATCGCGATCACCGAGGCGGCCGCTGCGGATCGGGTGGCGCAATCGCTCTCCCGCTGGTGCGATTTTATCGGAAGTGAGGCGAAGGCCGAACCTTGCACAAATGGGGTGCAGGGCGCAGAGGCTTGCGAAGCGCATGACGACGGCGAAGTAGAAGAACGAAGGGTTTGAGATCAGTCGATGAGTGACACGGACAACGAAAAGCCGAAACTGGGCATGCGCGCACCCCTGGGCATGAAGCGCACGGTTGAAACCGGCAAGGTGAAGCAGAGCTTCAGCCATGGCCGCTCGAACACGGTTGTGGTCGAGGTGAAGCGCCGTCGCATGCTCGGCAAGCCCGGCGAAGGCGAAGGCACGCCGGCCGAACAGGCCAAGGCGGAAACGCCCGCCGAGGTTCGCCCCGCACCGACGCGCGCGCCGATCTCGCCCAAGGCCCCGCCGCCGCCGCCGCGCCCGGTTTCCGAATCCAGCCTGATGTCGCGTCAGGAACTGCAGGCCAAGCTGCTGCGCGAAGCCGAGGAAGCCCGCATGGCCGCGCTTGAAGAAGCGCGCCGCCGCGAGGACCGCGAACGCCAGGAAGCGAGCGAGGAAGAAAAGCGCCGCGCCGAAGAAAATCGTCGCGGTGAGGAAGAAGCCGTCAAGCGCGCTGCCGAAGAAGCCGAGAACGCCGCAAAGCGTGCCGCCGAGGAAGCTGCTGCAGCTGCCAAGGCCGCTGCCCAAGCCGCCGCTGCACCCGCAGCGCCTGTGGCGCCGGCCGCACCCAAGGCAGAGGCCCAGCCCAAACAGGCCCCCGCCGCAGTCAAGCTCAGCGACGATGGCCGCCCTGCCCCGCGCCGGTTCACCCCGGTTCAGCGCCCCGAGCCCGCGAAGCGCCCGGAAGCAGCCGCGCCAGCAGCTGCGCCGAAGCGCCCCGGCGCGCCCGCACGCCCCGGCGCAGCACGCCCCGCCAAGGGTGGCGACGATCGCCGCCAGTCGGGCAAGCTGACCGTCAACCGCGCCCTCAACGAGGGTGATGGCGGCGCACGCGCCCGTTCGCTGGCCGCGCTGAAGCGCGCGCGCGAAAAGGAAAAGCGCGCAATGGGCGGCTTTTCGCACCAGCAGCAGGCCAAGCAGGTCCGCGACGTCGTGGTTCCCGATGCGATCACCGTTCAGGAACTGGCGAACCGCATGGCCGAGAAGGGCGCAGACCTCGTCAAGTCGCTCTTCAAAATGGGCATGATGGTGACCGTCAACCAGACGATCGACCAGGATACCGCCGAACTGCTGGTTCAGGAATTCGGGCACAACATCACCCGCGTTTCGGATTCGGACGTTGAAATCGACGTTGATTCGGACATCGACGCAGAAGAAACGCTGAAGACGCGCCCGCCGGTCATCACGATCATGGGCCATGTCGATCACGGCAAGACCTCGCTGCTCGAC
This sequence comes from Sphingomonas sp. C3-2, assembly GCF_033025475.1. Lineage (NCBI taxonomy): Bacteria > Pseudomonadati > Pseudomonadota > Alphaproteobacteria > Sphingomonadales > Sphingomonadaceae > Sphingomonas > Sphingomonas sp. C3-2. The sequence continues at coordinate 1,410,996 of NZ_CP130322.1, forward strand.
GCGCTGCGCGGCACCGAAGTGGTGTCGGGCGAAGCCGGCGGCATCACCCAGCATATCGGCGCCTATCAGGTGAAGACGAAGAGCGGCCAGATGCTGACCTTCCTCGACACCCCGGGCCACGAAGCGTTCACCGAAATGCGCGCGCGCGGCGCCAATGTCACCGACATCGTCATCCTCGTGGTGGCGGCCGATGACGGCCTGAAGCCGCAGACGATCGAGGCGATCAACCACACCAAGGCGGCCGGCGTGCCGATGATCGTGGCGATCAACAAGATCGACAAGGACGGCGCGAACCCGCAAAAGGTGCGCGAACGACTGCTCGAACATGAAATTGTCGTCGAAGCCATGGGCGGCGACGTGCAGGATGTCGAAATCTCGGCCCTCAAGAAGATCAACCTTGAGGAACTGATCGACAAGCTCCTGCTCCAGGCCGAAATGATGGAACTGAAGGCGAACCCCGACCGCGCGGCCGAAGGCAGCGTGATCGAGGCCAAGCTCGACAAGGGCCGTGGCCCGGTGGCGACCATCCTCGTCCGCCGTGGTACGCTGAAGGTTGGCGACGTGTTCGTCGTCGGCGGCGAAAGCGGCAAGGTCCGCGCGCTGATCAACGACAAGGGCCAGCAGATCAAGCAGGCCGGCCCCTCGGTGCCGGTGGAAGTGCTGGGTCTTTCGGGCACGCCGAACGCCGGGGACACGCTCTCGGTTGTCGAGAACGAAGCCCGCGCCCGCGAAGTGGCCGCCTATCGTCAGCAGCTTGCGCTCGAAAAGCGCACGACCAGCGCGCCGGTGACCTTCGACGCGATGTTCTCGGCACTGAAGGACAAGCAGGCGATCGAATATCCGATCGTCGTCAAGGCCGACGTGCAGGGTTCGGTCGAAGCGATCGTCAACGCGCTCAACAAGATCTCGACCGACGAGATCAAGGTACGCGTGCTGCACTCGGGCGTCGGTGCGATCACCGAATCCGACGTGACGCTGGCCCGCGCCTCGAACGCGCCGATCATCGGCTTCAACGTGCGTCCGAACGCCAAGGCCCGCGAAATCGGCGAACGCGACAAGGTGCGCTTCAAATATTTCGACGTGATCTATCACCTCACGGACGATATTCGCGGCGAAATGGCCGGCGAGCTTGGCCCCGAGGCGATCGAAACCGTGGTTGGCCGCGCCGAGATCCGCGAAGTCTTCTCCGCGGGCAAGCACGGCAAGGCTGCCGGTCTGCTCGTCACCGAAGGCTTTATCCGCAAGGCGCTCAAGGCCCGCATCACGCGCGACGACGTCATCATCTACAATGGCGAAATCTCGTCGCTGCGTCGCTTCAAGGACGATGTGGCCGAAGTGCGCGCCGGTCTCGAATGCGGTGTCACGTTCACGTCGCACACCGACATCAAGCCGGGCGACTATCTCGAAACCTTCGAGGTCGAACTGCGCCAGCGGACGCTTTAAGCCGGTGGAAAGGGCGGCATGGAGACACGCTTCATGCCTGCCTTGCCAGCGGAAACATCAACGCCGGGCCGGAGGCTGGCCCCCGATCACCGCGAAGGCGGAGCGACCGGGATCAGCCTGCGTCCCGGTGAAGCGTTTCTGCCTTCCCGCGATTGTCTTTATCGTGCCAGAATTGTGACGACGGAATATGCGAAACAACGACACCCCTGAAACCCGCTCGGTCCGCGTCCTGCGCGTGGGCGAACAGGTGCGCCATGCCCTGAGCGAGATCCTGATGCGCGGCGACGTGCATGACGATGTGCTTGCCACCCACCCGGTCTCGGTTACCGAAGTGCGCATGTCGCCCGATCTGCGTCATGCCGTCGCCTTCGTGAAGCCGCTGCTCGGCAAGGACGAACAGGCCGTGCTGAAGGCGCTGCGCACCAACACCGCCTATCTCCAGCGCGAAGTGGCGCGCCGGGTGAAGATGAAATATGCCGCGCGGCTGAAATTCCTGACCGACGAAAGCTTCGACGAAGGCAGCCATATCGATACGCTGCTGCGCGATCCCAAGGTGGCCCGCGACCTGCACCAAGACGAAGGCTGAACCGCTAGATTCCCCTTCCGATCCCATGCCTGCCGCGTCTATGGGCAGGCATGGCCAAGCTCTATTTCTATTATTCTTCGATGAATGCGGGCAAATCGACGACGCTGCTCCAGTCCAGCTTCAACTATCAGGAGCGCGGCATGGAAACGATGCTGTTCACCGCCGCGGTCGACGATCGCTACGCCCCCGGCATCATCCGCTCGCGCATCGGGCTAGAGGCGGCCGCCGAAACCTTCGACACAGCCACCGATATCCGCGCGGCGGTGGAGGCTGAACAGGCCCGCCGCCCGCTTCACTGCATCCTCGTCGACGAAGCACAGTTCCTCACCCGCGCGCAGGTGTTCCAGCTCGCCGCGATCTGCGATGAGCTCAACATCCCGGTGCTCGCTTATGGGCTGCGCACCGATTTCCAGGCCAATCTGTTCGAAGGCAGCGCGCAATTGCTGGCGCTGGCCGACTCGCTCGTCGAGCTCAAGACGATCTGCGAATGCGGGCGCAAGGCGACGATGAACCTGCGCGTCGATTCGAACGGCCGGCCGGTACGCCAGGGCGAGCAGACCGAGATCGGCGGCAATGACCGCTATGTCGCGCTGTGCCGACGCCACTTCATCGAGCGCACCCGCTAACATCCTGCGCTCAGCAAATGTTCAGCAAGGCCGGGGCATAGCGGGACCATGTCCAGCATGCTTCTAGCCCTGTTCCTCGCCGCAGCGCCGGCTCAGCCCGCAGCGCCGGCATCTCTGCCGCCCAAGGAAGCGGCCATCCCCTTTGTCAGCCATGACGGGATTCAGGATTTCCGCGCGGACGGCGACAAGGGCGTGTATATCCGCGGCAGCAACGGCGCCTGGTATTACGCCACGACCATGGGCTCGTGCCCGCGCCTGCGCGATGCCACCGTGCTCGGTTTCGAGACGCGCGGGATCGATCAGCTCGATCGTTTCGGCGCGATCCGCGCCGAGGGCTGGCGCTGCCCGCTGAAAAGCGTGGTGCGTTCTGCGCCGCCGCCCAAAAAGGCAAAGAAGAGCGGCTGACTTTCACGCCTCCGCCCGCTAGGGCGCGACGATGCACGGTTGGATCATTCTCGACAAGCCGCTCGAACTCGGCTCGACACAGGCCGTTTCGGCGGTGAAACGCGCGCTCAGGACGGGCGCCTATCCCAAGTTCAAGGTCGGCCATGGCGGCACGCTCGATCCGCTGGCGACCGGGGTGCTTCCCGTCGCGATCGGCGAGGCGACCAAACTCGCCGGACGGATGCTCGATGCGTCCAAGGTCTATGAGTTCACCATCCGCTTCGGCACGCAGACCGATACGCTGGATGCCGAGGGCAAACCGATCGCGACGAGCGAGGTCCGCCCCGCCCCGGCCGCGCTGGCGGAGATACTCCCCCGGTTTACCGGCCCGATCGAACAGGTGCCGCCCGCCTATTCGGCGCTGAAGGTCGACGGACAGCGCGCCTATGACCTTGCCCGCGCCGGCGAGGAGGTGGCGCTCAAGACCCGCGCGGTCACCATCCACGCGCTGACGCTGGTTTCGACCACGGCGCAGGACGGCGCGCCTGAGCGGCTTGAAGCCGCCACGCTGGCTGCCCATGTATCGAAGGGCACCTATATCCGCAGCCTCGCGCGCGACATTGCGCTGGCGCTTGGCACGGTCGGATATGTCACGATGCTGCGGCGTACCAAGGCCGGCCCGTTCACGCTCGATCTGGCGATTTCACTGGACAAGCTGGACGAAATGGCTAAGGCCCGAACGCTTGAACAAATTGTCTTGCCGCTGACGGCAGGGCTGGACGACATCCCGGCTCTTTCCGTCACCCCCGATCAGGCAAGGTTGCTCCGTCAGGGGCAGGTTTTGATCGGGATTGCCGCCCCACAGGGCCTAAACCTCGCACTGCTCGGAGATATTCCAGTGGCGCTGGTGGAAGCTGACGGACCCGAAGTCCGGGTGGTGCGCGGTTTCAACCTGTAAGCGATGTCGTAGGAAAAACATTCATGACGATTACTGCAGAGCGCAAGGAAGCGCTGATCAAGGAACATGCCCGCGTCGAAGGCGACACCGGCAGCCCCGAAGTTCAGGTCGCCATCCTCACCGAGCGCATCGTCAACCTGACCGAGCACTTCAAGGGTCACCACAAGGACAACCATTCGCGTCGTGGTCTTCTGATGCTGGTCAACAAGCGTCGTTCGCTTCTGGACTATCTCAAGAAGAAAGATCAGAGCCGCTACGCAAACCTGATCGCGAAGCTCGGCCTTCGCAAGTAAAAGGGACGGCCCCCCTGCGGGGCCGTTCGCTTTTTCCGGGCAGGCGCAATCCGGCGCCTTTCCCGGCCAGGCGGAAGATGCTTCCGCTGCAAGGGGGCCAAGCCGGCCCCGACACACAGGCCCCGGCCGCATAGGGTGGCCGGATGTAAGGAAAACAGATGTTCAACACGAAAAAAGTCGAAATCGAGTGGGGCGGCCAGACCCTGACGCTCGAAACGGGCCGAGTTGCCCGTCAGGCCAATGGCGCGGTGCTCGCGACGCTTGGCGAAACGGTAGTGCTCTGCGCCGTCACGGCCGCACGTTCGGTGAAAGAAGGCCAGGACTTCTTCCCCCTCACCGTCCACTACCAGGAAAAATATTCGGCTGCCGGCCGCATTCCGGGCGGTTTCTTCAAGCGTGAGCGCGGTGCGACCGAAAAGGAGACGCTGGTTTCGCGTCTGATCGATCGCCCGATCCGCCCGCTGTTCCCCGAAGGTTTCTACAACGAGATCAACGTCATCGCTCAGGTCATGAGCTATGACGGCGAAAACGAACCCGATATTCTGGCGATGGTTGCCGCATCGGCCGCGCTGACGATTTCGGGCGTGCCCTTCATGGGCCCGATCGGCGCCGCACGCGTCGGCTATGTCGACGGCGAGTATATCCTCAACCCGACCGACGAACAGGTTGCCGCCGGTGACCTCGACCTCGTCGTCGCCGCCACGCAGGACGCGGTGATGATGGTTGAATCCGAAGCCAAGGAGCTTTCGGAAGAAACCATGCTCGGCGCGGTGATGTTCGCGCACAAGCATTCGCGCACCGTGATCGACGCGATCATCAAGCTGGCCGAACAGGCCGCCAAGGAACCCTGGGAAATGCCCGCACAGGCAGATCTCTCGGCCGCCAAGGACAAGCTGAAGAAGCTGATCGGCAAGGACATCGAGGCAGCGTACAAGCTGACCAACAAGTCCGAGCGTTCGGACGCGCTGAACGCCGCCCGCGCCAAGGCGAAGGAAGCCTTTGCCGAGGAAACCCCGCAGGACCAGATGGCCGCGATCAAGCTGGTCAAGAAGCTGGAAGCGGAAATCGTCCGTACGGCAATCCTGAAGGAAGGCCGCCGCATCGACGGCCGCAACACCACGCAGATCCGTCCGATCGAGGCGACCGTCGGCTTCCTGCCGCGCACCCATGGTTCGGCGCTGTTCACCCGCGGCGAAACCCAGTCGATCTGCACCACCACGCTTGGCACCAAGGACGCCGAGCAGATGATCGACGGCCTGACCGGCCTGCGTTACGAGCATTTCATGCTCCACTACAACTTCCCGCCCTATTCGGTCGGTGAAGTCGGTCGTTTCGGCGCCCCCGGCCGTCGCGAAGTCGGCCACGGCAAGCTCGCCTGGCGCGCGCTGCACCCCGTTCTGCCGTCGAAGGAAGAATTCCCCTACACCATCCGCGTGCTGTCCGACATCACCGAGTCCAACGGCTCGTCGTCGATGGCAACGGTGTGCGGCGGTTCGCTGTCGATGATGGATGCGGGCGTTCCGCTGAAGCGCCCGGTTTCGGGCATCGCCATGGGCCTGATCCTCGAAGGCAAGGAATTCGCGGTCATCAGCGACATCCTTGGCGATGAAGATCACCTCGGCGACATGGACTTCAAGGTGGCCGGTACCTCGGAAGGCATCACCAGCCTTCAGATGGACATCAAGATCGCGGGCATCACCGAAGAGATCATGAAGGTCGCGCTCGCACAGGCCAGCGAAGGCCGTGCGCACATCCTCGGCGAAATGGCCAAGGCGCTCGACCACACCCGTTCCGAGTTGTCGGCGCACGCGCCGCGCATCGAAACGATCTCGATCGACAAGTCGAAGATCCGCGAAGTCATCGGCACCGGCGGCAAGGTTATCCGCGAAATCGTCGCTGAAACCGGCGCCAAGGTCGACATCGACGACGAAGGCATCATCAAGATCTCCTCGTCCGACCTGTCGCAGATCGAAGCCGCCAAGAAGTGGATTCTCGGCATCGTCGAGGAAGCCGAAGTCGGCAAGATCTACACCGGCAAGGTCGTCAACCTCGTCGACTTCGGTGCGTTCGTGAACTTCATGGGCGGCAAGGACGGTCTCGTCCACGTCTCTGAAATCAAGAACGAACGCGTCGAGAAGGTCTCCGACGCCCTGTCCGAAGGCCAGGAAGTCAAGGTCAAGGTTCTCGAGATCGATCCGCGCGGCAAGGTTCGCCTGTCGATGCGCGTCGTCGATCAGGAAACCGGCGCCGAGCTCGAAGACACCCGCCCGCCGCGCGAAGAACGCCCCCGTGGCGATCGCGGCCCGCGTCGTGACGGCGAAGGCCGTGGCGATCGTGGTCCGCGCCGTGACGGCCGTGGTGGCGGTCGTGGTGGCGATCGTGGTCCGCGCCGTGAACGCAGCGAAGACGGCCCCGAGCCCGAATTCGCACCCGCGTTCCTCAAGCGCGACGACGACTGATCGTTTCTCGCGATACGGACATGGAAAAGGGGCCTTTCGGCCCCTTTTCTTTTACCTGATCCGTGCGGCCCGGAAGGGACCGGACGTCGACAGATCAGTTCTTGTTTTCGATCGCATTCACGGCCGTGGCGTTGTCGCCGGCCTTTTCAAGCGCGTCGGCCTTGTTCTCGCCCGCGTCGCGCACGGCGTCAGCGGCGTTTTCAAGATTTGCCTCGACCATCTCGTTCGAAGCATTGTCGGCTGCGTTTTCAAGCATATCTGCCTGATTGTCGGCCATATTCTCGACATTGTCTGCAGCACGCTCGCCCGTGGTCTCACCACCGCAAGCGGTCAGCGCCGCCAGACTGATAAAGGCCATGGCCTGCAACACTGTCTTCATTCGATAATCCCCTGTGCAACGTCCGCAACCAATGCGCGGAACTGCATGAAGTCATAAAAGGGTCATGTAGTTCCGAATTTTGCGACGAACCGAGCGTCATGCACAGCCGGAAAGCCGGAATATCGGGGAAATGGTAGGGAGCTTCTGTTGCCCGGTGCTCCCCAAACCGCTGGAATCCGCTTCTGTTGCCCGGTGCGGCCCGGACCGCGTTCTGTTTGAATAATGTCAGGGCGTTAGCCCATCAATTATGCAGCAAGAGCGAGTGCTTCGTTATCGTTGGCACTTGTGTGTTTTGAACGGTTTTACGGCGCATTCAGGCCGGACGAAGACACCGCTTTTCAACACACGTCGATCCTAGTTCGGCCCCGTCAAAACCCCCTGTTTCCAGAGGTTTATGGTGGAGCCGCCGGGTACCGCCCCCGGGTCCGCTGTGCCTATTGCACGGCATGGTTTATCGTCATAGCCGGACGAATCCGGCCCGCCCAATATAGGGCGTCGGCGCGCGATGAAAAGAGACCCTAAAAAAAAGCCCTGCACCCCAGGTCTTGGGGGGCAGGACCGGCAAGGCAAGACGACGACGCTTATTTGCGCAGCGCGTCGCGGATCTCGGTGAGCAGTTCGACCTCGGTCGGGCCGGCAGGCGCCTCTTCGGGCTTCTTCGCCAGCTTATTGGCAAGCTTCACCAGCAGGAAGATCGCAAAGGCGATGATCACGAAGTTGATCACTTCGGTGATGAACTGGCCATAACCAAACAGCGGCACGCCGGCCGCCTTCAACGCGGCATAGTCGGTGAGCGAACCCTTATAATCGGCCGGCACATCGCCCAACACGATGAAGAGCGAAGAAAAATCCACCTTCCCCACGATCGCGCCGATCGCGGGCATGATCAAATCTTCGGTCAGCGAGGTGACGATCTTGCCGAATGCGGCACCGATGATCACGGCGACCGCGAGGTCGAGGACATTGCCCCGGGCGATAAAAGCCTTGAACTCGTTGAGCATGATGGTTTTCCGTCCCTGTTGATACTGAAACCGCCCGTCATTCGCTTTGGCTTCGACAAACGGATCGAGGGTTTTTATCATGAAAGGCCATTCTTCATAGGGGATTGCTATGAAAGCGCGTTTCTTCCTTGGCCTCATGCTCGCATCCACCCTTGCGGCCTGCGGCATCAACAGCGTTCCGACAGCCGAGGAAAATGCCAAGGCCAAATGGGCGAACGTCCAGGCCGATTACCAGCGCCGCGCCGATCTGGTGCCCAATCTCGTTGAAACCGTGAAGGGCTATGCCAAGCAGGAAAAGGACGTGCTGACGCAGGTGACCGAGGCGCGCGCCAAGGCGACCTCGGTTCAGGTAACGGCGGAAGATCTCGACGATCCGGCCAAGGTGCAGCAGTTCCAGCAGGCGCAGACAGCGCTGTCGGGATCGCTCGGTCGCCTGCTCGCCACGGTCGAGGCCTATCCCGACCTGAAGTCCAACGCCAATTTCCTTGCGCTCCAGTCGCAGCTTGAGGGCACGGAGAACCGCATCAACGTCTCGATCAAGGATTATAACGAGGCGGTGCAGCAATATAACACGACGATCCGGACCTTCCCGGACATCATCGGCGCCAAGATCGTCCACGGTGCCAAGCCGATGGTGCCCTATCAGGCGCAGGCCGGGTCGGACCAGGCGCCGAAGGTGAATTTCGGCGGCTGATTGCCATCCCTTTTCCGCGCGCAGCACGGAAGGACAGCGGCGCATGACGACAGCTTTCGCCCCATTGGCACGACCGGCCCGCACCTCCGGGCCGGGCCAGGCGGTGCATGCCCGCATCTTCGCGGCGTGCACCGCGCTGCTGCTGATGATCCTGTGCCTGCCGTTGCAGGCGCAGACCTTCCCACCCCTCACCGGCCGCGTGGTCGATCAGGCGAACCTGCTCAGCCCCGCGCAGGAGCAGGAAATCACCGCCAAGTCCGAAGCGCTCGAAAAAGCGTCGGGCCGCCAGTTCGTCGTCGCCACGGTGAGCAGCCTCGAGGGGCGCGACATTCAGGATTATGGCTATCGCCTCGGCCGCCATTGGGGGATCGGCACCAAGGAGGAGAATGACGGCGTCCTCCTCCTCGTCGCGCCCAATGAACGCAAGGTCCGCATCGAGGTCGGCTATGGGCTTGAGCCGATCCTGACCGACGCGCTGTCGAGCGTCATCATCAACTCGCAGATCCTGCCGCGTTTTCGCGAGGGCGACATGGCGGGCGGCATCGTCGCCGGTGCCGATTCGATCGTCACCCAAATCAGCCTGCCCGCCGACGAGGCCGCGGCGCGGCAGCAGCAGATCCTTGCGAACGCCAAGGACGATGCCGAGGGCGGCATTCCGATCTCGCTCATCTTCTGGCTGGCGGTGCTGTTCTTCTTCGTCCTGCCCGCGATCTTTGGCGGGCGGCGGCGCGGGCGCAGGCACCGCGGCGGCGGCCCGATCGTCATCTGGGGGCCGGGCGACTGGGGCGGCGGCAGCGGCGGTGGTGGTTCCTGGGGCGGCGGCGGTGGCGGCGGCTCCTGGGGCGGTGGCGGCGGATCATTTGGCGGCGGCGGCGCATCGGGGGGATGGTAATGGGCAAGACGAACCGACTTTCCGATGCCGATCACCTGCGCGTGAGCGACGCGGTGACGGCGGCCGAGCGCGGCACCGATGGCGAAATCGTCACCATCGTGACCGACCGTTCGGATGACTATGTCGACATCGCCTTTTGCTGGTCGATCGGCATCGCGCTCCTCGTGCTCGCCCTGCTTGCGGCCTTCCCGAACATGCTGAGCGCGCTGCTCGCTGGTTCTCGCGGGGGGTGGGAACATGAAACCAGCATCCGCGAATTGCTGTCGACCACGTTCCTGTTCGTCGCGCTGAGCTTCGGCTTGGGCTGGCTGGTGATGCGCGCCGTATCGTTGCGGCTTGCGCTTACGCCCAGCGGGGTCAAGGCCCGGCGCGTGCGCAACCGCGCCATCCGCTATTTCAAGGTTGGCGCCGAAGCGCGGACGATGAAGAAGACCGGCGTCCTCCTTTATCTCTCGATGCGCGAGCATGTCGCCGAAATCGTCGCGGACGAGGCGGTGCACCGCGCGGTGGCACCCGATATCTGGGGCGACGCAATGGCGGCGCTTGTCGCCCATGTCCGCGAGGGGCGCCCCGGTGAGGGGATGGCGGCCGCGATCGAACAGATCGGCGCCATCCTTGCCGAACACTTCCCCAAGGATCACGATGATCCCAATGAACTGCCCGATCGCCTGATCGAGCTTTGAGGCCATGCCTTGCACCCAGTGGAGCTCAGTACCATGTCGGATACCGTGTCAGACCCCGTCGAAATCAAATGGCATGGCCGCTTCCTGATCGCCAAGCAGGAAGGCAAATGGGAATATGTTTCGCGCGCGCGCAACATCAACGCGGCGGTGATCGTCGCGGTTGACGACGGGCATATCCTGTTGGTCGAGCAATATCGCTTTCCGCTGAAGGCGCTCTGCCTCGAGCTCCCCGCCGGGCTGGTGGGCGATGACGAGGAAGGCGAAGCCGTCGAGATCGCCGCCGCGCGCGAACTGGAAGAGGAAACCGGCTATCACGCCGAAAAGCTCGAGGTGATCGGCCAGTTCGCCTCCTCCCCTGGCATGGTCTCCGAAACCTTCACGCTGCTCCGTGCAACGGGCCTGACGCGCGTCGGCGAAGGCGGCGGAGTCGAGGACGAGCATATCGCCGTCCACCGCGTGCCGCTGGCCGAGATGGCGCAGTTCGTCGCCGCCAAGCGCAACCAGGGCGTGGTGATCGACGTGAAGCTGCTCCTGCTGCTCGCCGACCATATCATCGGCTGAGCTAAACCACCCTCCCGTTGACGTTAGCGGAAGTTCCGGCAACACTTCCTCTTGAAAACAACGCCGGGGAGGAAGCAGATGCCGGGACCGCTCAACGGTGTGCGCATCATCGAGATAGCCGGGATAGGCCCCGGCCCGTTCGCCGCGATGATGCTGGCCGATCACGGCGCGGAGGTGCTGCGCATCGAGCGCGGCGGCGCCACCAATCCGGCTGCGGCGCGCGATCCGCTGCTGCGATCGCGCACGCACATCGCGCTCGACCTGAAATCGCCCGAGGGCGTCGCCGAACTCCGCGCGCTGGTGCGCACCGCCGACGGGCTGATCGAAGGGTTTCGCCCCGGGGTGATGGAACGGCTGGGGCTGGGGCCAGAGGTGCTGCTGAAAGACAATCCCAGGCTCGTCTATGGTCGGATGACCGGCTGGGGCCAGACGGGGCCGCTGGCGCAGGCGGCGGGGCACGACATCAACTATATCGCGCTCTCGGGCGCGCTCCACGCCTTTGGCCGGCAGGGCGGGCCGCCGACGCCTCCGATCAACATGATGGGCGATTTCGGCGGCGGGGCGATGATGCTGGCCTTTGCGATGGTCTCGGCGCTCTTCCACGTCCAGCGCGGCGGGCAGGGGCAGGTGATCGACTGTGCGATGACCGATGGCTCGGCGCTGCTGATGGCGATGATCTGGGGCTTCCGCGCACAGGGCATGTGGCCCGGCGGGCGCGGCGAGAACCTGCTCGATACCGGCGCGCCTTTCTATGACAGCTATGAAACCGCCGACGGGAAATGGGTGTCGGTGGGGTCGATCGAACCGCAATTTTACGCGCTGCTGCGCGAAAAAATGGGGCTGGCTGACGATCCCGATTTTGCCGCCCAGCATGATCGCCGCCACTGGCCCGCGCTGAAGGCCCGGCTTGCGGCGCTGTTCGCGCGCAAGACCCGCGCCGAATGGTGCGCGGTGATGGAGGGCACCGATATCTGCTTTGCCCCCGTGCTCGATTTCGACGAAGCCGCCGCGCATCCGCACAATGTAGCGCGCGGCACCTTCGTGGAGGCAGGCGGCGTGCGCCAGCCCGCCCCTGCCCCACGTTATTCGGGCCTCGATCTCACGCCCCCGGCGATGCCGAAGGCGTAAAACCGCTCAGTCGAGCCCCTTGATTGCGCCGGTCTGGTCGAACGCGCGGTCCGCTTCGAAGCTTGCGACCGGATAGGCGCAGTAATCCGCCGCATAATAGGCGCTGGGCCGGTGATTGCCCGATTCCCCGAGCCCGCCAAAGGGCATGTTGCCCGCCGCCCCCGTCGTTGGCCGGTTCCGGTTGACCACGCCCGCGCGCGACCGGGCGATAAACTGGCGCCACAGCGCATCGTCGTCACTGATCAGCCCGGCGGACAGGCCGAAGGCGGTGTCATTGGCGGCGGCGATCGCGGCGTCGAAGTCGGGAACGCGCCGGACCTGAAGCACGGGCGCGAAAATCTCCGCATCGGGCACGGCGATGCCGGTCACGTCGATCATCGCGGGCGTGACGAAGCTGGGCCCGCGATCGAGCAGGCGGAACGGCAGGATGGCCTTGCCCCCGGCGGCCTCGAAACCGGCGACCGCGCGCGCCGCCTGTTCGGCGGGCGCCGCATCGATGAGCGGCCCCATGAACGCCTCCTGATTGTCGTTCCACGCACCGATGCGCAACCGGGAAGCGAGCGCCGCCGTCGCCGCGATCACGGCATCGCCTACCGCCCCTTCGGGCACGATCAGCCGGCGCGCGCAGGAACAGCGCTGGCCGGTGGTGATGAAGGCCGACTGAACGATGATCGACGCGGTCGCCTCGGCATCGCCGTCCCACGCGATGAGCGGGTTGTTGCCGCCAAGTTCCAGCGCGAGGATGACATGCGGCTTGTCGGCGAAATAGCGGCGGAAATGCATGCCTGCCGCCGCCGATCCGGTGAACAGCAGGCCATCGATATCGCCCGCGATCAGGGCAGCGCCGGTCTCGCGCCCGCCCTGGACCAGATTGAACACCCCCGCCGGCACGCCCGCCGCGGCCCAGGCCTCGGCGGTCAACTGACCGATATGCGGCGTGAGTTCGGACGGCTTGAACACCACCGTGTCGCCCGCGATGAGCGCGGGCACGATATGGCCATTGGGCAGGTGACCGGGGAAATTATAGGGGCCAAGCACGACCATCACGCCGTGCGGGCGGTGGCGCAGCACCGCGCGGCCGAAATCGGTGTCGGCCGATCGCTCTCCGGTCCGCTCGGAATAGGCGGCGATCGACACGCCCACCTTGGCGATCATCGATCCCACCTCGGCGGTCGCTTCCCACAGCGCCTTGCCGGTTTCGCGCGCGATCGCCTCGGCAAAGGCAGGCTTACGGCGCTCCAACTGCTCGGCAAAGCGCTTTACCAGTGCCACGCGCTCTTCCAGCGGGGTATCCGCCCAGCCCGGAAAGGCGCGGCGCGCGGCCGCCAGCGCGGCGGCGCAATCGGGGTCGGTGGCGGCGTGCCCCGTCCACAATTTCTCGCCGGTCGCCGGGTCGGTCGAGACAAAAGCGGCACCGCGCCCGCCCGTCCACTGACCATTGATGTACAGTTCAGTCATTCTCTCGCCATCCTTATCGCGGCTCTGCCCGGGGAACGGGCGGCCGCCTTGCTCATTTCCCTAGGATGCGCCTCTTTTTCCGGGCGCGCCGCACAGGAGGATGTCCATGTTTGTCGCGGTCTATTGGTGGCGTGTCCACCCCGGCAAGGAAGAACAGTTCCGCGAGGCATGGCGGCGCGGCACCGAACAGATCACGCGCATCTATGGCAGCTATGGATCGCGCCTCCACCGCGACCGCGACGGACGCTTTGTCGGCTATGCCGAATGGCCCGACGAGGCGAGTTGGCAGCGCGCGTTCGACGCGAAGATGGTCTATGACGACAGGGAAGCGCGGGCGATGTTCGTCGATGCGATCGCTGAGACGCCGCCGGGCAACCGCCCCGTCTTCACGATGACGGTGACCGACGACCTGCTCACCCGCGCGGGCGCGCCATCGCCTGCTGCAGCTTTTCCACCAGCGCGTTGACGAGCGGAGCCCTGGGTCCGCGCACGCGCGTCGCCACCACCAACGGGCGCGTCCAGGGTTCGGCCTCGACATTCAGCCGGACGATGCGCCCAATCGCGACATCGCGGGCGACAAGCATTTCAGGCAGGATCGCAAGATACCCGCCGCCATCGAGCATCGCGAGCGTGAAGAGCACCGAGGTGGTTTCGATCCCGGGGCGGAAACGCGGGACGCCCGCCGCGCGAAAGCTGGCCTCGATGCTGCGTTCGACCGCGCCGATATTGGCGCCGACCAGCCAGCGCGCGACCGAGAGATCCTGCAGCGACACCACCGGCTTGGTCGCGAGCGGATGGTTGGCGCCAGCAACGACGACATAGCGCATGTCGCCCAGCAGTTCCTCGCGGATCAGCGGATCGATCCGGTCGGTCTGGCGGAGCGAGACGAGCACGTCGAGCCGGCCCTGAATCAGGTCGTCGACCATCATCTCGTAGACGCCAGCGAGCATGGTGAGGCGCGCGCCGGGGCGTTCGGCGGTCAGTTCCTTCACCGCGGTCGCCACCACGTCCGCCGCCGCGCTCGGCCCCATCCCAACGCGCAGCCGGCCGTGGCGCCCGCCCAGCATGTCGCCAAGGTCGGCGCGAAACCGGTCCCCTTCCGCAACGATCGTCCGCGCATGGGGCAGGAACAGCTCGGCATAGGCGGTAGGCCGCACGCGCCGCCCGTCGCGTTCGAACAGGCGCACGCCCAGCTGCGCTTCCAGCCGGAGGATGCTCTTGCTCACCGCCTGCTGGCTGAGCCCCAGCCGCTCGGCGGCGGCAGCGAAAGTGCCGGTTTCATAGGCGGCGAGGAAATGGCGAACCTGACGTGATTCCATCCCTTTCGAATACCCAACTTATAGTTGTTCAAAAAGACAAATTGTTGTTGGAAATGAGTCCGGACAACTTGCAGTATCCCCCTTGTCAGGAGGAACACCGAACATGATCATTACGGAAAAGCAGCCCATCGTGGCGTCGCAGGCGGGCGTGTGGGAAGGCGAATATGTCCATCTCGATGCCGATCACAACATCATCGATCGCCACAAGTCGCGCCTTGTGTGCCGCCTGACGGATGGCCCCGATGGTGAAGCGAAGCTGGCGCAGACCAACATCTACACCTGGGATGATGGCACGCAGGAAATCCGCTATTTCGACGGCACGTTCAAGGGCGACCGCGTCTGGATCAAGAACGATCTGATCGACGGTTTCGTCGGCGCGCTCAACTATGACGAGACCAACCGCACGATCATGGTCGGCTGGACCCGCACCCACGAGCCCGACTTCCGCTATTACGAAATGATCACCGTGGCCGAGGACAACCAGGCGAAGAACCGCACCTGGCACTGGTACCGCAAGGGCCGTCTGTTCCAGCGCACCGTGATCAACGAGAACCGTATCTCTGACGATTGGCAGGCATACGACGATCCCAGCTATTACAGCTTCCGTCCGCGGTCGGCTGTATGAACCAAACAGCGCTTTCTCGCAGGGCGCTGATCGGAGCGGCGGGGGGCTTAGGCCTCACCGCCGCTATCGGCGTTTCTGGAACCGCAGCCGCTGCCTCCTCCGGGCAGCCGCGCGATGTCGTGCTCAACACCGACGGCCGTTACCCGGTCGCCCCGCTGACCAAGGAAAGCTGGACGCTGGGCGTGGCGCAGTGCCGGTCGATGCCGGTCGATCTCAACCGGGTCGAGGCCAGCCGCCGCGAAAACCTGAACCACATGATCGGGTTGATCGACGCCGCCTTTGCCTTTGGCGCCGGTCCTGACCTCCTGTTCTTCCATGAATTCCCGATCACCGGTTTTGGCGCAGGCTGGACGCGCAAGGACGTCCTCAAGGTCGCCATCGAAATCCCCGGCGCCGAAACCGAGGAAATCGCGAAAAAGGCGCGCCAGTACGGCATCTATATCGTCTTCGGCTCCTATGCGCGCGATCCCGACTGGCCGGGGCATGCGCTGTCGATCACGACGATGATCGGGCCGGACGGCAAGATCCTTGCCCGCGACTGGAAGGCCCGCAACATCAAGGGCGTTTTCGGTGGCGAGATCGAGCTGTTCACCACCACGATCTACGACGTGCTCGACCGCTTCGTCGAAATGTACGGGCGCGACGCGATCCTCCCCGTCGTCCAGACGCCGATCGGCAATCTGGCGATGAGTTCGGTCCAGCGCGAACCCGAACTGTTCCGCGCGCTGGCGATGAAGGGGGCGGAGGTTATCCTGCGCACCGCGACGGGGGGCTTCGTGCCGACCGATATCGCCGCGACCTCGCTCTACAACAGCGTCTATACTGCAATTGCCAACAATGCGGTGTCGCCCGGCTCGCCCTTTTTCGAAGACAGTAATGCCGGCGGGTCGGCGATCTACGGCCCCGATGGCGAACCCATCGCCATCGCCAAATCGCCCAATGAGACGCTGGTCATGGCGCGCATTCCGATCGGCGCCTTCCGCGCGCGGCATCGCCAGCCGACGATCCACCCGCAGCTCTATATGGACGTGCTGAACGGCTACACGCCGCGCTTCCCGCCCAATCTCTTTTCAACCTACGTGCCGAGCGACCTCAAGGATGCCGGCCGTTACCTTCGTGACAAAGGTGTCTGGAAATGACCCGTGGCGTAACCCGTAGCATCACCGGAACCATCCTCTACACCAGCACCAAGCCCGAACGCATGGGCCAGGGGCGCGGGCGCGAGCATTTCCGCATCGACCATCATGTCGACGGGTGCCGCACCATCGCCGCGCACGGCGAGATCGACGATGCCCCATCGGTCGTGCGCGACGTCAACCTGCGCATCGGCGCCGATGGCCGCCCGCAGGAAAGCTTCGTGCGCATCGCCGTTGGCGGCGAATTTCGCGGTTCGGGCTGGTTCCGCTTTTCGGATACCGAGGCCGAATGCGAAGCCTTCACCTCGGTCGAGGGCCGCGTTTCGCAGCGCATGGAACTGAAGGAGCCGCTTCCGGCGTTCGGCAACCATGCGATGGTGAACGACGGCTTCCTGCTCAGCCTGTACGACCTGTCCAAGGGGCCGGGCGTGCAGGTGGTG
The DNA here is from genome assembly GCF_033025475.1 of Sphingomonas sp. C3-2. Taxonomy (NCBI): domain Bacteria; kingdom Pseudomonadati; phylum Pseudomonadota; class Alphaproteobacteria; order Sphingomonadales; family Sphingomonadaceae; genus Sphingomonas; species Sphingomonas sp. C3-2. The sequence continues at coordinate 1,428,061 of NZ_CP130322.1, forward strand.
AAGAACATCCTCCTCTCCTCCCCCGATCATCGCGGCGCCACCGGCCCGATGCTGTTCGGCATCGATCTCGCGATCGAATTTGTCGGACGCGAAACGGTGAAGGTTGCCGCCGGCAAGTTCGAGGCGCTGCACTTCCGCTTTGTCGACATTCCCGGCCTGCTGCTCGAACACCCGCCTTATGATCTGTGGTGCACCGATGACGGCGAATATGTGCTGCTGAAGGCGCAGGTCGGCGGCTATATGCAGACCGCCTACGAACTCACCGCCTATGACAAGACAGGTGAAGGCATATGATTGAACCTTGGCTTCTCGCCGCGCATATCGCGGTTCTGGGGTACTGGCTCGGTTCCGAGTTCGTGATCAACAGCACCTATCGCTATGTGTCGTACAGCGATCGCATGCCGTTCGCGGAACGCTCGCGCCTGATGGAGCACGTGATGCATGTGGACCAGCATGTCCGCTATGCGCTTGTGCTGCAGGCGAGCCTTGGGCCCGCAATCGCCGCGCTTTACGGCTATATCCCCGGCGGTCAGGCAACCGCGATTGGCTTCGGTATCTTCGGCGCGCTGTGGTTCGGCTTTGTCGAACTGGTCCACCGCCTGCGCCACAGCCCGATCGGCAAGACGCTGGGCGCGATCGACCGTGGCTCGCGCTACGTGTTCATGGCCGTCCTCGTCGCCGCCGCGGTCAGCCTGATCGGTGGCCAGTGGCCCATGCCCGAATGGCTGCGCTGGAAGCTGGCGATGTTCGCGGGCGTCATGCTGTGCGGCGTCGGCATCCGCATCGCGCTGATCTCGCACTTCCGCACCTGGGCGATCATGGCGCGCGAGGGGCCCACCGACGAAACCAACGCGATCATCAAGCGCACCTATGTGCGCGCCACCTCGGTGCTGCTGCTCCTCTGGGTCTTCATCACCGCGATCGCCATCGTCAGCGTGTGGAAGCCCGCATGAGCCATGCCGACGTCCTCACCGCACTCGTCGCCGCCCTTGGGGCGGAGGCGGTGCGCACCGACGCCGACGCGCTCGATTTCGTCGCCAGCGACGTGCATGTGAACGCGCGGCGCCCGGCCGCCGTGGTCCGCCCGGTCGATGCGCAGGGCGTGGCCGCCGCAGTCGCCGCCGCCACGTCGCGCGGCTATGCCGTGCTGCCGCGCGGCGGCGGGCTGAGCTATACTGGCGGCTATGCCCCCCAGTCCGAACGCTCGATCACGATCGACATGGGCGGCATGAACCGCATCCTGTCGATCTCCGAACAGGATCTCACCATCACCGTCCAGGCAGGCGTAACATGGAAGCAGATCCAGGACGCGCTAAAGCCGCTCGGCCTGCGACTGCCCTTTATCGGCACCTTTTCGGGGGCCGGGGCAAGTGTGGGCGGCGGGCTTGGCCAGGGTGCGCTGTTCTTCGGATCGGCGCGCTACGGGTCTGCGGCGGAGGTCGTTCTCGGGATCGAGATCGCGCTGGCCGATGGCAGCCTGCTGCGCACCGGACAGGGATCGCTTGCGGTGGAAAGCAAGCCCATCCTGCGGACCTTCGGCCCCGACCTGACCGGCCTGTTCACGCATGATTGCGGCATGTTCGGGATCAAGACCGAAGCCAGCTTCCGCCTGATCCGTACACCTTCGGAAACGGGCTTTGCCAGCTTCGCCTTCCGCACGATCGAGGAAGCCGCCGACGCGCTGTCCGAGATCGCCCGCGCCGATCTGGCCGAGGAAGTCTATATCCTCGATCCCAGCGCAGCCGGGACCATCGATGCCGATGCCGCCACCATGGCCAAGACCGCGGTGTCGGTGGCACGCGGCGCAGGCGGTGCGATCAAGGCCGTGAAGGCGCTCGCCTCGCTCGCCAAGGGCGGGATGGACTTCATCCCCGAAGGGCATTTTTCGCTGCACCTGACGGCGGCCGGACGCACGCCCGGCGCGGTCGAGGCCGATCTGGCCGAGGCGCACCGGATCGCAACCGAAGCGGGCGGTTTTGCTGTGGCCCCAACGATCCCGCGTGTGGCGCGCGCCGAACTGTTCGCCAATCTGAACGGCATTCTTGGCCCCGATGGCGGGCGCTGGGCAGCGCTCAACGCCAAGGTCGCGCATTCCGACGCGCGCCGCCTGATCGCGGCGTTCGACGAGATGATCGCCCCCTGGCAGGCAGAGATGGACAAGCACGGGGTGCATTACACCCGTCTCGTCTCCGCTCTCGCCAACCACTGTTTCAGCTTCGAGCCGGTCTTTCGCTGGCGCGACACGCTGAACCCGATCCACAGACAGGCCGCCGAGCCCGGCTTCCTCGCCAGCTTCCCCGAAGCAGCAGCAAACCCCGAGGCCCGCGCGCTGGTCGACACGCTGCGCCGTGAAACAGTGGAACTGTTCCGCCGCCTTGGGGCCGCGTCGAACCAGATCGGCCGCACCTACCCTTATCGCGAAGCGCTGACGCCCGAGGCCGATGCGCTGCTCTCGTCCATCAAGCAGGCACTCGATCCGCAGGGGCTCATCAACCCCGGCGTGCTCGGTTTCGCCCGCCCCTCTTGAGGAACTTCGGTCGCCCATGAAAAACTACCTCTTCGCCCTTTCCCTTCCCCTGATGCTCGCTGCATGCGGCGGCGATGACGGCGCCAAGAAAACCGCTGACGGCTCCGACGCGGTGGCCCGCTGCGCGGCGTGCCACAGCTTCGAAAAGGACGGTCCGAAGCGTTCGGGGCCCAATCTTCACGGCATTCTCGGCCAGCCGGCCGGGACGAAAAAGGGCTTCACCTATTCCAAGGCCATGAAGGACAGCGGGATCACCTGGTCCGCCGAAACGCTCGACGCCTTCATCGCCGAACCGAACAAGGCCGTCCCCGGAAACCGCATGGGCTTCCCGGGCGAATCCGATGCCGCAAAGCGCCAGGCGATCATCGCCTATATGCAGAAAAACGCCGCGTCGTGATCCGCCTGGCCGGGGGATGTTGCCCGCATCCCCCGGCCCAACAGTTGGAAATCCGGCCAAATCCGTTCAGACAACAATAATTTGTCCGGACATATTGCCTCTTCCAGCGTCCGCGCTAGCTTACCCGTCATGCGCCGTTCAAGGCTTGATGGGGAGACTGGCATGAAGAAGATCGTTCTGGCGGGCACGGCAATGCTGTGCACATTCGCCGCACCGCTGGCGCAGGCGCGCACGCTCGACCCCGCCAAACCCGAAGACGCCGTCGAAATCGCCAAGCGCGCCCAGTGCGGGGCCGCCGATGGCAAGCCTGCGATCTATCGCTGGTCGGCCAAGGTCTATTCGCGCGTCAACGGCGAACCCGACCGGCTGCTCTTCACCGGTGAGGGCATGAACGTCCGCCAGTGCACCACCGTCACCGACGCCAAGCGCGGCAAGGGCTATCGCCAGGTCAGCCGCGAGCTGATGGTATTCACCGACGCAAAGACCGGCGAAATCGTCCGCAACTGGACCAATCCGTGGACTGGCGAGACGGTTGAGGTGATGCAGATCGCCAATGATCCGGTGAACGTGCCGACGATCTTCCCCTATTCGGCCGACGGCAAGCCGTTCAATCCCGGCTATAGCCGGATGGGCCAGTGGCTCGCCATGCCGATGGAAATTCCGCTCTTCTACCACAATGTGCTGGCCGGCGATTATCAGGACTATGTTGGCGGCAAATATCACGCGATGGAGATTTTCGACTTCATGGCGCGGGCCGACGAGATCCTCGACACCAAATATCCCACCGCCTACCCGTCCATCTCGTGGGTCCGCGTGTCCGACTGGATGCCGTGGATGAAGATGCGTGGACGCGACGGGATCATGATCTTCAATGCGGTCGGCACCAAGGTCGACCGGATCGCCGATCTGCCCAAGGTGCTGCAGGACGAGATCGCAACCAGCTATCCCGATTATGCCACGCCGCCGCCCGCTGACGACACACGCCCCAACGAAACCACCTGGACCGTGTTCAAGAAGTGGGTCGAAGGGCGCAAGGCCGCCGCTGGCGCCGAACTCAATCCGCACAAGGCGCATTGATGCGCCCGCTCAGCAGACGGCACGCGCTGATCGGCGCCAGTGCGGCGCTGGTGGCCGGCGCTGCGCCGCGCATGGCCTGGGGCAAGACCGAGGCAGACGTGATCGTGATCGGCGCCGGGCTGGCCGGGCTCGCTGCCACCACCCAGCTTGAGGCCGCGGGCGCGCGCGTCGTCCTGCTCGAAGCCGCGCAGCGCATCGGCGGCCGTATGCACACGCTCGACGATCTGCCCGGTCGCCCGGAGGCGGGCGGCGTTCAGGTGGGTAGCGGCTATCACCGTGTGCTCGGCCTCGCCAAGGCACACGGCATCGGACTTGAACCTGCGCCATCGATCGAACGCAACGCACTCTATGTCATCAACGGGCAAAGCGTGACGATGCGCGATTGGGCGACCACCCCGGCCAACCGACTGATTGGCCCCGAACGCGCGGTGCCGCCCGCGGCGCTTGGCGGGTTTTACGGCGCGCGGTTCGGCCCGCTTGCGGGGCCCGAGGCATGGACCGGGGCTTCGGCCGCCGCGCTCGACATTCCCTATGCGCAGGCGCTGGCCAATCTGGGCGCCAGTGCCGAGGCGTTGCGGCTGATCGACGCCAACCTGAACGGCAACAGCATCCACACGCTGTCCGCGCTGCAACTCGCGCGCACCGCCGCGATCTTCCGGGCCAGCCCCGGCCAAATCCTGATGCTGACCGGCGGATCGCAGCGCCTGCCCGAGGCGATGGCCGCCGCGCTCAAGGCGCAGCCGCGTCTGGGGCAGTTGGTGACCGGCATTGCAGAAACCGCTGACGGCGTCCGCGTGACGCTGGCCGGGGGACGAACGCTGAGCGCGCGCCACTGCATCTGCACCATTCCCTTTGCCGCGCTGCGCACCATCGCGGTCGAGGCACCGATCGGCCGCGACATGGCCTCGATGATCGCGGGCCTGCCCTATAGCCGCGCGAGCTTTGCCTATCTGGCGGCAAGCGATCCGTTCTGGAAGCAGGACGGCCTGCCCGAGACGATCTGGAGCGACGATCCGCTGATCGGCCGCGTTTTTGCGCTGGGCGACGATCCTGCGGTGCTCAAGGTCTGGCTGTCCGGCCCCAATGCCGATCAGCTCGATCGCCTTGCCCCCGACGTCGCTGCGGCGGAGATCATTCGCCGGATCGAAGCCGCGCGTCCGTCAGCCAAAGGCAAGTTGCGGCTGTTGCGTGTGCATAGCTGGCAGAAGAACCCCTTTGCCCGCGGCATCTATCATCACATCGCCCCCGGTCAGGGCGCGGCGCTCGCCGCCGCGACATTGCCCGCAGCCGGGCGCCTGCACTTTGCCGGCGAACACCTTGGCCGCAACGATGCAGGCATGGAAGCCGCGCTCGAATCGGGTGAAAGCGCCGCGCGCACGGTGGCCACGCGGCTCTGATCCATGACCGGTGCCGCGCCGCCACGGGGCGGCACCGGATCTATGCGATCAAGATACCACGCAGGGCGGCCTGAAGCATCTCGCGGAAGGATTGAAGCGTCTCAGGCGCGTCCGCCGTATAGCCGCGCCCCTTGCCGAGTTGCTCGGCGTTGCAGACATAGGCCGGGATGGCCGAACCGATGATGTTGAGCGCCAGCGCGGGCTTCACATCGCGGAACACCCCTTTGGCGATCCCATCGCGCAGGATCTCGTCAAAGGCGAAAACCGCGCTTTCCGAGAACAGCGTCGGATTGCCTTCGGTGCGCGACACCAGATCCGCCGAATTGCGTGCGATGATGCGGGCGGCATGCGGCCGCGCGATCATGAACTGCAGCCAGGTGTCGAGCAGCGCCCACAGCGCCTCTGCGGGCGCCAGCCCGGCATCGCGCGCCGCGCCCCGGCGGTCCAGTTCCTCGAAGATCCGGCCTTCGACCGCGTCATAGATCGCGCGCTTCGACCTGAAATGATGCAGCACCGACGGTCGCCGGATGCCGACGGCGTCGGCAATGTCGTCCAGGCTGGCGCCGGCAAAGCCAAGCTCGGCAAATATCCGCTCGGCCGCGTTCAATATATCCTCGGCGGTGGTGCTGCGCGCAACGCCGCGTTGGGGGCCGCGCCGGGCGCGCGTGGTGGTTTCGATCATCGCGCCGTTCTGGCCCTGTGTACGCGACGGCGCAAGACGCGAGCGCCGCGCGGCTTTCCGCTTATCCCCGATTGACATGCTGCCCAGCCAATTTTACCCCTTCATTAAACCTACTGACGCGTAGGCATATTAGGAGAGCATTGAATGCAGGATATCAACCCAAAATTGGGTGCGCCGGGCACGGGCGTTGTCATTACCGGCGGTGCATCAGGATTGGGCTTTGCATCGGCACGCGCGCTGGCCGCCGTCGGCCGCAGCGTTGCGATCTGGGATATCAACGCCACGCGCGCCGAAGATGCCGCGCAGAAGATCCGCGATGAATTCGGCACCACCGCCTCCGCCCATGCCGTCGATGTGCGCGATCCACAGGCGATTCTGAACGCCGCCAAGGACAGCCGCGACAGCCTGCCTTCGGTGGGCGGCATCGTCCACTGCGCCGGGATAGTCGACACTGACTCGCTCGACGGGCTGACCGTCCAGAGCTGGGATGACGGCATCAACGTCCATCTCCGCCCCATCCCGCTGCTTATCCAGGCGTTCTTCGATGATCTGAAGGCCAATCCGGGAAGCGCGATCGTCGCGACCTCCTCGATCAACGCCACGCTCGGCAACGCCGTGAACCCGATTTACTCGGCCGCCAAGGGCGGCGTGCTGTCACTCGTCCGCTCGCTCGCGGACCGGCTGGCGCGCGACAATATCCGCATCAACAGCATCTCGCCCGGCCAGATCACCACGCCAATGATGCAGCCCGCGGTCGACAATCTCGAACCCGGGTATTTCGAACGCCGCATCCTGCTTGGCCGCATCGGCGAACCCGAGGAAATCGGCCGCGCGGTACGTTTCCTGCTGTCGGATGAAGCCAGCTACATCACCGCCGCACAATTCGTCGTCGATGGGGGCAATATCTCGTCCCAGCGTCAGTAAACGCCACAGTCGACATCTAGCGCACACAAAAATCAAAACATTCCTGGAGGGGATTTATGCGCCTATTCACTGTTCGTAACTCATTGCCTGCCAAAGCCGTGCTGCTGTCTGGCGCAGCTTTGGCATCCTTGTCGTCGGCACCGCTCCATGCGCAGGAGACCGAAACGGTCGCCAGCCAGGGCGGTGTCGAGGACATCGTCGTCACCGCACGCCGCCGCGAGGAAAATCTTCAGGACGTACCCGTCGCCATCTCGGCCTTTACCGGTCAGATGCTCGAGGCGCGCAATATCTCGGACATTTCCTCGCTCGACGGCCTCGCGCCCAGCGTGAAGGTGATCGAAAGCTCGAGCAACACGACCACCTATATCCAGATCCGCGGTTCGGTGACCGCAAACCCCAACCCGGCCTACGAACCGGCGGCGGCACTCTATATCGACGGCGTCTATTTCGGCAAGGCAGCCGGGTCGACGATGGACGTCGCCGACATCGCTAATGTCGAGGTGCTGCGCGGCCCCCAGGGCACCCTGTTCGGCCGCAACACGCTGGCCGGCGCGATCAACATCGTCACGCAGAAGCCGAGCGGCGAACTGGGCGGCAAGATCAAGGTGGGTGCGGGCGATTTCGGCCGCCGCCTGCTGCAGGGATCAATCGATCTGCCTCGCTTCGGCGATTTCAGCGTCAAGCTGTCGGGCCTGATGAGCGAACGAAACGGCTATATTTCGGTTTCGTCCAATCCCTATGCCGGCATCCCGGCCCAGCCGCGCACCGTCAGCCGGCTTGGCGACGAAAGCAACCGGGCGCTGCGCGCGGCCGTCCGCTTCGAACCCACACCCGATCTGATCTTCGACTATGCGTTCGATTTCAACCGCATCCGCAACACCCCGGGCAGCGGCACCCTGCAGAGCGTTGGCGAAGGCGGCATCTTCGATCCCAATTCACCGATCTACAGCGGGGTCCCGCTCCATCTTTATGTGCAGGACGGCAAGCGCCCGCGCACGGCCTATTCGTCGGCCGGCGTCGACAACGCCCCACTCTACGAACGCGTGAAGAGCTACAGCCATGCGCTGACCGGGACCTGGGATGTGGGCGATGCGACGATCAAGTCGATCACCGCGTTCCGCGAGATGGACTGGGGCCAGTCGCTCGATCTCGACGCCTCTCCGCTGCCGCTCGCGGCCGCCGCATCCGATCTCGATTATCACCAGTTCTCGCAGGAATTGCAGGCAAGCGGCAATGTCGGCGAACATTTCAACTATACCGGCGGCGTCTATTATTTCAGCGACAAGGGCGACGTTTCGAACCCGCAGCAATTCTTCGGCATGACGCTGGAATCGGAGGCGCTATTCAAGACCCGCGCCTATGCGGTTTACGGTCAGGTCGATTACACCCCGCCCATTCTGGATGAAAAACTGACGCTGACGGCGGGCCTGCGGTACAGCAACGAACGCAAGTCGATCACGCGCTTTGCCTCGGCGGCCGGTTTCGTCACCATCCCCGATGGCACGCACGGCGCCAAGACCTTCAAGGGCACGACGCCAACCTTCATCGCGAAATATGCCTTCAGCCCCGATTTCAACATCTACGCCAAATATTCGGAAGGATTCAAAAGCGGCGGCTTCTCGGCCGATGCCAGCGACATTCGCGCCGCGATGACGCCCTATGAGCAGGAAAGCGTCAAATCGTACGAAATCGGCGCCAAGGCCCGGCTGTTCGACGGCAAGCTGCAGCTCAATGCTGCCGCCTATTTCGACAAGCATGTCGATCAGCAGATCCAGATCTTCTCGCCGACGCTCAACGGCTTCGTGACGCTGACCGCCAATGGCGCGCGCTCGGAAATCAAGGGGTTCGAGCTTGAAGCCACCGCCCGCCCGGTCGATTGGCTGCGCATTTCAGCCAATGTCGGCCATACCGATCCGCGCTTCACCGAATATTATGCGGTCGAAGGCGGACCCAACGTCGCCGATAGCTGGTCCTTCGTCTTCGTCCCGCGCTGGACGGCATCGGCCAGCGGCGATGTCCGCCTGTACAAGGGCGACGATCTGCAGGTGAACTTCATGGTCGATCTCAACTACAACTCGGCCTATGCGGCGCTACCGTACAGCAAGGATCCGACCTATGATCCAAACATCTATTCCACCCGCGCCGACGCCGCGACGGTGGTGGATGCGCGGCTGCTGTTCAGCAAGATCCCCGTGGGCAAGAGCGAAGCGGAAATGTCCTTCTTTGTGAAGAACATCTTCGACGATGCGTCGCGCATTGCGGGAATCGATTTTGGTGCCGCGTTCGGAAACATTGTGACACGAAACTATAACAACCCGCGCAGCATCGGGTTTGATACCACGCTGCGCTTCTGAGTCGGCGGCGGGGAAGGCCTGAAAACCTTCCCCACACGGCCGACCAGCCCCCCGAAACATCCACCTTCCGTAGCGTTTTCGTAGCGCGAGCCGAGCATGGATCGGTTTGCACTCAGCCATTATGGCTCCATATGCACAGCGCATATGGAGCCTTTTTTGTGCCTGAAAGGTGCGGGAATTTTGCAACACCTCGGAACATTCCGTATTAAAATCGTCAAAATGTCCGGACATATTTGTTAGATTTGTCTGGACAAATTTAAGGCCTCTGCGATGCTGCGCGTCGCATTATCGGATATTTTCCGGAGGGGCTTTACATGCAGATTTTGGGTATCTCGGGACGTAAATTCACGCTGGCGCTGTCGGCAGCGACCATCGCGCTGACCAGCCAGGCAGCACTGGCGCAGTCGGCCGACGACGGCGAAGCCGATTCGATCGTCGTCACCGCGCGCAAGCGCGAAGAAACCGTCCTCGACATCCCCATCGCCGTCAGCGCGTTCAACAACGCCTCGCTGCAGGACAAGATGGCGAACACCGTCACCGATATCGCCAACTTCACCCCGGGCTTCCAGATTCAGGAATCGTTCGGTCGCGACGGTGACCGCCCCGTGATGCGCGGCGCATCGAACATCCTGTTCAGCGACGGCAAGGTTGGCATCTTCCTCGACGGTGCGCCCTATCTCGGCGACTTCTCGTCACTCGACCTCGCGAACATCGACCGCATCGAAGTCATCAAGGGCCCGCAGTCGGCGGTGTTCGGGCGCGGCACGCTTTCGGGTGCGGTCAACGTGGTGCTGAAGCGCCCGGGCGGCGAGCTTGAAGGCAAGGTGCAGGGCACGATCGGCAGCTACAACCGCCGCGAGATCGCCGGTTCGCTTTCCGGCCCGATCATCGACGGCATCGGCTTCCAGATCGGCGCGAAATATTTCGACGTCGACGGCCAGTTCAAGAACAGCGCCATTCCCGGCGAACGCTTGGGCGACCAGCAGACCAAGCAGTACACCGCAGGCCTGTTCTTCGATCCTATTGCCGACGTCAGCGCCTCGATCCGCTGGCTCCACCAGGAAGACGATGACGGCCATTTCGCCATCGCGCTCCAGCCGGCGTCGCAGAACAACTGCTTCCTCGACACCCGCACCTATTATTGCGGCAAGGTTTCCGCGCCCACCAGCTTCGGCGTCAACACCGATCGCCTCAAGCGCCCCGGCCTCTATCGCAATGCCGACCGCTTCATCGGCGATATCTCGTGGAACATCGCGGGTTCCGGCTATGAGGCGTCATTCCAGGCCGGTTATAGCGACATGACCGAAGTGCTCGGCGTCGATCAGACCTATGACGACCGCTTCTACGCCTTTCTGCCCCCCGCGCTGTGCGGCACCGGCTTTTATGCGCTTCCCAATCAGGATTGCCGCTATTCGAGCTTCGAGACGACCAATGGCGAACGCCGCAAGACGCAGACCTACGAATTCCGTCTGAATTCGCCGAGTGAAGACCGCTTCCGCTGGCGCGTGGGTGTGTTCTTCAGCCACGACAAGCAGACGCCGATGACCGAATATCTCGAACTGAGCGAAGTCGGCCCCGAAGCACTGCTCGACGCACGGCTCGTCAAGAACCGCGCCTATTTCGGCGGCATCGATTTCGATGTGACCGACACGATCACGATCGGTGCCGAACTGCGCCACCAGATCGACAAGGTCCGCGCAACCACCCCCACCTACCGCGTGGGCGATGTGTTCGACGCCGATTATCTCGCCAGCATCCCGTTCGCCAACCCGAACCAGATCGTCGGCACCGCAGCCGAGCGCAACGCCACCTTCAAGGCGACGTTGCCGCGCATCACGGTCAACTGGAAGCCCGAGAACAACCTGTCCTTCTACGCGCAGTTCTCGCAGGGCAACTCGCCGGGTGGCTTCAACAAGGCCAATGCACCGGTGTCGATCTTCGACGAAGAAGAACTGACCAACTATGAAATCGGGATGAAGACGTCGAAATTCGGCTTCGACTATCTGAACGTCTCGGCCTTCTGGCAGGATTACAAGAACCAGGTCCTCACCAACACCTATGTCGCCAACAACACGGTCGACAGCTACAGCGTCAATATCGGCCGCACCCGCATCCGCGGTGTCGAGCTGGACGGCCAGCTGCCGCTCGTCGGCAAGATCCTGAAGCTGCAGTTCAACTACACCTTCCTAGACGCTGAATTCCGTCGTGGCATCGAACCCGAAAAGGCCGTTCAGGAACTGGGCCGCGCATGCAAGACCGGCAGCGCCGTCAATCTCGACCTGCCCGGTTGCCGCGACGCCGCGTCGATCGCAGGCAACCGTCCGCCGCTCGTCTCGAAGCACACCGGTTCGCTCGGCCTGCGCTTCAACCACGAGTTCGGCCGCAACTGGACCTTCTTCTCGGGTGCGGACGTGATCTATCGCAGCAGCTATTTCGCGCAGGTACTGAACCTCGCCGAAAGCGGCAGCTCGACCAAGCTCAACCTGCAGGCGGGTATCCACGACGACAACGGCCTGCGCATCGCGGTCTATGGCAAGAATGTGCTCGGCGACGAAACGCCGGTCGGCATCCTCCGCTATCTCGATGTGCCCGCACCGCGTGCGCCCTCGGGCGACTATGCCCGCGCCTTCGGCATCACACCCGCGCGCAAGCCGGAATTCGGCCTGACGGTCAGCAAGTCGTTCTGAACGCGCTGACACGACATTGAAGGGGGGATGGATCGCACGGCCTGCCATGCGTTCCGTCCCCCTTTCTTTTTCCAATCCAGAACAGGAAATCTGAAATGCCCGCCTATTTGGTCGTCACCGCCACCGTTTCGGACCGCGAGAAATTCCTTGCCGGCTATGCGCCCCGCGCGGCCGAGCTGCTCGAGCAATTCGGCGGCAAATACCGCATGCGCGCGCCGGGCGCCGAGGCGCTCGAAGGCAGCTTCGGCGATGGCGGCTCGGTCGTGATCTCTGAATGGGAAAGCAAGGCGGCCGCGCTCGCCTTCTGGAACTCGCCCGAATATACCGAAGCCCGCACATTGCGGGAGGGTATTTGCGAATGCCAGGTGATCCTGATCGAGGCGCCCGATATCACGGCCTGATCGGCTTTTCCCCTATCCCTTGTCCCCCACACAAAAAGGAAATCCCCATGTCGAAACTCTACGCCATCATCACCACGGACAAGCCCGGTGCCACGGCAACCCGCATGGAAAAGCTGAAGGAGCATCTCGGCCATGTCGAAGCCGGGCTCGACCGTCTCGCCATCGCCGGCCCGCTGCGCGATGAAGACGGCAATTTCACCGGCTCGCTGCTCGTCGTGAAGGCCGAAAGCGAAGCCGAGGCGCGCGCGCTTCTGGAAAATGACCCCTATTACAAGGCCGATATCTGGTCCGACATCCAGATCCGCGCGTTCAACGCAGCGGCCGGCGACTGGGTCGGCGGCAAGACCTGGTAAGGGTCCTTCTGAACACTTCCTCGGGCGGTGCCGGTTCAGGCGCCGGCATCGCCCCCTCCGACCATGAATTTCCACCGGCTTTGGCCGGGCCGTGGCAAAGCGGCGGTCAACGCCCCTGCCCCCGATTGACCCCACCCACCTTTCACCGTCCTAGCATTCCACTGCATCTGGTGGAGTCGCATGAAGCAAGGCCAACGTGATCATTCCTGGGACGCGATGCGCGCGTTCCTCATGATATTGGGCATCCCCTATCATATCGCGCTTTCCTATCGGCCGGGCCAGGACTGGATCGTCCGCTCGGGCGAAGGGCTGCCGATCTTCACCTATCTTGCCGAATTCATCCACCTGTTCCGGATGCCCGCCTTCTTCGTGATCGCGGGCTATTTTGCGGCCTTACTGCTTGCCCGGCGCGACCCCGTGGCGTGGCTTCAGGGGCGCGTGCAGCGGCTGGTGCCCCCGGCGTTGGCCTGCCTCATCTTGCTCGTGCCGCTGATGAACCTTGTCTGCGAGCTCTCCAACCTTGCGCTACCCGAGGCGCTTTCGTCCTGGGCGCATAATTCGGCGGTGTCGGGCGGCTATTGGGTCCGCCACCTCTGGTTCATCGTCGTGCTTCTCTATTGCAGCGCGGCGCTTGCGCTCGTCGCCTGGTGGCGCCCCGCGCTCCGCACCGCCATGCTGCGGCCCACCACCGACCGCTGGCTTGCGCGCTATCATGTCGCCGTGCTGTTCGGCGTCGCGCTGTTGCTGGGTGCGTGGGAGGCCGGCGCGGTCGAGATGTTCTACATCGCCGGGCTGGCGACCAACCTCCCCCAGCAGATTCTGCGCATCGACGAACTGATCGCCTATGCCCCCTATTTCCTGCTGGGCGTCTTCCTCGCGCGTGCGCCGCAGCTGATGGCGGCGTTCAGCCGTTTTTCGCCGGAGATCACCGTTATCGGCATCGCAACCGCTGCCGGAAGCCTAGCGCTGCTCGATGCGCTGTCGCCCTCGCTCGGCCGCTTTCTCGCGACCTTTGCGGCGCTCACCCTCACCCAGATGCTGATCGTGGTGGCGCGGCGCTATCTCTCGAAGCCAATCCCGCTCGTCCAGCGGCTCGTGGCCGCATCCTTCGTCATCTATCTGGTCCACATGCCCGTGGTCGTGCTGCTGGTCTGGCTGGGCCATTATCTGGCGCTGCCCGTTGCCATCAAGGCAATCGCCATCACCGGGCTGACGCTGCTCTTGTCCTACGGGATATGGCAGCACCTATCGCGCCTGTCGGTCGCCCCGCTGCTCGGCGCTTTGGCGCCCCCGCGCAACGGTTCGCTACGTCTGCAACCGGCCTGAACAAAGGCCTCGCGGACATGACGGCCGATGCCGCCATGCCCGCGCCTGTGCTTATTTGCCGATTTCGAGCAGTTCGATCAGTTCGCCCGCGACGCCGCGCACGGTGGCGGCACGACGGCCACCATAAACCGCGCCCGCGCGTGCGACCGGCGGCGCGATGAAGGCGACATCGAGCGCGTCGAGATCATCCACCGCAAGCGTGATCATCGCATTGCCCGGCGGCAGCATGTGCGCGTCGCCCTGACGCACCGTCGCCCCGGCCGGATAGTCGTCGACCTCGACGATCGGCAGGCGATCCTTCTGCACCATGGTGATCGTTGTGCGATAATCGCTGTCCAGCCCAAAGGCGTTGTTGATCATCGAATAAGCGAGCGTGTAGCTCGACGAGATATCGAGCTTCAGCGCCTCGGCAAACCATTTCAGGCTCGCTTCGCGATCGGGCGTCGCAAGGATCACGATGAAGATGTGATCGGTCAGCGACCGCGCCTTGGGCAGGTCCGAGGTCGGCGTATTGTCCGCCACCTCGTTGAGATAGATCATCTCACGGCCCCGCCCCGTCACCTGCATGGGGATGAAATAGGGCAAGCCTTCAAGCGCCTTGGGCGGACCGACAATGTCGAAGCCGGTGCCCGCCAGCCGATTAGGCCAGCCGAACACGTCCTGCACCGTCAGCTCATACGCCGCCCAGCCATAGGTGCGCGTCGGCTTGAAATCGGCGGGCAGCGGCGCCTCGACCAGCCGGAGGAAACAAGGCACCCCGCTCATGGGCTGCAGCGTCGCAAAGCGCGCGCCCGCGCTTTTGGGGCACCCCCAGCTTGCCGCCAGTTCGCCGTCGAGCACGCCCTGTTCGACCAGCTTCAGGCCAAGACAGCCCTGATAGTCCGCCAGCGCGCCGTCCAGATCGGGGGTCGAGATAACGCCACCGGCAATCCGCCCATGCGTCAGATATTCGCTCACACATCCACTCCCGGAAAAAGTTCGGGCCGCATCCCCTGGGGGTGCGGCCCGTTTGAAAGGTTCAGCGAAAAACCGCCTTGCGCTTTTCGAGGAAGGCCGAGACGCCCTCCTTGAAATCGGGCCCCGTAAAGGCGGCCCCGAACAGCGCTGCGGTTTCCGCATTATCATCGGCCTGCCCGTCGAGGATGCGCCGGACGATCTTCTTCGTCTGGCGCACGCTGTGCGACGATGCCGAGGCGATCGTCTGCGCCAGCGCCTCGGCGGCGGCCAGCGGGTCCGCGTCGAGAATCTCGACCAGTCCGATGCGCTGCGCTTCGTCGGCGGGCAGCAACTGCGCGGTGAACAGGATGCGCTTGGCCTGTGCGGGGCCCACCAGATCCACCAGCAGCTTGGTATCGTGCAGCGAATAGACGAGGCCGAGCTTGGCCGGCGTGATGCCGAAGCGTGCGCGCGGGCTCGCCACGCGCATGTCGCACGCGATCGAAAGGCCGCAGCCGCCGCCAACACAGTCGCCGTCGATGGCGGCGATCACCGGCTTTTCAGCGCGCGTCAGTTCGATCTGCGCGCGGCTGATCGCCTGCTGGTTGCGTTCGCGCCATTCGGGGTCGAGCGCGCCTGCCCCGAATTCGGCGATATCGGCGCCGGCGCAGAACACGCCCGGGGTTGCCGATTGCAGGATCACCACCTTCACCGCGTCATCGGCCATCGCCTCGTCCAGCAGGACGGGCAGCGCTTCCCACATCGCCTGGGTGAAGGCGTTGCGCTTTTCCGCCCGGTCGATGAGCAGACGGGCGATCGCGCCCTGCTTTTCGAGGCGCAGGCTCATGCCGGGTTCACCGTGGCCAGATGCTCCGCAATCTCGCGGCGCGTGGTGATCCACACATCCTGCCTGGCGGTCACGTGGCGGAAGAATTCCTCCAGCGCCCAGATGCGGCCGGGACGGCCGATGATGCGCAGGTGCAGGCCGAGCGACATCATCTTCGGGTTACCGGCTTCGCCCTCGCGGTACAGCTGATCGAAGCAGTTCTTGGCATATTCCAGCCACTGCGTCGGCGTCATCGCGGGGTCGGTCCACATCTTCATGTCGTTCGAATCGAGCTGATAGGGCACAATCGCGATCGGCTGGCCGGGCACCGTGTCCTTGTCCCAGAACGGAACGTCACCCGAATAATCGTCCATATGATAGGTGAAGCCCTCCTCGATCAGGAGGCGGCGGGTGTTGTCGGTGTGGAAATAGCGGCTGAGCCAGCCATAGGGGCGCACGCCGGTCGTCTTTTCGATCGACTGGACGGCCTTTCGGATGAACGCGCGCTCCTGCTCCTCGTTCATCTTGAACTGGTGCACCCAACGATAGCCATGGCTCACCGGCTCATGGCCCAGCGCGGCGATCGCCTGCCCGATTTCGGGATGGTTTTCGAGGCTGAGCGCGGCCACCGTCCAGCTCGCCTTGATGCCGTACTGCTTGAGCAGACGCACGATGCGCGGCGCACCGGCCTTGATGCCGTAGAGATAGTTGGATTCGTTGCCGTAGTTGCGGATCGGCGACTTGATATGGATGCCGAGTTCATCGACCGGCTCCATGCCGCGATCACCCCGCGCCACGGTCATTTCCGAGCCTTCCTCGACATTGACGACAACCGACAGCGCAAGCTTTGCGTTATTCGGCCAGTCGATCCGTTCTTCAATCATCAATGCATCTCCTCACCGCCCGAGACGTTGAGCGCCTCGCCGGTCACGTAAACTGCGTCGTCCGAGGCCAGCCAGGCACAGGCGGCGGCGGTATCGCTGCCAAGCCCGGGGCGGCCCATCGGGTTCTTGCGCTTCATATTCTCGACGTACGCCTCGACCGTGTCGAAACCGAGCAGCTTCGAGAAATATTCGTTCTGGCGTGCACCAAGGCCGGTGGTCACATGGTTGGGGCACACCGCGTTGACGGTGATGCCATATTGGCCCAGCTCGATCGCGTTCGACCGCGTAAGGCCCACCATGCCGTGCTTGGAGCTGGTATAGGGCGCCATGTGCGGGAAGCCCGACTTGGCGGCCTGGCTGGCGATGTTGATGATGCGTCCGCCCTTGCCCGCGGCGATCATCGCCTTGGCGGCCGCCTTGGTGCCGTAGAACGCGCCCGACAGGTTGACCCCGATCACGGCTTCCCATTCGCTACCCGTCGTCTCAAGCAACGGCTTCATGATATAGCCGATACCCGCATTGTTCACCCAGATATCGAGCGAACCGAAGGTCTCGACGGTCCTGGCGACAAGCGCCTCGCAGCTTTCTTCCGACCGCACATCGCAGGGGATCACCGCAACCTTGGCACCGCGCTGGCGCAGTTCCTCGGCCACCGCTTCCATCTCGTCGGTCGTGCCGATGTCGCTTGCGCCCATATGCTCGGCGGGTTTGCCAAGGTCGGAAACGACGCAGTTCGCGCCCTCATCGGCAAAGCGCTGCAGGATCGCCTGACCAAGCCCCTTGTCGCGGCCCGATCCGGTGACGACGATGGTCTTGCCCTCGAAACGCCGCATCACAGCGTCTCCGTCAGGATGAACTGCGGATTGTCGGCGAACTGCTGGAATTCGGCGGCAACCTTCTGGACGGCTTCGCTCGACGCATCGACGCCAAAGGCTTCGATGTCGGTGATGTCGATCACCTCGAAATAGGCATAGGGCGAGGCCGCGTCGCTGCCGAGCACGCCGGTGGCGCGGTGCACCTGGAAATCCTTTACCGAGCCAAGCGCGTTGACGCCCGGAATGTCGGTGGTGCGCGCCCAGTTTTCATAGGCTGCGGCGTCGACGCCGGGCTTCAGGTTGAAAAGAACGATGATCCGCATCGAAAACTCTCCTTGGAAATTCAAATCAGGGGGGACGGCACGAAACCCGCCAGCCCGGCATCAAGCTGCCGTGCCAGCGCGATCAGCGCCGCTTCGCTGCCCTCGGGGCCAACCAGCTGGATGGCCACGGGCATGTTATTGTCATCAAGCCCCGCCGGAATGCTGATCGCCGGGAGACCCGCGATATTGGCAAAGGCGGTGAAGGCCGACTGGGTCACCGGCGGGCGGGCGCTGTGCGGGAAGGCCGCCTGCGGCGCGGTCGGCATCAAAAGGACGCCGTCCTCGCCCACCGCCGAACGCACCGCCGCGCGGGTGCGCGCGATGATCGCCTCGGCCTTTTCGACATCCTCGGGCGAGCGCCCAGCGGCATAATCGAGCATGAAGCGCAGTTCGTTCGAAAGCTGGTCCGCCTTTTCGCTGCGCACGGCGCCGAGATGGCCGATCAGTTCGCGCGCCGCGACGACGAACCCGGCAAAGCGTACGCCCACCGCATTGTCCTCAAGCGACAGTGCCGCGCGCGGCAGATCGCCGATCTGGCCAAGCGCGCGTTCATAGGCGGCGAGAACCGCCGGCTCGCAGCCCAGATCGTCGAAACTGTCGAGCAGCACCAGACGGCCGAACGAAACAACGCCCGCCCCGCCATCGGCAAGCACTGCAAGCAGCGCCTCCAGATCGCCAAGCGACCGCGCGATGGGGCCGATGCTGTCGAGCCATTCGCTCAGCGGAACGAGCCCCGCATCCGAAATTGCGCCGTGCGTCGGCTTGATGCCGTAGACGCCGTTATAGGCCGACGGGATACGCACCGACCCCAGCGTGTCGGTGCCAAGCGACGCAACGCACAGCCCGGCGGATACCGCCGCCCCGCTGCCGCCCGACGACCCACCGGGGGTGCACCCCGTGCCGTGCGGGTTGATCGTCTGGCCGAACCACGGATTGTCCGTCGTCGCGCCCAGTGCGGCTTCGTGCATGTTGAGCGTACCGAGGATGATCGCGCCTGCCGCGCGCAGCCGGGCGACGGCTTCGGCATCGGCGTCGGCGACGATGCCGCGCCGGGCTTCCATCCCGGCATTCCATTCAAGCCCCTTAACCGCGATGTTCGATTTCACCGCGACGGGCACGCCTTCGAGCGCGCGGGCGCGGCCTTCGGCAAGGCGCACGCCGCTTTCCAGCGCCGCCGCCATCGCCCCGTCCCGGTCAAGCCCGACATAGGACCGGATCACCGGATCATATTGGTCGATCCGCGCAAGATAATGCGCAACGACCTCGGCGGGCGATGTCTCGCCCGCCGCATAGGCCGCACGCAGCCCGGCAATGTCGAGCTGGTGCAGGGCGATCACAGCTTGCGCTCGTCGATCAGGCGGATCGGCTTCTGGCGCACGTCGATCTGGGTGGCCGGTGCGGTTTCGCCCGCGCCCACCAGTGCGATCGACACCTCGACGCCAAGCCCCTGGCGCAGCATGCCTGCAAGCTGCGCCTCATCGGTGCCGCCGCGGCTTTCCAGCGTCACGCACATATCGTCGCGGCCGGCGGCGTCACGGCGCAGATAGCAGACGAACTCGCCCGTCAGGTCGGGGCGGTTTTCAATCAGCGCGCCGATAGCGTGCGGGAAGACGTTGATGCCGCGCAGCTTGACCATATTGTCGCTGCGGCCCTTGAAGCCGGCGATCCGCTTGAACACCATGCCGGTCTGGTTGGCGCCGGTCAGTTCGTGCGTGATGTCGTGCGTGTTGAAGCGGATGCAGGGCGCAATATCGTCCTTGAACAAGCAGGTGACGACCATGTCGCCGGTTTCGCCCGCGCCCACCTGCGCACCGGTGTCGACGTCGAGCAGTTCGAGATATTGCGCGTCTTCCCAGACATAAAGACCGTCGCGCTCGGGGCCTTCGCCCGCGATCGAGCCAGTGTCGCCCACGCCGTACCAGTCATAGGCCTTCGCGCCGCCCCATGCCTGTTCGACACTGGCGCGGTCTTCGGTGCCAAGGTGGCCGCAGATCATCTTGATGTTGATCTTGTCCAGCAGGCCTTCCGCCTTCGCGACTTCGGCGAGCTTGCGGATATAGTCGATGAAGCCCACCAGCACCGAAACGTTGAAATCGGCCATCAGCGAGACCTGGTTGACCGAGCGGGTTTCGATGCCCGTCCCCGCCGACAGGAAGATCGAGTTGGTGAAGTGCGTCACCGCTTCGCGGATATAATGGCCGCCATTGATCATGCCGTGGCCATAGACCGACTGCACCACATCCTGCGGCGACAGGCCCTGCCAGCGATACATGCGGCCGACGAGCAGATTGGTGATCTCGCGCCCCTTGGGGCCAAAGAGCAGCGCCTGCGGACGCCCGGTGGTACCCGAGGTGGTGTGGAAGATCGTCGGCGGACGATCCGCACCGCCCAGCCCGGCGAAATCGCCATAAGGCGGGAATTCGGCGATCGAGGCCATCAGGTCGGTCTTGTCGTAGACGGGCAGCTTGGTGATATCGTCAAGGCTGCGGATATCGCCGGCCTCGATGCCCTGCGCGCCCCAGAGGCGCTGGTAGAAGGGCACTTCCCAACCACGCTTCATCAGCTTCAGGAACCGCTCATTCTGCATCGCGTGCAATTCGTCACGGCTCATCGTCGTGTAGCGAGCGGTGAAAGCGTCGCCTACCGGATAATCCTCCAGCATCTGCTTGGCGTCGAACGTTTCATGATAGGTCGGGAAAGTCATGCTGGCTCCGGACGAGTGAAATAGGAAAGCGGGTCGGCAAAAAGCCGGGGATCGGTGATGTTGGCGGCGAGTTCGCGTGCGAGGCCGCGCTTGGTTGCCGTCTGCGCGGCGCTCATCGCCGCATCGGGATGGCCAAGGGTATGCGGGATCACGCGCTCGACGCGGGTGCCGTCATTCAGCGTGACGACAAGCCGCTGCGGCGACAGCGCATTGGGGTCCTGATTGCCGTCGAGCGTGATCGACAGCTTGCGCGCAAGCGTGCCGATGGCGGGATCGGCAAAGGTATCGGCGGTAAAGCGGCGCGGATCGATGCGGCCATCGATCAGTTGCAGCGCGACGAGCAATTGCAGGCACAGCCGCGCATAAGCGGGCGTCATCGCCGCCTGCATCGGGCGGCCGACAAGCCGCTGGATAAGCGGCGGCACGAACGCCTCGATCGTGGCGACATTGCCCGCGCTGACCGCGCCTTCGCGCATCAGCGTATCGAGCGTCGCGATCACGGCGTGGCTGGCACGGCCCGAGGGGAAGGGCTTGATGCTGACTTCGGCAATCCGCCACACATCCCCCAGATGATCGGTATAGCCGGCAATATTGCCGT
Organism: Sphingomonas sp. C3-2; assembly: GCF_033025475.1. Lineage (NCBI taxonomy): Bacteria > Pseudomonadati > Pseudomonadota > Alphaproteobacteria > Sphingomonadales > Sphingomonadaceae > Sphingomonas > Sphingomonas sp. C3-2. The sequence goes on from NZ_CP130322.1 coordinate 1,449,272, forward strand.
CATCGATCAGCTTGAAATAGCCGAACGGGCCTTCGAGCACATCGTGCGGGCCGGTGAGCCCCGCCTTGACGAGATCGACCGCAGCGATCGCCGCGCGCGCGGCCCCCGCTATCTGAAGCGGCAGCGCGATCGACCCCTCGACATGCGCCTGCATCGTGCCCGCCACCTGCGAATAGGCAAGGCCGAGCACATCCTCGGAATTCTCGACACCGTCGATCCGGGCGACGGCAAGCGCCGAACCGATGCACCCTGCGGTGGCCGGACGGAAGAAGCGCAGCGCGCTGCTGGCGGCAATGCCCAGCCCGCTCGCCACGTCGACACCCACCGCAAGCGCGGCCAGCGCCTCGTCGGGGTCGCATCCGCCGCGCCGGTCGATCGCGGCGGCAACCGATGCGGTGACCGTTGAAAGCGCATGGACTACGGCGGGTTCGTGCACCGCATCCCATTCGAGACAATGGATCTGGAAGGCGTTGACGAACGCCGCCCCAGCAGCCGGCAGGCGCACATCGCGCGCGATGATACGCGCATCCTGCCCGGCGCCCCAGCCTTGTGCCGCGGCGAACACGCCGTCCGCCCCCGGCGCGGTCGACCCGGCGGCCCCTACCGCCAGCGTATCGCCGAGCAGATGGATCGCGGCGTCGCGCACGGCATCCGGCAGCCTGTGCTCGGCGCGGGCAAATTCGATCAGCCTCTTGGTCGCGCTCACAGCCATTCCCCCAGAATATCGGTGATTGCGGAAACCCGGTCGCCCTCGAGTACCGCCTGTATCGCGGCTTCGGCGCGGCTCGGATCGATCCCGCCCCAGGCCATCAGCGCCTGCGCCTTTTCAATGATGCCCGCATCCGCAAGCGGGCGTTCGGGATCGCCCAGCGCATCGCGCAGCATCACCCGCCCGGTCGCGCTTTCGATGCGAGCGCCGAAATGCGCCGGATAATCCGCAGTGATCGCCAGATCCTCGGCCACGGTCACCAGCGCGCGCAGCGGCGCCAATTCGGCGATCGCCTCGGGTTCGAAATCGGTGAGCACGGGAACGCCGCGCGCCATGACGATCGCTACCGCGTGCTGAATCGAGAATTTGGCGTCGATCACGCTTTGCGGGTTGGGCCGATCGCAGAACACCATCGCATCGCGGTAGCTGGACAGTGTGACCGGGCCTTCAAGCGCGCCTTGCGCCTTCAGTTCAAGCGCGGCGTCAATGGCGGGGTGCGCGTGGCGGCAGGCGCCCCATGGCTTGAAGCTGACTTCATCGATCCGCCAATGATCCGGCAGTTCGAGCGGCCTGGGTTCGGCGCAGCTTGCGGTGAGCAGGCCCTGCGGCCCTTCCAGAATAAAGCGCGGCCCGGTGATCCCGTGCGCGGCATTGCGCGCGGCGGCAACACCCGTCGTCAGGCAATGCGCCAGATGCCATTGCTTCGCCATCACCGGTTCGTGGCGCATCTGCCACAGCCCGCCCGTGACCGATCCCGCCAGCCCCAGCGCCGAAACCGTCTGGGCGCTGTCAAGGTCGAGCCGGCTGGCCGCCGCCGCTGCAGCGCCGAAGGTGCCGGCGGTCGCGGTGTTGTGCCAATAAGCATAATGGCGCGCGTCCAACATCGATCCGATGGCGATCATCGCCTCATAGCCGCGCACCGCCGCGTCCAATGCGCCGTCCAGATCATCGTCGCCAAGGCTTAGCGCCGCCGGCCACACCACCGGGCCGGGGTGCAAAATTGCCGTCCGATGGACATCATCCATCTCGAGAACATTGCCGAGCCAGGCGGTGCGTTCAAAGATGTTTCCGTCAGTGCGCGCCCCCTGTATCTGCGCCAGCGCGGAGCCGCGCGCGCCGGCAACACACGCTAGCCAGTCGAGAAGATGAAATCGCGCTTTTGTCCGTACAATTTTCTGGACAGGCCGTTGTAAATGCTGTGCAAGCCGTTCGGTGACGCTATGGTTCGATGAGTTCACCGGGAGAACTCCGGGATCATGTATTTTGGATGAGGAGCGCAAATTTGTCGGCCGACGTTGAAAAGGTTTCCGGACGTGGCTCCAGAAAACCGCGTTATCAGGAACTTGCCGAAGATCTGCGCGCAGGAATATTGCGGGGCGACTTTCCCGATCCCGCCCAGTTCCCTACCGAAAGCGTGCTGTGCGCGCGTTACGGGGTGAGCCGCTTCACCGTCCGCGAGGCGCTGCGCGCGCTGCAGACCGAAGGGCTTATCCAGCGCAAGCGCGGCTCGGGCACGGTCATTCAGCCCGCGTCCGCACGCGGCGGCGCGCTGCACCAGCCGCTGTCCAACGTCGGTGAAATTCTGCAATATGCGCGCGACACCCAATATCTGTTCACCGAACAGGGGGTCGTTCCGCTGCCCAAGAAGCTGGCCGTCCATATCGGCGTTCCGGCGGGCGGGCGCTGGTATCATTTCCGCGGCCTGCGGACGCGCACCGGCGCCGCCGAGCCGATCGCGCTGACCGACGCCTATATCCATCAGGATCTCGAAGCCGCCGCGCGGGAAATCCGCCCGAACGAGTCGACGATCTTCCAGCAGCTCGAGCGCCTTTCCGGCGTCAAGGTCGTCAGCGTCACGCAGGACATTCAGGCGGTTCCCGCGAGCGGACCGATCGCCGCAGAGCTGGGCATTCCGCGCCGCAGCCCCTGCCTCCGGATCCTGCGCTGCTACCTCGACGCGCAGGGCCGTATCATCGAGATTTCGGCCAGCCACCATCCCGGTGACCGCTTCGCCTACGCGATGCACATCGAAGTCGAAAAATAACCGATCAGCCATCGGCGCCGAGCTCCGGCGCCGATGCCGGCACCCAGGCCGGATCGCTGGCAAAACGGATGGGCGGGGCGATATGATGCGCGCCGTCCACCGCCACCACCAGCCCGCGTTCGGCGGCATGCGGCTGGGTGAACGCTTCTTGGAAATCGAACACGGGCGCAAAGGCCACGTCCCGGTCCGCGAACCACTCCACCCATTCGGCGCGCGTAGACGTGCGGAAGGTTTCGCGCAGATAGGCGATGAGCGGCGCTTGCGCCGGGCCCGGCTCCTCGCTGCCCAGCGGGATAAGGTCGGGGCGGCCAAGCGCGGTCAACAGATTTTCGACGAATTTGAGTTCACGACCGCCCAGCACGATGTGCCGGCCATCGGCGGTCTCATAGACATTGTAAAAGGCGGCCCCACCCAGCGAACGCTGAGTGGTTGAGCGCGGCGGCTCTCCGCCGCCGACCGCGCCGCCCGCGATATGCGCGCACCAGGGCAGCAGCGAATCGAACATCGCGACATCGATATAGTCGCCCCGCCCTGATTGCGCGCGACCGAGGAGCGCCATCAGCACGGCCGAAAGACCCGTGAGCCCCGCCGCCATGTCGGCCGAGGGCGCGCCGGGGACAACCGGCATGCCGTCAGGCCCGTCATTGACCGAGAGGAAACCGGCCATCGCCTGCACCGCCATGTCGTGCGCTGCGTGATGCGCCAGTTCCCCCGTCTGCCCAAAGGCCGAGATCGAGCAATAGACGATGCGCGGATTGCGCGCCGCCACTGCATCATAGCCAAAGCCAAGGCGCTTCACGACGCCGGGACGAAAGCCTTCGATGAAGACATCCGCCTCGTCGATCAGCGCCCATAGCGCCTCGCGGCCCGCATCGCTCTTGAGATCGAGCGCGACGCTTTTCTTGCCACGATTGAGATTACGGAACCAGACTGACTGGCCGGCCTCGAACGGCGCCTGGGTGCGTGCGGGTTCCCCGGCCAGCGGTTCCACCTTCACCACCTCGGCACCGTGATCCGCCATCATCACCGAGAGCATCGGCCCCGGCAAAAATTGCGACAGATCGACGACCTTGATCCCAGTCAGCTTACCCATGACTCAAACGATGCCCTTGTCCTTGAATGCCGCGATCTCCGCCGCGTCGTAACCCGCCTCTGCGAGGACGGTTTCGGTGTCGTTGCCCAGCAGCGGCCCTGCCCGATTGGGCAGGCGCTGGCCGTCGATCTTGATCGGGTTGGCCAGCACGCGCATCTCTGCGCGGTCGGGATGCACGACGCTGTCGACCATGCCCGTCGTCCGCAGATACGGATTGTCGAGCGCCTGATCGAGCGAGAACACCGGGGCAACCGGCATATGGCCGCCCAGCGCCTCGATCCAATAAGCCGTCGGCTTGGTCGCAAACACCGCGTCGAGGATGGCGACAAGCGCGTCGCGGTTCTTGGTCCGATCCGCGGGCTTCAGGAAGCGCGGATCCTGCGCCAGTTCGGGACGGCCGATCTTTTCGGTCAGCACGGTCCAGAATTTGGGGATTTGCGCCATGATGAACACCGAACCATCCGCGGTCGGGAACATCTGGCTCGGGGTTACCGAGGGATGCGCCGAACGCACGGTGCGCGCGGTGATGTCGCCGGCGTTCAGATACCACATGGCCGGATAGCTGGTCTGGTGGATCGCGGTCGACAGCAGGTCGACATCGACATCGCGTCCCTGGCCGCTGCGCTGCGCATCGACAAGGGCGGCGAGCAGGCCGATCGCCATCATCGTGCCGGTCATGAAGTCGACGATCGACAGGCCGAAGCGCGTCGGCGGTGCCGACGGATCGCCGGTCATCGCCATGAAGCCGGCTTCCGCCTGCATCAGATAGTCATAGCCAGGCCAGCGTGCGCGCTCATTGTCGCGGCCATAGGCCGACAGATGCGCGCAGACGAGCGCGGGGTTGGCGTCCTTCAGATGCGCATAGGTCAGGCCGATCTTGCCCGGCAGGTCGCCGCGCAGATTGTTGACCACCGCGTGCGACGAGGCGGCGAGCCGGTGCAGGATCGCCTTGCCCTCTGGCGTGTTCAGATCAAGCGTCAGCGAGCGCTTGTTGAGATTGAAGCTCTGGAAGAACAGGCTTTCATTTTCACGCAGAAAGTGCGGCCCGACCGCCCGGGCGCTGTCTCCAGCGCCCGGTTGTTCGATCTTGATGACCTCTGCCCCCAGCTGGCCGAGGAACATGGTGCCGTACGGACCCGCACCATATTGCTCGGCCGAAAGGATGCGATAGCCTGCAAGGGGAAGCGCGCCCGTCACACCGGGTTCCTCTTCAGCCACTGCTTGGCGATGATCATGCGCTGCATCTCGTTGGTGCCTTCGCCGATGCACATCAGCAGGGCATCACGATAGAAGCGCTCGATCTCATATTCCTTGGAATAGCTGTAGCCGCCGAAGATGCGCATCGCCTCTTCGGAATTGCGGACCGCCGCTTCCGAGGCAAAGAACTTCGCCATGCCCGCTTCCATGTCGCAGCGTTCGCCGCGGTCATAGGCCTGGGCCGCATTCGCGACGAGCAGCTGCGCCGCCTTGGCGCGCGTCACCATCTCCCCCAGCTTGAGCTGGATCGCCTGGTGCTGCGCGATAGGCTTGCCCATCGTCTTGCGGATCTGGGCATATTCGGTCGCCAGACGCAGCGAACCTTCGGCCAGGCCGACGCCGCGTGCCGCGACGTTGATGCGGCCAAGCTCAAGTCCGCCGGTCGCCTGGAAAAAGCCCTCGCCCTCGACGCCGCCGATCAGGTTGTCGGCCGGGATGCGGTAATTGTCGAACACCAGCTCGGCGCTGTCGATCGCCTTATAGCCGAGCTTGTCGAACTTCTTCGAAACCGTGAAGCCTTCGGCCTTGGGGGCGATGAAGATGCTCATGCCCTTATAGCGCGGCTCGGCCTTAGGATCGGTCTTCACCAGGAGCGCAAAGCAGCTGCCCTGCACGCCGTTGGTGATCCAGGTCTTGGTGCCGTTGATCACATAGTGATCGCCGTCGCGCACCGCAGTGGTACGGATACCCTGAAGATCGGTGCCGGCATCGGGTTCGGTCAGCGCCAGGCCGCCGCGGATCTCGCCGCTGGCGAACTTGGGCAGCCATTGCTGCTTCTGCGCCTCGGTGCCGAAGCGTTCGACCGCCGCCGCCATGATCAGGTGCGAATTGACGATCCCCGTGATCGCCATCCAGTAGGACGAGATCTTGGTGATGATCTTGGCATAGGTCTTGGCCGGCAGGCCGAGACCGCCATATGCCTGATCGATCGTCGCACCGAACAGGCCCATTTCCTGCATTTGGCCGACAAGCTTTTCGGGCCAGATGTCGTTATGGTCGTGGTGCATGATGACGGGGCGCACTTCGCGTTCCAGCCACCGGTCGATCGCGTCGAGAAAGGCTTCTTCCTCGACCGGATCGATATGACGTTCCACATGTTGGGACATTGTTGGCTTTTCCTCAGTCGTCGACGGGGCCGCAGCCGCGCTTCCACACGAGCACGGTGCGCTTGTAATGGCTCACGATCGTGCCATCCTGATTCTTGCCGACGGTCTTGAACGTCACGATGCCCTGATCGGGTCGGCTCTTGCTCTCGCGCTTTTCGAGCACTTCGCTCTCGCTATACAGCGTGTCGCCGACGAACAGCGGATGGGTCATCCGCACTTCGTCCCAACCCAGATTGGCGATCGCCTTGCCGCTGGTGTCCGACACGCTCATCCCGGTCATCAGCGCAATGGTCAGCGGGCTGACCACGAGCGGCTTGCCGAACTCGGTCTTCTTCGAGAATTCATAATCGAAATGCGCCGGATGGGTGTTCATCGTCAGCAGCGTGAACCACACATTATCGGCATCGGTGATCGTGCGACCGGGGCGGTGCTCATAGATGTGCCCCACCACGAAATCCTCGAAATAACGCCCCTGCACCTCGCGGAAACGTCCGGGGGCGACCTCGACCACACCGTCACGCATCGTTGTTGCTCCGCATTGCCAAAATCCTTTGATATCGCCGCATGATCGGTGCTTCGAGCATGCGGCCGTTGAAACGCACCGCGGCGCCACCGGCCGCGGCAAAAGCCTTTTCCGCCGCTTCCGCCTCGGCAATTTCCGCGGGCGTGGGGCGCAAAACCGAATTGATGACATCCACCTGCGACGGGTGGATCGCCGCCTTGGCCGAGAAGCCGAGCGCCTTTGCAGCGCGCGTTTCCGTCTCGAGGCCAGCAGCGTCATCGAGAATGATGTAGGGCACGTCGATCGCCGGGATCGACGCACCGGCACAGGCCTGGATGAAGGCGCCGCGCGCATAGGCCAGCGGCTCCCAGGCCAGCGCGACGCCGAGTTCGGCGGCAAAGTCGCCGCCGCCGAACATCATGGCGACCACGCCGGGTTCGGCGGCGATCGCATGGCCCGCAGTCAACCCCTTCACGGTTTCGATCAGAGGCACGATGCCGGGGCAGCGCGCGCCGAGCACCGAACGGATGATGCCGATTTCGGCCGGGCTTTCGACCTTGGGAACGAACAGCAGCGCCGGCAGGCGCGGCGCATCGGCCAGCGCGATGAGATCTTCCAGCCCGGCGCGCGTCGTCATGCCGTTGATGCGCAGGACCAGTCGGGCATCCCCCTCGGCGATTGCCGCGATCGATGCGGCGCGCGCCTCTGCCTTGCCGGCCTCGGGAACCGAATCCTCAAGGTCGACGCACACCACATCGGCGTCGCAGGCAAGCGCCCTTGCAAAGCGTTCGGGCTTGCTTCCCGGCACGAAAAGCATGGTTGAAAGGCCAGCCGCAGCGTTCAATCGATCCTCCTTGAACTGAGGGTCACAGAATTTGTCCGGACAAATTATAAGTCAAGCACAAAAGCGCGACCCCCCGTTTTTCGTCAGAAGGGCTTCACCAAACCGAGGTACGAGGTGACAACGAGAAGCAGGTAAACGACCCACACCCAGATGCGCGTGCGGTCCATCGTCGCGCGCAGCGGAACCTCGGTCTCGTCGCTCGACCCTTCCTTGAGCAGGCGGCCAAGCTGCGGGCCGACGGGCTTGAACGATACGTCGATCATGATCGCCGCGGCGAAGATGAGGCCAAAGAGAAGCGCCTTCGACGCGAGCCAAACGGGCGCCAGCGGTTCACCGACGATCAGCGACTGGGCGCCGAGCCAGACATAAAAAACCGTCAGCCCGATTCGCAGCCATGATTCGATCTTGCGGTCGCGCGCCGCGCGCGGCGTCATGTCGTGATTATGGGCATCCCAAACCAACCACAGCCACAAACCACCCACGGCCCAAGCGGCGGCAAGCATCAGCGGCGGCACGGCCCAGAAGCCGCCCATGGTGACCACCGTCAGCGACACCGGAACCATCAGCGCCCAGGCCGTACGCGGGCCCATGTCGATGAGGACGAGAAGCTTGAGCAGGGCGATTCGCTGGTCGAGCGTGTAGATTTCACGTTTGCGAAAATGCTGCCCCGCAAGGAAAACGCCGACGTCTCCGCCGAGCCACAAAACGAACAAAAGCAAGTGGAAATAGACCAGGCTTGGGTAGGCCAAATCGGCAAATGTCATGTCAAATTTCTCCCTCTGCGGGCCGAAGGCCGCTTGACAGCCATTGTGTTACATGAAAATTTGTCCGGACAAATCACAAAAAAGCTCCGCAGGCAGAAACGCCCCAACACCGGATCGAATAAGAGGGAGAATTTGATGAAACGCATCCTGCTCGCAGCGACAGCGCTGTCCGCGACGATTGCGATTACCCCCGTCCACGCGCAGTCAGAGGCAGGCGCTCAGGTCAGCTCAGCCGTCGACGATATCGTCGTGACCGCACAGCGCCGTTCGGAAAGCGTCCAGGACGTGCCGATCGCAATTTCGGCCTTCTCGGCCGATCAGCTTCAAAAGCAGGGCGTTTCGAATACTCTCGAGCTTGGTCGTTTTGTCCCAAACCTTGTGTCGATGAACAATACCGGCGTAGGTTCGGCCAATGCCTTCTATCTGCGCGGCCTCGGTAACACCGAAACCATCCCCACCTTCGACCCGCCGGTCGGCACCTATGTCGACGATATCTATCTGAGTCGGCAGAACGCGAACAACATCAACCTGTTCGACGTCGAGCGCGTGGAAGTGCTGCGCGGTCCGCAGGGCACGCTGTTCGGCCGCAATACCACCGGCGGCGCGGTCAACGTGATCCTGCGCGAACCCGGCAACGAATTCGGCGGCTATGCCGAAATCGGCTATGGCCGTTTCAACAAGAAGGTCGTGCGCGGTTCGGCAGACATTCCGCTCGCCGACAGCTTCGCGGTCAAGATCAGCGGTTACTGGCAGAATGACGACGGTTACGCCAAGAACGTCACCACCGGCCAGCGCCTGAACGACGATGATGGCTGGGGCGTCCGCCTTGGCATTCGCGGCGATCTTGCCCCCGGCGCCAAATGGACCGGTTCGTACGCGCATATCGTCGCGAACGGCGAAAACATTATGAACTTCCAGTGCAACCCGGCCAATCCCAGCGAGTGCGACGGCCGTTTTGTCACGACCGGCCTGCGCGCAGGCAAGACGGCGGAAACCTCGCCCTATCTGGCCACCGTCAGCGGTCGCAAGGCGAACTATTTGATGGGCAACCGCACCAGCACCGATCTCGTCACCTCGAAGTTCGAGTTCGACGTTGCCCAGAATCTGTCGGCCAGCCTGATCACCGGCTTTGTCAGCCAGACCCAGCAATATGCGCTCGATTTCTATGACGGCCGCACCGGCCCGACGCTCGCCAACCCGGTTCCCCCGGTGCTCGGTCTAGCGCACGGCGCATTCGTCATCACCAACGACGGCCAGCACGAACAGTTCAGCCAGGAAATCAAGTTCAACGGCAGCGTTGGCGATGGTCTGATCGACTATGTCGCGGGCGCTTATTACCTTGTCGAGAACAACCGCACCGACTTTGCGGACCTCTTCTCGACCTCGGCAACGTCGCAGTTCCTGCTCGCCGACCGTATCCTGCGCAACAAGACCGAAGCCTATGCTGGCTATGCGCAGTTCGATCTCAACGCCACCGAGAAGCTGAAGCTCACCGCTGGTATCCGTTACACGGATGAAACCAAGACGTTCGAACTCTCGGACAACCGTCTGAGCTGCAATGACGGCACCGTGGAAGCGACCTGCCTCAACACCGGCAACCTTTTCGGCCCGTCCGGCCTGGCCGTTCCGCACAAGCAGAGCGCCAAGCTGTGGACCCCGCGTTTTGCGGTGAACTACAAGGCCACCGACGATATCCTGCTCTTCGCCTCGGCGACGCGCGGGTTCAAATCGGGCGGCTGGAATGCGCGCGCAACCAACGTCAGCACCTTCCTGCCCTTCGGCCCCGAAAAGGTCTGGAGCTATGAAACCGGCATCAAGTCCGACTGGTTCAACCGCCGGGTCCGTGCCAACCTGACCTTCTTCTATACCGATGTCAGCGATCTGCAGACGCCGTCGGCGATCCTGAACGCCAATGGTTCGGCCACCTTCATCACCCGCAACTTCGCAGATATGCGCAACAAGGGCGTCGAAGCCGAATTCACCTTCGTTCCGGTCAACGGCCTCAACCTGTACGTCAATGGCGGCTATCAGGATGCCGAATTCCGCATCGACAAGAACGCCCCCGCATTCGACGAATTCGGCGTGCAGTCGGTCTATGCGCAGCAGCAGGCCTGCCTTGCCGCGCTTGCGGCCGGCAATGTCCCGGGCGTCGGCACCTCGCCGTGCGGCGCGGGCATCGTTGCTGCCGATGGCAGCATCGCCAAGCCGACGCGTACGCCCAAATGGACCATTGCCTTCGGCGGCAATTACGAGGCCGAACTGGGCAGCAGCGGCATGACGCTGGTTCCCTCGATCAACGCCTCCTATCGGTCCAGCCAGGAAACCTCGGCATCCAACCTGACCATCTATTCGGGTTCGATCACCGGCGCCAACGGCACCTTCCCGGGCAATCCGTACGAAGGCACGATCCTCGCCGGTTCCTACTCGCCTGCCGCATGGTTCCTGAACGCCGGTTTGGCGCTCAACGGCGCTGACAAGGCGTGGCAGCTTTCGGTATCGTGCACCAACTGCCTCGGCGAAACGGCGGCCAACACCTCGCTGGTGAACACGCGCTACATCGATCCGCCGGCAACGTGGATGATCCGGGCGCGCCACAACTTCTGATCACCCGCACCGAACAGGAACGAGGGAACAACGATAATATGACGACCGCGACGGGCCAGCGCTCTGAATTCAAATTGGGCGCAAAGCCGCTCGCCGCAGCATTACTGGGGGTGGCATGCGGTGCATCACCACTGCCCTTCAATGTCCTCCCGCTCGTCATGGGACCGATCAACAAGGAATTCGGCTGGGACTTCGCGTCGATCAGCGCGGGGGTGACCGTTTTCGGGATCATCGCCGCGCTGATGGCGCCGGTCTTTGGCGGCCTTTCGGATCGGTTCGGCGTCCGCCCGGTGGCGCTCTTGTCGTTGTTCGTCTTCGGGATCGTCTTCGGTGCCTTCTACTTCATGCCGGCATCGACGCCCGGGTACATCGCCTTCTGGGCGGTGCTGGGCGCAATCGGTATCGGCTCGACTCCGGTCACCTGGAGCCGGGCAATCAGCCTGTGGTTCAGCAAGAACCGCGGGCTGGCGCTCGGCATCATGCTGCTCGGCACCAGCCTGGCCGCCATGGTCGTGCCGCAGATCGCGCAAAAGGCGATCTCAGCCGGCGGATGGCGCATGGCCTTCCCCGTCGTCGCGCTGCTGCCCATCTGCATCGCGCTTCCGCTCGCCTTTTTCTGGTTCCGCGAACCCCGGCCCGAGGAACGCCCCGCTGAACTGACCGACGCCAAAGGCGAGGTTGCCGGGCAGTCGCTCGGCGAGGCCGTTCGCGGCTACCGCTTCTGGGTTATGTTCGTCTCGATCCTGCTCACCGCCTTTGCCTATGGCGGCGCGCATATCCACATTGCGCAGATCGTCTCGCTGCACGGTTTCGCCGCCGAAGTCGCCGCCAGCGTCATGGGCGTGGTTGCGATCGGCATTCTTACCGGCCGCCTGCTCGTCGGCTATCTCTTTGATCGTTTCTGGGCCCCTGGCGTCGCCTTCCCGGCACTTTTGCTGCCCACCATCGCGTGCTGGCTGCTGATGGGCACCGACGCCACGATGGCGGCGGTGATGACTGGCGGGTTCCTCCTCGGCTTTGCCGCAGGCACCGAATCGGACGTCATCGCCTATCTCGCCTCCAAATATTTCGGCATGGCGCATTACGGCAGGATCTACGGCGTGCTCTACATGCCCTTCGGCATCGGCTCGGCGATTTCGCCGATCGTCTACGGCCTCGTCCGCGATCGGACCGGAAGCTACGACCCCATTCTTTTCGCCGCGATGCTCTGCTTCGCTGCCGGCGGTGCGCTGCTGCTGCTGCTTGGCCGCTATCCCGCCGCCTCGCGCCACGCAGACCCCAAACTTCAACCCGCAGGAGCCCATTGAGATGGCCACCATGATTCAGGGTACAGACGCTCTGGCCTCGATCGTCGCCGCCGTCGGCGCAGACGCGATCGTGACCGATGCTGCTGAACTCGATTATTTCTCGCATGACGTTTTCAGCCGCGGCCCCGCGCTGTTCGGCGTCTTCCGCCCCGCGGACAAGGACATGCTGGCGCGCGGCGTTGCTGCAGCGACGGCAGCGGGCATCGCCATCGTCCCGCGCGGCGGCGGCATGAGCTACACCTCGGGCTATCTCGCCACCGCCCCCGGCGCGCTGCTGATCGACACCGCCGCGATGAACCGCATCCTCGACATCAACGAGGAAGACATGACGGTTACCGTCGAATCGGGCTGCAGTTGGGACAAGCTTCAACAGACGCTCAAGCCCAAGGGCCTGCGCGTCCTGGCCTGGGGCACGCTGTCGGGAATCAACGCCACGGTCGGTGGCGGGATGAGCCAGAACGGCATCTTCTGGGGCGCATCGGCCGGCACCGTCGTCGACAGTGCGATCAGCTTCGAGGTCGTCCTCGCCGATGGCCGGATCATGTCGACCGGCAGCCAGTTCTTCCGCCCCTTCGGCCCCGATATCACGGGGCTGTTCGCGGCGGATTGCGGTGCGCTGGGGGTCAAGGCGACGATCACGCTGAAGCTGGTGCGCGAAGGCAAGGCCTTTGCCTACGGCTCCTTCTCCTTCCCCGACGCGGCCGCCTATTTCGGCGCGATGAGCGAAGTGGCCCGCGAAGGGCTGGCCTCCGAAAATTTCGGCTTCGACCCCTATCTCCAGTCGCAGCGCATGAAGCGCGACAGCCTCACCAAGGACGCCAAGTCGCTCGTCAACATGATGAAAGCGCAAGGTTCGGTGTTCAAGGCGCTGAAGGAAGGCGCCAAGGTCGTCGCCGCGGGCCGCTCGTTCCTCGACGATGTTCCCTTCTCGCTCCACTGCATCTGCGAGGGCCGCTACCAGTCGGCCGTCGATGCGGACATCAAGGCGATCGAAGCGATCGCGGTGAAGCATGGCGGCAAGGCGATCGAGAACACGATCCCCAAGATCCTGCGCGCCAACCCTTTCCCGCCGGTCAACTCGATGGTCGGCCCGGATGGCGAACGCTGGGTGCCTGTCCATGGCTTCCTGCCGCACAGCCGGCTAATCGAAGGCTGGAACCGCATCCAGGCGCTGTTCGATGACAACAAGGCCGAAATGGACGCGCTGGGCGTTGCCTGCGGGGCGATGCTCGCCGCCGTCAATCGTTCGACCTGCCTTATCGAACCTGTCTTCTTCTGGCCCGACAATCTGGAAGAGATTCATTGCCGCTCGCTCGAGGCCGATCACCTCGCCAAGCTCAACCGTTTCCCCGCGAACGAGGAATCGCGCGCGCTGGTGGTGCGCCTGCGCAAGGAAATTGTCCGCATCTTCCGCGATCTCGGTGCCACCCATCTCCAGATCGGCCGCGCCTATCCGCTTCAGGAAGCGAGCGATCCCAAGGCATGGGACCTGCTCAGCACGATCAAGCAGGTCGTCGACCCCAAGGGGCTGATGAACCCCGGCAGCCTGGGGCTCTGATCCCATGACGGCAATCAAACCCTTTGCCGCCGTCGCGCTCCAGATAGCCGCCCGCTCGGTCGAGCGGCTGTCGGACCGTGCCGAGGTCAGCGCCCAGATGCTGGCGATGATCGACGAGATCGGCGTCAAGATCCGCGCATCGGGCGTGTTCATCCAGCAATATGGCGGCTCGCCGCTGCGGCTGGTGGTGCTCCCCGAATATTTCCTGACCAGCTATCCCGGGCGCATCTCAATCCCCGATTTCGCCGAAAAGGCCGCGCTCGACATGGACGGGCCGGAATATGAGGCGATGGGCCGCATCGCGCAGGCGCAGAACCTGTTCCTCGCGGGCAATGCCTATGAGCGCGATCCGAATTTCCCCGGCATCTATTTCCAGACCTGTTTCGTGATCGGCCCGTCGGGCGATATCGTGCTGCGCTATCGCAGGCTCAACTCGATGTTCGCCCCCACCCCGCATGATGTGTGGTCGCAATATCTCGATGTCTACGGGCTGGAGGGCGTCTTCCCCGTCGCGCGGACCGAGATCGGCAATATCGCCGCGATCGCGTCGGAAGAAATCCTCTACCCCGAAATCGCGCGCGCGCATGCGCTGCGCGGGGCGGAAATCTTCGTCCACAGCTCGTCGGAAATCGGCTCGCCGCTGGCCACCCCCAAGCAAATCGCAAAGCGCGCGCGCGCCTTTGAGAACATCGCCTATGTCGTCTCCGCCAACACCGCCGGCATCGAGGGCTCGGCAATGCCGCTCGCTTCGGCTGACGGCAATTCGGTGGTAATCGACTATAAGGGGAATCCGTTGGCGGAATCGAACACGGGCGAAACCTTCACCGCCTTTGCCGATCTCGACATCAACGCGCTGCGTACCCAGCGCCGCAAGTGCGGCATGACGAACTTCCTCGCGCGGCAACGGCTTGAACTGTTCGCGCCGGTCTATGCGGGCCAGTCACCCCAGCCCGCCAATAGCCTGATCGAGAATGGGGAACTGAAGATCCCCGATCGCGATCATTTTCTCAGAGTTCAGGAGCAGGTGATCGAACGCCTTGCAAAGGATGGAGTGATATGAGCCGCCAGGATGTACCCCCGCCCTATACCGCGGTTGCCCGCCACGCCGTTTTCCCGGACCCCACGCACGACGAAGCGGCGCGCTACAACTTCCTGACCGCGATGAACAAATATCTGTCCGGCGCGATCGGCGCGGGCAACAAGATCGCGTACGATACGCGCGTGCTCCCCGCGTTCGAAGCCGAACATGGCCGCGCGCCGCAGGACCGGTTCGAGATCCGCGACGCGATGAACCAGGATCCCTGGCATCGCTACTGGTCGGCGCTCAAGCGCAACACGATGGAAATGCGCCAGCAGAACGGCCGTTCGATCACGCTGCGCCAGCTTGATGAACTCAGCGCCAAGGTCCGCCAGTTCAACGAGGGCCGCGACACGCTTCAGCTCGATCCGACGCTGGCGATCCCGCATTACATGGACGTCACCGACATCCACTGCATGCCCGGCTCCTATCATGGCGAGGAACGCCCCGGCGACATGTCGGCCGGCGCCAATTATGACAGCGGGCTGTTCGCCACCACCGGCGGCGGGCTCGGCGCGCTTTCCGATGGCGGCGGTCAGGCGCTGGTCGAATGGATCAAGAAGGAACGTCCGGGCTGGACGCCCCGGCGCATCCTCGATCTGGGCTGCACCGTCGGCCACAATATCGTGCCGCTGGCGCTCGCTTTCCCCGAAACCGAAATTGTCGCCATCGACACGGGTGCGGCGGTGCTGCGTTATGCCCATGCCCGCGCACAGGCGCTGGGGGCGAAAAACATCACCTTCATCCAGATGAACGCCGAGGATCTGAGCCGCTTCCCCGATGGCCATTTCGACTGGGTGCAGACGACGATGTACCTGCACGAACTGTCGGGCAAGGCGCTGCCGCAGATCATCCGCGAGGGCGAACGCGTGCTCGCGCCGGGCGGGCTGATGTTCCATCTGGAACAGCCGCAATACACCGCCGAGATGCCGCTCTACGAGCAGTTCATCCGCGACTGGGACGCGTTCAACAACAACGAACCCTATTGGTCGGCGATGCACGCGCTCGATCTCAAGCAGGTGATGGAAGACGCCGGTTTCGCGCGCGACAGCCAGTTCGTCGCGCGCGTGCTGGCGGTGGTGGATCGCACCGTTTTCCCGCCCTCGCCCGAAGGGGAACAGGAAGATCATGGCCGCGCTGCGGCGTGGAACGCCTATGGAGCATGGAAAGCCGAAGCATGAGTGACGATAGCGTAGACTGGATCGCCCGCGCAGGAACCCGCGCCAAGGGCAAGCGCCCCAACACGTTGGGGGATTTCAACGCAGAGCGCACGCTCTCGATTCTGTTGGCGCTGGCCGGCGAAATCTCGGTGGTGAAGGAACGGCTCGACACCGTCGAACGGTTGCTGGACGCCAAGGGCACGATCAGCCGGGCCGATATCGAGGCGTATCAGCCGACCGGCGACGCCGCCTATGAACGCGCGCTGATGACCAAGGAGTATATCGCGCGGATCATGCGGGGGCTTCAGCAGGAAATGGAAGCGATGCAGGCCGCGCCTGAACGCCCCATGGCCGAACTCAGCATCGCCCTGCGAGACAGCTGATGCGGCATCGGACGATCAGCGGACGCATTCGCTACACCTCGAAAAAGCCCGAGATGATGGATCAGGAACGGGGCCGGGAATGGTTCACCTTCACCCATCATGGCGATGGCAGCACGATCTTTCGCGCCCGCTGCGAGATCGAGGAACCGTCCCCCACGGTGATGCGCGACATCATCTACGCGCTTGATGCCAAGGGCCGGCCGCAGGATCTGCACGTCCACCTGACGGTCGACGACGCGTTCATGGGTTCGGGCTGGCTGCATCATGTTCCCGGTGAAACTGGCGGCGTGATCGAATGCGAAAGCCACGGCCCGATGATCGGCCGGATTTCGCAGCAGATGCCCTATACCGGCACAATCGACGGTTTCGGCACGCACCCCATTGCGGGCGATGGCTACACCACGCGCTGCATGGATATTTCCAAGGGGCCGCATCGTCGGCGCATCCGCGTCTTCCTGCCCTCTCCCGATCATCGCGGCGCAACCCCGCCGCTGATCAGCGAAGTGGAGATCGGTCTGGAATATGTAGGCGAGGAAACCGTGACGGTTGCCGCCGGCACCTTCGACTGCCGCCATTTCCGCTTCGTCGATGACGAGGGCGCTGGCATGGGCGGCATTCCGCACCCGCATTACGACATGTGGGTCACCGCCGACGCGGACTCGATCTTCGTCCAGGGCGGCGTCGGCGGCTATATGCAGACCTGGTACGAACTCGTCGAACTCGAGCGCTGATAGCGCATCGACGTCCCGCCCCGCGTTTCTGGTTCCGCCGGGGCGGGACAATCATTGCCCCGCTATGGGATGCTTATTCGGCAAGCACCGGCAGATTGTCGATCAGGCGCGTGCGGCCGAGCCGTGCCGCCGCCAACAGGCGCGCCGGACGGTCGAACTGCTCGATCGGCTCAAGCGTCTCGGCATCGCGCAGCGAAACATAGTCGATCGGTCCGAAGCCCGCCTTTTCAAGCTGCGCCACCGCCTTGGCCAGTGCCTCGGCCACATCGCCGCCTGCGGCAATGCTGCGCGCGGCTTCGCCCAGTGCGCGCGGCAAGGCGCGGGCCGCCTCGCGTTCCTCGGGCGCGAGATACGCGTTGCGCGACGACAGGGCGAGCCCGTCTTCGTCGCGCTGCGTGGTCACGCCTTCTACCTCGATCGGCATATTGAGATCGGTCACCATGCGGCGGATGACGAGCAATTGCTGGTAATCCTTCTCGCCAAACAGCGCGATATCGGGGCGAACCTGGTTGAACAGCTTGCTGACGACCGTCGCCACGCCATCGAAATGGCCGGGGCGCGCCGCACCGTCGAGCATTTCGGTAATGCCCGAAACCGACACATTGGTGGCATAGCCTTCCGGATACATCACCTCGACCGGCGGCAGCCACAAAAGCGCGCAGCCAGCAGCTTGCAGCATCGCTGCATCGGCCAGTTCCTTGCGCGGATAGGCGTCGAGATCCTCGTTCGGGCCGAACTGGCGCGGGTTGACAAAGATCGATGCGACCACGCGGTCGGCGCGGGTCTTGGCCGCTTCGATCAGCGCCATATGCCCGTCATGAAGCGCGCCCATGGTGGGCACGAGGGCGATTGTTTCGCCCTTTTCCCGAAATGAAGCGATCTCTGCCCGCAGGCTCTCCAGATCACGGACCGTTTGCACGCTGCCTTTGCCTCCGATATGGCCGGGAAGTGCTCAACAGAACCCATGCCCGCAACGCCGTAACGGCAGGGGATATGAGGCTCTGTATAACGGTAGAGCAATCCCGGTGTAAAACCCGGTAACGGAAAATTCCGAGGGATGCTCTAGGGGGAAGGCACGGGCTTTAAAAGGGGCGAATGCACTAATGGCGATCAACGGGGTACATCTGATCGTATTCGCGAACGAAAAGGGCGGCAGCGGCAAATCGACGACTGCGGTCCATACCGCGATCGGTCTGGCGCAGGCGGGCCGCCGCGTCGCCGCGCTCGATCTGGACGGTCGGCAGAAAACGCTCGCGCGCTATCTGGAGAACCGCCGCGAGACCGCAAAGCGGCGCGGCGTCGAGCTGGCATCGCCCGAATTCGCGGTGGTGAATGACGGGCGGACGGAGACGTTCGAGGAAAAACTCGAAATGCTCACCCGCGATGTCGAATTTCTCGTGATCGATACGCCGGGGCGCGACGATGATCTGGCGCGCGCGGCGGCCGGCCGTGCAGATACGCTCGTCACCCCGCTCAACGACAGCTTTATCGACCTCGACCTGATCGGGCAGGTCGATCCGGAAACCTACAAGGTCAAGCGGCCGAGCTTTTATGCCGAAGTGGTGTGGGACGCGCGCAAGGCGCGGGCGAAGACCGATGGCGGCACCGTCGACTGGGTGGTGCTGCGCAACCGCCTCCAGCATCTCGAAGCGCGCAACATGCGCCGCGTCGGCGATGCGTTGGGCGAGCTTTCCAAGCGCGTCGGCTTCCGCGTGATCCCGGGGCTGGGCGAGCGCGTGATCTACCGCGAGCTTTTCCCCAAGGGAATCACGTTGCTCGACCTCCAGCAGCTCGGCGAACTCGGCATCAGCCATATCGCCGCGCGCCAGGAACTGCGCGAGATGATTTCGGGGCTGGCGCTGCCCGAGGCGGCCGCGAACGCCGCCTGATGGCCAAGCTGATCCTGATCGCCGCGATCGGCGCCATCCTCTATTTCTGGTGGCGCGGACGCAGCGAACGCAGCGCGATGACCCCGAACGAGGCGCGCCGCCTGCTCGGGGTCGATCCGGGCGCCGATGCCGAGGCGATCCGCGCCGCGCATCGTCGGCTCATCGCGCGCGTGCACCCGGACAGCGGCGGCAGCGAAGAACTGGCGCAAAAAATAAACATGGCGCGTGACCTCTTGCTCAAATCGGGCGTTCATGGGGGGCATCGCGAGACGCGATCCTAATCGACAGGACTACGGAGCTTTTGATGAGCCATAATTTCCACCCTACTACGCTGCGCGAATATGACATCCGCGGCATCGTCGGGTCCACGTTGGAAGAGGCAGATGCCTATGCGATCGGGCGCAGCTTCGCCACGCTGGTCCGCCAGGCCGGCGGCACGCGCGTCGCGGTCGGGTATGACGGGCGCGAATCCTCGCCTCGGCTTGAGAGCGCGCTGGTCAAGGGGCTGACCGAAGGGGGCGTCGACGTGGTGCGCGTCGGCCTCGGTCCCACGCCGATGCTCTATTACGCCGAAGCGGTGCTGGAGGTGGATGGCGGCATCCAGATAACCGGCAGCCACAACCCCCCCGATTATAACGGCTTCAAGATGGTGCTTCAGCACGCGCCCTTTTACGGGGCGGACATCCAGAAGATCGGCGCCATGGCCGCCGAAGGCGACTGGACCGAGGGTACGGGCACCGTCACCGACGCCGATATCATGGACGATTATGTCGGCCGCCTGCTCGCGGGCTATGCCGGCGGCGCGTTCCGCATCGGCTGGGACGCGGGCAACGGCGCCGCCGGCCCGGTGATCGAGAAGCTCGTCAAGCTGCTCCCGGGTGAGCACCATCTGCTGTTCACCGATGTCGACCCGAATTTCCCCAACCATCATCCCGACCCCACCGAGGAAAAGAACCTCGCCGACCTCAAGGCGCTCGTCGCGCGCGAAAAGCTCGATTTCGGCGTGGCTTTCGACGGTGATGGCGATCGGATCGGCGCGATCGACGGCGAAGGCCGCGTGATCTGGGGCGATCAGCTGCTGGGCATTCTTGCCGAACCGGTTCTGAAAGCCGTGCCCGGCGGCACGATCATCGCCGATGTGAAGACCAGCC
Organism: Sphingomonas sp. C3-2; assembly: GCF_033025475.1. Taxonomy (NCBI): domain Bacteria; kingdom Pseudomonadati; phylum Pseudomonadota; class Alphaproteobacteria; order Sphingomonadales; family Sphingomonadaceae; genus Sphingomonas; species Sphingomonas sp. C3-2. The sequence goes on from NZ_CP130322.1 coordinate 1,469,452, forward strand.
AGGCGCTCTATGACCGCGTCGCCGAACTGGGCGGCGAGCCGCTGATGTGGAAGACTGGCCACAGCCTGATCAAGGCGAAGATGAAGCAGGTCGATTCCCCGCTGGGCGGTGAGATGAGTGGCCACATCTTCTTTGCCTGGGACTATTATGGCTTTGACGACGCCATCTATGCTGCGGTGCGGTTGATGAGCGCAGTGCGTATGTCGGGCCAATCCTTGACCGAGATCAAGGACGCCATGCCCGATATGATCAACACGCCCGAGATGCGGTTCCAGGTCGATGAAACCCGCAAGTTCGCGGTGGTCGACGAGGTTCTCGGGCGGCTCAAGGCTGACGGCGCGGATGTCAACGATATCGACGGCGCGCGCGTAAACACCGAGGATGGCTGGTGGTTGCTGCGCGCATCGAACACGCAGGATGTGCTCGTGGCGCGCGCGGAAGCCCGTGACGAAGCCGGGCTCGATCGCCTGCTGGGCCAGATCGACGAACAGCTGGCACTGTCCGGTCTCGAACGCGGTCCGCAGGCAGGTCACTAACTATGCGATTGCGAATGAATTGCAATTAAGATGCAATTTTTGCAACGCGGCGCCGTTTTTCGCACTTGCACAATTGTAAGCAATGCAACATATGAGGGGTGCCTTTTAGGCATCCTCTCCTAAAACTTTCCCAGCCGCCTTTCGGGGCGGCTTTTTTTTGCCCTGCGCAGATCGTTCCATTTCCAAGGACTCTCGCCTGCAGACGGCATGTTACCAACCACAGGCTGCGTCCCGCCCTCCGAAACGCTTGCCGCCAGCCGGGATGAGGCATAATCTTCGAGGACACACCCTTGGGAGAGGGTTTCGATGCCACGCATGTCGTTCCACTGGACACTGCTTGCCGGGCTGGCGCTGGCCACCACGCTTAGCGCCCAATCGTTACCGCAAGGCGCCGCTGCGCCCGCCCCTGCAGCTGACAGCGCCGATACGGGCCACAGCCTCCAATATGGCGAGGATAATTACGAACGGATGACCGTGCCCGTCGAGATCGGCGGCCAGGGCCCCTATCCCTTCGTCGTCGATACCGGGGCCGAACGTACCGTCATCTCACGCGAACTCGCGCGCGAATTACGTCTGGCACCGAGCGGCCAGGCGCAACTCCACAGCATGACGGGCACCAGCGCGGTTGATACCGTGATGATCCCGGTGTTGGGGATCAGCGCAGGTTCGGTCCACAACATCCGCGCACCCGCGCTCGCCCGCAGCGACCTGGGGGCCACCGGGCTCCTCGGGATAGACAGCCTGCGCAACAACCAGCTCCTGCTCGATTTCCGGCAGCAGACGATGACGATCCGCCCGGCCTCGGCGAAAAGAGAGCGGCTCGATCCCGACGAGATCGTGGTGACTGCCAAGAGCAAGTTCGGCCAGCTGATCCTTGCAGATGCCGAGGCAAACGGCCACCGGATCGCGGTGATCATCGATACCGGATCGCAGATCAGCATCGGCAACAGCGCACTGCGCCGCAAGATCCTTGGCAAGAAACCCCGCACCCCGCCCCCACAGGTAGAGGTGATCAGCGTGACAGGTGGCCGCCTGATCGCGGACTATACCAGGATCGACAAGATCAAGATCGGCGGCGTGACGATGACCGACATGCCCATCGCCTTTGTCGATGCGCACCCCTTCGCCAAGTTCGGGCTCACCAACAAGCCCGCGCTGATGCTCGGGATGAACGGGCTCAAGGCGTTCGACCGGGTGGCGGTGGATTTCGCCAACCGTAAGGTACGCTTCCTGTTGCCAACGGGCGCCGACCGCGATCACGACATGATGCTGGCGGCGCTGCGCAAGTCCGGGCACTAAGCCCCCGCGTCAGTCCTTGGGCCAGAAACGCCGCACCGTCATCGCCTGTGCCGCCGCCCGGACAGCCGCGTCGAGCAGCTTCTTCTCCGACTTGCGCTGCCCGGCGAGCAGTTGCTGCAAGAGATCGTGCATCGGCGGGGAATCGAGCCCCGGCAGATGCGCGCCATAATCGACATTCATGTCGTTGAGCGCGCCGAGTTTGTCCTGCAGGGTCGACAGGGCATCCGAAAACGCCGTGCGGCGTAGCGCCTTGCCATCCGAACGCGCGATGTCGACCAGAAAATCGGTGGCATAGCGCAGCTTTTTCACCTGGATCCGCAGCCGGTGCCGTTCGGCGACCTCCATGTCCGCCAGATGCCGCGCGGCCTTGCGCAATTTGCGGCGACGGCGGCGGAGAATGTCGGCACCGAAGCGTTCGACCGGCATGGTCCGCAGCTCTGCCGGCGCGGCTTCACGCCACGCCCCCGCCTCGATCCAATGCGCGGTTGCAAAGAGCAATTGCTGGAAATCGGCGCCGGAAAGCAGCTGCGCGGCCTTGTCATAGGCGCGGACACGCGCCTTTTCGATCGCCTCCGCCAAAGCCTGAAGCCGATCCACCGGCAGGTCGTCCTCCCCATGCCGCTCCACTGCGGCCGCCAGCACATCAAGCTCGCGCGCGGGGCCCAGAACCGACGCCGTGTCGCGCAACGCGCGACGCAGCGCCTCGAACCGGTCATCGGCCACCAGCAGGCGAAAAAGCGATAGCGCCGCACGCAGGCGCCGTAGCGCCACGCGGCATTGATGCAGCGCCTCGGCATCACCCGCATCGGCAACCAGCCGGTAATTGGCGATCAGATGCGCAAGGCAGCTCCACGCGATCCTTTGGAAACCCTGCTCGGCGGTCGTCCCCGGCGGCAACGAAACGGGCGGCGCCTTGAGCGCCTTGGTCCGCAGCCCCGATGCCAGCGACACCGCGCGCTGCGCCTTGGTAACGAGCGACCATTGCAGTTCAGGGCCCAACGGCAGCACCTGCACCAGCGCGATCAGATCGGCGAGCGTGCCGCGCTTCAGTTCCAGTTCCATCTCGGCAAAGGCGCCGCTCCGGCTCCCCGCCTCGATCAGTACATTGTCGAACGCCAATTCGATCTCGGCATCCTGCCAACTGACTTGGCGCACGGTGCGGTCGGTTTTGACGGTCGCGAACTGGACCAACGCGCCGTCTTCCAGAAGTGCCGCCAGCCGCGCCTGCGCATCTTTCGGAAAGGCACCGGGCGTGGGTGCCTCGCCTGCCGCTGTCACATTCCATTCGCTGCGCACCACCGCGCCCGGGGCATCCGCGGCCTTCAGCGTCTGCTCGAATCGGCCACCCGTCGCGCGGATGCGCAGCGAGGCGCCCGAACCGCTCAGCCGCCAGTCCGCCGTATCGAAATAGCGCGCCTCAAGCCGCCGACATGTGTCCTTTCCGGCCAGCAGCGGATGGCGCAGCAAAGGCTCGATCGCGCCCACGAGCTTGATCTCGATTTCCTGCGCCAGATCGCTTGTCGAATCGTTCGCCTCAACCGCGAGCGAATCGCTCATCGCACTCTCCGATTTCCGTACCGATGCGCAACAATGCGGCAAAAGCGGCGATCGGGAAACCGGGCTATCCTGCCGGACGCTTTGCCCTCTGCCAACGCAGCACCGCCCGCTGCCCCGCCCTACCGGTGTCGGCCGAGAGGATCAGCACATCATCGCCCTCAAACGCATATTGGCGGACGACTGTGGTTCCTGCCCAACCCGGCATCAGCGCGCCTACGAGGTGATGGCTCACCGTATGCGCTTCGGTATCGACGTCATAAGGGCCGAAATAGCTGGTGTACCGGTCGTAGGAGATGCGCGCCTCATAGCTCGCGCCGTCGCCCACCTCGGGCCGTGCGGGTGGATCGGGGTTGAGCAGATGCGCCGACATGTTGCCGACGCCGTCATAGATGATCTGCCCCACCGGCCTTTCGCTCAGTGGATGGAGCAGCGTTCCATCACCATCCTCCAGCGCATAGGACAGGAGGTGCCAGGTACCTACCAGACGCGTTTCGTCCGCTGCCGTCATCACGCTGTCCTTTCGCATCATTCGGCCGGAACAGGCTGCTGCGCCGCCGCAGCGGTTTGGCCATTGGCGTTCGCCATTTCGGGGGTGCGCATGTCATAGGCGTCGAACCGCGGGGTCGCCATTTCCGAGGCGAAATGGCGGTAGCTCCACGGCCAAGCCGAGGGCACGCCCTCGCTGTCGAGATACCAGCTCTGGCAGCCCGATCCCCAGATGGTGTTGCGCGCGGCGGCGATGCGATCGGCCTCGTAGCGATCGAACGCCCCGGGCTTGGCGCTCACCTCGGTCACCCGACCGCTCGCGATCAGGTCGATGAAATGCGCGATATAGGCCCATTGCCGCTCGGCCACGTCGATGAGCGCGAAATTGCCCACCGGCGCGGTCGGGCCGTTCAGCATGAAAAGATTGGGGAATTCGGGGATCGAGATCGCCATATAGGCGCTTGGCCGCTTCGCCCAGGCATCGTCCAGCGCAACCCCGTCCCGGCCCGTCACGTTCATCGGGCGCAGGAACTGATCGGTGCGAAACCCCGTCGCCAGAACCAGCAGATCGAGTTCGTGGAGCACGCCGTCCGCCGTCCGCACGCCGGTCGGCTCAACCCGTTCGATCGGCGCGTCGACCAGCGCGGCATTGGGATGCTGGATCGCCTGATAATATTCGCCCGACTGAACAAGCCGCTTGCATCCCGCGCGCCCCGCGGGGCGCAGCTTTTCGCGCAGCACCGGATCCTGCACCGTCTCTTCCAGATAGGCGCGGCCCGCCGCCTCGAACTGGTCGATCATAGCGGAATTCTGGTCGACCACCGCTTCGGTCCAGTTCCACGCAATCTCGAGATAACCGGGATCATTCTGCACCGCACGCAGCAGCATCGGCTGTTCGCGAAACGCCGCCTTCTGCTCGTCGGTAAAGGCCATGTTGACCGTGGGCATCACCCATTGCGGCGTGCGCTGGAAATGGCTGAGCTTGCCCGCGCGCCCCGCCAGCGCGGATACGATCTGCACCCCGGTCGATCCAGTGCCGATCACGCCGATCCGCTGCCCATCCAGCGGCACCGCATGATCCCAGCGCGCGCTGTGGAAGCAATCGCCCGCAAAGCTGTCGAGCCCGGGAATGGAGGGGTAATTGGGATGGTGCAGCACCCCCGTCGCCGCGATAACGATATCGGCGGCGTCACGCGTGCCGCTGGCGGTCTCGATATGCCAGCGTCCGCCCTCAAAGGCGCAGCGCACGATCTCTTCGTTGAACGCGAAAAAGGGCTCGACGCCGTATTTCTGCGCCACGCCCTCGAAATAGGCCTGGATTTCCGGCCCCGGCGGCAACAGGTGGCTCCAGTTCGGATTGGGTTCGAACGAATAAGTGTAGGAATGTGAAGGGACGTCGCAGGTCAGCCCGGGATAGCTATTCTCGCGCCAGGTGCCGCCAACTCGATCGGCCTTTTCATAGACGATGAAGTTGCGAAATCCGCTCTGATTCAACTTGATGGCGGCGAGTATGCCCGCCATCCCCGCACCGATCACAACAACGCGAATGTCCCGTCCCATTCCGATCCCCTGCCTGCCCGGGCAATTTGCGCCCGGTCAAATGAACTGACTGAGCATTCAGTTATGTCGGAATTATGTATGTGCGCAAGAGGATGCTATGGGCGCTCACGATTTCCTTCCGGTCCGGATGCCTGAGTTGAAAATGCCGAAAAAGCGCCTGTCCCATAGCGAGCGCAACCGCGTGATCGTGGCTGCGGCGGCGGATGTTTTCGCCGAACACGGCTTCGAACGTGCCACGACCAAGCAGATCGCCGACGCCGCCCGCGTCTCCCCCGCGCTGCTCTACGAACATTTTCCGTCGAAGGAGGCGCTGTTCCGCGCGGTGCTGCGCAAGCTGATCCGCGATCAGGACCGGATGACCGAGGCGCTTGCGGTGCGGAGCCCCGAGCTCAGCGCGGATATCGACGGTGCAACCGCGCTCGTCCTGCTGTTCCACAGCTATTTCAGCGGCTGCGTCCTCGCGCGCCATCACGGGCAGGATGTGAACGCGCACCGAATCCTGTTTTCAAGCATCGCGGGTGACGGCAGCTATGCCCGGCTGATGTATCGGCGCGGCCTGCGGGTGAATGGCCGCGCGCTCGAACAGGCGCTTGAAGAAGCGCGGGCAAGCGGCGCGCTGCGCGGTGAGCCGATTTCGGTGCAGGAGGTATATTGCTTCACCGAGCATATGGGCTCGATGATGCTGTCCTCGCACCTCGCCGACCCGCCGCTCTCCCCCTATTCCGAAACCGGCCAGACGCTGGTGCGCAAGGCGGTGTTCTTTTGCGGCCGGGGCATCGGCCTGTCCGACGATCTGATCCGGCAGGTGCTCGACCGGATCGAGGGGTGATAGGCCGATCGGCGCGCGTCAGCATTAATTCGGCAGGAAATTCTTCATTCTCGCTGCGGGCGCGTTTTCGATCAGGAAATGGTCCACCGCTTCAAAGATCGCGCGCCCCTCTTTCTCCGCCGCATTGCGGTGCCGTGTCACCTGCCATTCCCGAGTGGTTAGACGGAGAACGATTGCCGTTCCATCAACAGGGGACTCCCATGGACCTCGTGGTTCTCGCAATGGGAGGGAACCCAAGGGCGGGCGAACGAACGGCTCGATGATCGCGGCGAACCGGGCGAATTGTTCCGGGCTCAATATTCCGGTGATGCGCCCATCGTCATCATAGATATTGCAGTCCATGCGCACCGTGAGGCGCACTGCCTCCACCATGGCCGCCCCTTTGGGTGTTTCCTGCGTAATCCGCACAACCCATGCTGAAAGCCCAAGGCTTGGCTTTGCCGAAAATTCGATCATGTTGAAGGCATGGTTGACGGGCGGTGGCCCGATGGAATCGACAGCATGCGGCAAGGGCTGACGGGGGCATGGAGCAGCAGCTTTCCCTTCAGGTGCTGCCGCTAACAGCAGAAGCCCTAATAGGAGACCACCCATATTTCACATCCCTACTACGGAAACGCCTACGCAACCGTGACGTCGTACCCATTGCATACACGCAAACACCATCGCCCCCTTGCGGGAGGCGATTGATTATCCAATGATTTCCGCATGATAAATTAAAGTGGTCGGGGAGAGAGGATTCGAACCTCCGGCCCCTGCCTCCCGAAGACAGTGCTCTACCAGGCTGAGCTACTCCCCGACCGATCCGTTCACGCCTGCGACGTGAGCGGTAAGGCAGGCGCGGCTTATAACAGCGAAAATCGAGTGCACAACCCCAGTCTTCATCTATTTAATGCGGCGATCATTTCATCGATGTGCGTGAACTTCTTTCTGGGGCTTTCGCCCTGCGCACGGGCGATTTCAGCGGCCTCGATCTTCTGCCAGTCGCGGAAGGTGACGATCTCCACCCCGCGTTCGGCGAGCAGCGAATCGAGCGCGGGACGCCCCTGTTTGCCCGAATCACCGGCGATGTCGGCGGCGATCGTTTCAGCGATCATGTAACCATCGGGGCGGTTGGTACCGATCGTGCCCGTCGGCCCGCGCCGCGCCCAGCCGACCGCGTAGAGGCCGGGTGCGATGCGTCCGTCGACATTGGCAAAGCGACCAAGCGCATCGTCATAGGGCACGCCCTCGATCGGCGGCGTCGTATAGCCGATGCAACTGACGATCAGCCCGCAATCGATCGCATAGGTTTCGCCGGTGCCATGCGCGACCTGATTCGAATCGAGCACGGTGCGCTCGACGATCAGCCGTTCGACCTTGTCCTTCCCCTCGATCGCCACGGGCTTGGAGAAAAAGTCGAATTCCACGGTCACGGGCCGCTTGGTGGTCATCGCGGCGAACTGGCGCAGATGGCCGACCGACTTGCGCAAGCCGGCCTCCAGCGCGGCGTCGCCCGCCACGGGCGGCAGATCGTCGGGATCGACATAGGGCGCGGCATGTTCGAGATGGCCGAGCTCGCCCAGTTCCTTGGGCGTCATCGCGATCTGATAGGGGCCGCGACGCCCGACCAGCGCGATGCGGCGCACCTGCGATGCCGACAGCACACGCAACGCATGATCGGCAATGTCCGATCCCTCGAATTCGTGCGGTGTCTTGGACAGGATGCGCGCGACGTCGAGCGCGACGTTGCCATGCCCGATCACCACCGCCCCCGTATGCGAGAGCGGCGGCGCAAGATCGGCGAATTCGGGATGGCCGTTATACCACCCGACAAAGGCCGCCGAGCCAATCACGCCCGGAAGCGCGGCGCCGGGAATATCGAGCGCGCGGTCGCGCGGGGCGCCAGTGGCGATCACCACCGCGTCGTAAAGCGATTGAAGTTCGGCGATGGAGATATCGCGCCCCACCGCGACATTGCCGACAAAGCGGACATTATCCGACAGCGCGACCATTTCGTAGCGCTTGGATACCGCCTTGATCGATTGATGGTCGGGCGCAACGCCGAACCGGATGAGACCATAGGGAACGGGCAGGCGATCGATGATGTCGACACGGACGTCGTCGTGAAATGCCTTTTGGCACGCCTCGGCGGTGTAATATCCCGCCGGCCCGGAACCGATAACCGCGATATGCCGCATACGGTATCCTCTCCATCGTTATACCGCGATGGTAGCGCGCCCATTTGCCCATGCAAGGGGGCGTGGTGAGGGAAGTGCCTGACGCAAAAGGGGCGGACACCTCTCGGTGCCCACCCCTTCGTTTTTATGCCGTGGGGCGCTGCCCCCGGCGCGTTACTTCGCCTTGGGTGCCGCTGCCGCCGCATTGGCGGGCAGACCGCCCATCTGCGTCACCAGCTTGGTATAGGCGTCGAGATAGGCAAGCACGATCACCTGACCGATTTCGGTGTTCTGATAGCCGCCACCGCCGGCCGCGCCGAAGCCGCTCCACCAGCCGCCGCCGGCACCGCCGCCAAAGCTGAGGTCGGACTTGCGCGAATAACCTTCGACCAGCGCCTCTTCCTCGGTGGTGCGGGCGTTGACGACGGAAAGCGTGACGTTCGCTTCCTTCTTCTTGATGCTGATACCGCCGGCAACCGCACCCAGGAACGAACGGCCGAGCAGTCCGCCCGCGATGCCGCCAAGCGAATTGCCGCCCGAATTGCGGTTCGACGAAACGATGTCGGGCTCAAGGAAATAATCCGCAGCCTTCACCTGGCCCTTGCCGAGGTTCGAACCGGCCTGAAGCTCGCCCGAATCCGCCATGGCGCGTTCCATGTTGCGGCTCATCATCGAACGACCGCGATTGACGATCGTGAAGCAGCCCGATTGCTGGACGAACACCTTGAGGATCGCTTCGGGGCTGCCGAGGTTGAACTCGCGCCACCACTGATTGTCGGGTTCGACGATCGCGACGGTGCCGAGCTTACGCGTGCAGCGGGGAATTTCGGTCGTGCCCTTGGTCTGTGCCTGGCGCGCGGACGAATCCTTCTTGCTCTGTGCCATCGCGGGCGTCGCCATGGTCAGGCAGACGGACGCGGCAAGCGCGGCTGAAGTGAGTTTCCGGAACACGTATTTACTCCTCCCAATGAGCTGGGAAGACGCAATGCGGGCGTTCCCAGCGATAACAACCAGAATACGACCTTATTTCGTTCCGACTTGCACTGTACGCCGGAATATGCAAGCCCCGTTAAGCACTTTCGAACTAATCAAAATTAGTTAAAAGCCCCATAAACTATGGTCATGCGCTCTTGATGCTGACATCGGGCGACGGCGATGCTATCGGGCGCTGAAATTCCAGAAAGCCCGAAAACGTGACCGACCTGTCCCATATCCGTAATTTCTCGATCATCGCGCATATCGATCACGGCAAGTCGACGCTTGCCGATCGGCTGATCCAGCGCACCGGGGGCCTCACCGACCGCGAAATGAGCGCGCAGGTGCTCGACAATATGGATATCGAGAAGGAACGCGGCATCACGATCAAGGCGCAGACCGTGCGCCTCGATTACACCGCGCGCAACGGCGAAACCTATGAGCTTAACCTCATGGACACGCCGGGGCATGTCGACTTCGCCTATGAAGTGTCACGCAGCCTCGCCGCCTGCGAGGGCGCCCTGCTCGTCGTCGACGCCGCACAGGGCGTTGAAGCGCAGACGCTGGCGAACGTCTACCAGTCGATCGAGCATGATCACGAGATCGTGCCCGTGCTCAACAAGATCGATCTGCCCGCCGCCGAGCCGGAAAAGGTCCGTGCCGAGATCGAGGAGGTGATCGGCCTCGACGCCTCCGAAGCGGTGCTCGCCAGCGCCAAATCGGGCATCGGCATCGACGACATTCTCGAAGCCATCGTCGCCAAGATCCCGCCGCCCAAGGGCGATCGCAATGCCCCGCTGGAAGCGATGCTGGTCGACAGCTGGTACGACCCCTATCTGGGCGTCGTCATCCTGGTGCGCGTCGTCAACGGCGTGATCAAGAAGGGCCAGGCGATCAAGTTCATGATCGGCGGCACCGAGCATCTGATCGACCGCGTCGGCTGCATGCGCCCCAAGATCGAAGCGCTGCCCGAACTCGCCGCCGGCGAGATCGGCTTCATCACCGCGCAGATCAAGGAAATCGCGCAGACCCGTGTCGGCGACACGATCACCACGGTCAAGAACGGCGCCACCAAGCCGCTGCCGGGCTTCAAGGAAGTCCAGCCCGTGGTGTTCTGCGGCCTCTTCCCGGTCGATGCGAACGACTTTGAAAAGCTGCGCGAATCGATCAGCAAGCTGCGCCTCAACGACGCCAGCTTCTCGTTCGAGATGGAAACCTCGGCGGCGCTCGGCTTCGGCTTCCGCTGCGGCTTTCTCGGCCTGCTCCACCTGGAGATCATCCAGGAACGGCTGACGCGCGAATATGATCTCGATCTCATCACCACCGCGCCGTCGGTGGTTTACGAGATGCACATGAAGGACGGGACCGTGAGGCATCTTCACAACCCGGCCGACATGCCCGACCCCAACCATATCGAACTGATCGAGGAACCCTGGATCGAGGCGGTGATCTACTGCCCCGACGAATATCTCGGCTCGATCCTCAAGCTCTGCCAGGATCGCCGCGGTATCCAGAAGAACCTGACTTATGTCGGTGGCCGCGCGCAGGTGACCTACGAACTGCCGCTCAACGAAGTGGTGTTCGACTTTTACGATCGCCTGAAATCGATTTCGCGCGGTTATGCGAGCTTCGACTATCACCAGATCGGCACGCGCGAGGGCGACCTCGTCAAGATGAGCATCCTGGTGAACAGCGAGCCGGTCGATGCGCTGAGCATGATCGTCCACCGTTCGGCCGCCGAAGCGCGCGGCCGCCATATGTGCGAGCGGCTGAAGGACCTGATCCCCCGCCACCTGTTCAAGATTCCGATCCAGGCCGCGATCGGCGGCAAGGTGATCGCGCGCGAAACGATCGCCGCGATGCGCAAGGACGTGACCGCGAAATGCTATGGCGGCGACATCAGCCGCAAGAAGAAGCTTCTCGAAAAGCAGAAGGAAGGCAAGAAGCGCATGCGCGAATATGGCTCGGTCCAGATTCCGCAGGAAGCCTTCATCGCCGCGCTGCGCATGGGCGACGAAGGCTGATTTCAGCCTTATCGCAAGGATAAAAAAGGGCGGCCATTGGCCGCCCTTTTCTTATGCCGCACCAATCGCTCGCGCAGTTCCCGGCTCAGAGCCGCTCAATTTTGCGGGCGGCTTCGTCGATCAGTTCGACGGCTGCGTGCAGACGCTCCCGGTCCAGTCCCTCGCCCAAACGGTGCTGCAACACCGAACGCAGGTTCTGCATCGCGCGGCGGACGGGCACTGAATCGGTGCGCTCACGCATCTCGCCCAATGCGCGCAGTCGCGCGAACAGATGCACCACCGCATCGGCGTGCTCGGCCAGATGGGCACTGCCCTCAGCCGTAATCGAAAAGCGTTTGCGAGCCCCATCGGCCTGTTCGCAAATCAGGTCCATTTCCCCGAGCAAGGTGAGCGTCGGATAAACAACCCCGGGGCTTGGCGCATAGGCCCCGCCCGTCAGTTCCTCGATTGCACGGATCAGATCATAGCCATGGCGAGGATTCTCCTCGATCAGCTTGAGGAGCACCAAGCGTAGTTCCCCGCCATCGAACACACGCTGACGACGGCCACCGCCGCGCCCCCGGCCCGGGCTGGTCCCGAACTCCTCGCCAAAGCCCCCAAAGCCTCGGGGACCGAAACGGTGCGCATGGCGGCCATGATGCCCACCACCCGAACCGCGCTTCATATATGCACGATCAAACATTCTCATCTCTTCCGACTCATTCATGATGCAACTAAGATATATCTTAATTACATCAGCGCAAGATCGATTGAGATATATCTTAGTACCGTCGAAAATAGACGTCTCCGAAAGCTCAGCCCGTCAGGTGCTGCACGGCGCGGTAGGCGAACACCATGCTCGACCCGATGGGATTGCCGCCACCGGGATAGGTTTTACCGCTCACCGCCGCCATCGTGTTGCCGGCCGCGTAGAGCCCCAGGATCGGATCGCCGGTGCGGTTCAGCACCTGCCCCCAGACATTGGTGACGAGCCCCCCCTTGGTCCCCAGATCAGACAGGCCAAGCGCAACCGCGTGATAGGGCGCTTTTTCGACCGGAGGCAGAACCGATGCCGGATCGGCGCTCTGCGCGAAGAACCGGTCATAGGGCTCCTCGCCGCGCGCAAAATCGGCGTCATGCCCTTGCGCTGCAAACTGGTTGAACCGCGCAACCGAGGCCTCAAGCGCGTCTGCAGGCACGTCGATGGTCGCGGCCAGCGTCGCCAGATCGGGCGCGCTGTGCCAGAGGCCCGCCGCACGATATGCCTCCGGGTCGGCGAGCGGAATGGTGACGGCGGCGATCGGAAGCGTACCGCCCTGACGATCGTCAAAGACTAACCAGAAACGCGGCAGGCCGGTCTCGCCCTCCACATTCGCCAGCATCTCGCGACCGAGCCGGTCATAGGGCAGCACCTCGTTGGTGAAACGGTTGCCCAGTCGATCGACGATCAGCCCTTCCATGATCCCTACGAAAAAGGACGAACTGCCATCGGGGTTGAGCAGCCCGGGGGACCACCAGCATTCGCCCATCAGCGCGCTATCCGCGCCGATCGCCATCGCGGCGCGGTGCGCCTGGCCCTGGCTGCCGGGCGCGCCCATGCTCCACCGCGCGGGTGTGCGGATTCCGGCATCCGCGCGCATCGCGTCATTGCGTTCGAACCCACCCGCCGCAAGCAACACCCCCTGCCGTGCCATGACCGTGCGCTGCACGCCGCCGCTTTCGACCACCGCGCCGAGCACGCGGCCATCCTCCTCGATCAGCGAGACGAGCGCGGTATCCGCCAGCAGCCGAACATTGTCCTTCTTGTCGAGCGCGATCAGCAGGCGCCCGATCAGCGCCTGTCCGCCGTTCAGTTCGGCATCCTCGGCAACCACCGCCTCCGCGTCTTCATATTCGAGCGGAAACGGCGCGCGCAGCCGGTGACGCAGATCATCGCCCAGCGCCGCCGCACCGATTTCGAGCGGAATGATATGCCGCCCCTCGGCAGACGCGCCGGGAATCGTGCCGTAATAATCGGGCCAGGGGAAAACCTGGAACTTCAGGTCGGGATCGGTCTCCAAATAGTCGATCAGGTCGCGCCCGGTTTCGACATAGGCATTCTGGAGCGCGCGCGGCGTCTCGTCGCCCACCACCGCGTGATAATAGCCGCGCGCGGTTTCCAGATCATCGGGACAGCCGGCGCGGCGCAGCACCGCATTGCCCGGAAACCACATCCCGCCGCCCGAATAGGCGGTGGTGCCGCCGAACCGGCCGGTCGATTCAATCACGAGAACGTCGAGCCCTTCGCGCGCAGCGGCATAGGCGCCGGTCAGCGCCCCGCCGCCCGATCCCACCACCAGCAGATCGCACTTGTCCCCGCCCAGCCCGTTCGTCATCGTTCAAATCCCCTTCGCTTCATCCCCCGTTGAAGCGGGAAAGCACCACAGGGCCAAGACGGGGATTGTTGCGAACTTCGCCCATTTTTGAGCGGATATGCGTGTGTTGGGGAAAGCCCTATTCGGCCGGGGCGAAATGATCCGGATGCGCCGCGTTGAACGCATCGAGCGCGCAGCAATTGGCGTCGATCCGCGCTAGATTGGGAAAATCGTCGAGCCGCAGTTCGAACCGGCGGGCATTGTACATTTGGGGGACAAGGAAGATATCCGCCGCATTGGGCGCGTCCCCGCCCAGAAAGCGCCCCGCGCCCTGCGCCATGCGTTCCAGCGCGGCAAAACCCTCGGCAATCCAGTGCTGGATCCAGCCGATCCGCTTTTCCTGGTCGATCGCGAGATTGTCACGCAGCCAGTTGAGCACGCGCAGATTGCCGAGCGGATGGATATCGGCGCCGATCACCAGCGCCTGCGCCATCACCGCGGCACGCTCAGCAGGGTCCTTCGGGAAGAACGGGGGCTCGGGATGACGCGCGTCGAGATAGTCGATGATGGCGAGCGACTGGGTGAGCTTATGGCCATCGATCTCAAGCGTCGGCACAAAGCCCTGCGGATTGCGGGCAAGATTGTCGATGCTCTTCTGCTCGCCCTTCAAAAGCGAGATATCGTGCCGCTCAAAGGCCAATCCCTTGAGGTTGAGCGCAATGCGCACGCGGTAGCTGGCGGAGGAGCGGTAATAATCGTGCAGTCGGATCATGTGCCGTCTCCATGCCCGGTGAGTGCGAGCAGCGCGAAGCTCGCCAGCCAATGCTCGCCCATATAATCGCCCGCGACATGCGGCAGGCTCGCCGCAAGATGCGCCTCGGCGGTGCGTTCGCCAAGCGCGGCAAAGGAGGGATCGCCATCCGCCGCGATCGCGCGCCAGCACCAGGCGCGGCTGAGGTTGAACCCGTCGAGATGCGCGATCTTGCCATCGCTGCGATCGGAAACCATGGCGGGGGTGAACAGGCTTTGCGGCTGGCCTTCGTCAAGCCCCGGCAAAAAGCCTGCAAACCATTCGGCAAACGCGGCACCGTCCAGCACGCGCTTCATGCACAACGCCTCGATCATCGCAGAAGACAGGAATTCATCACCCCCCGGTTCCCAGCCGGGGCAGCCGCGATCGCCGCCATAATAGCTTTGCGCGCGTTCACGGATCAGCGCGGCCAGTGGTGCATCGTGCGCCTCTGCCCATTCCAGCGCGAGGACAAGCGCAAAGGCCGTGCTGTAATGCGTGCCGGTACGGATCGGATAGGTCTGGCGTGGCAGGAAATGGCGGAAGCGATCGGCAAAGGCGCGCGCCAGCGGCTCCAGCGCCTCGGCCCATTCGCCGTCCGCGTGACGCGCCGCTTCGCCGTGGAGCGCGAGCAGCCATGCCCAGCCATAGGGGCGCTCGAACCCGCCGGTATAGGCGCGGTCGAGATAGGCGAGCTCGCCCGCCACCTTGTACGGGACGAGCATCTCGTCGGCGAGTGCGCGGATCTGCGCGGCCTCGGCAATCTCGGGGAAAAGCCGGCGCAGCCGCAGCAGCATCCAGTACCCATGGACGCAACTATGCCAGTCAAAGCTGCCGTAAAATATCGGGTGCAGCGCCTTGGGGCCGAGCACATCCTCCGGCCCGTCCATGACATGATCCAGCTTGTGCGGATATTCGCGGCGCACATGGCCAAGCGCGATTGACGCGAAGCGGGAAGCGATTTCGGGGGTAAGGCTGTAGGTCATCAGAACGCCAGAAAATAGATGATGAGAAGATTGCACAGGAGCAACGGCAACGCCGTGCCCAGTTGCGCGCGGATCACGCCGTTGCGGTCCTTCAGCTCAAGGAGCGCGGCGGGAACGATGTTGAAATTGGCCGCCATCGGGGTCATCAGCGTCCCGCAGAAGCCGGCAAGCATGCCGACCGCGCCGATCACGGCCGGGTTGCCGCCAAAACCCTGGATCAACACGGGCACCCCGATCGCCGCCGCCATCACCGGAAAGGCGGCAAAGGCATTGCCCATCACCATGGTAAACAGCGCCATGCCAAGCGCATACACACTAACGGCGGCGAACAAATTGCCCGCAGGCAGGGTCTGTTCGGCCAGTTCGCCGATGATCTGCCCCACCCCACCCAGCGCGAAGACGACGCCGAGCGATGCCAGCATCTGCGGCAGGATTGCCGCCCAGCCGACCGAATCGATGAGGCGGCGCCCTTCCTCAAGCGGGGCAAGCGCGGGCGGCCGCAACCACGCTATGGCAAAGATCAGCGCGCCGAGCGCGCCGAGGCCCAGAAGTATCAGCGTCACCCATTTGGCCTCGAATATCCCCGAATTGCCGAAGGGCGTGTAATTGTAGAGGAGCGTCCCGACCAGCGCCACGACCGGGATGATGAGCGCGGGCACGAACAGCCCGTTGCCGAGATGACGGGCCATCGCGTTGCGCTCCGCGAGCGAGGTCGTTTCCGGTGCCCCCCGCCCGATCAGCCCGAAACCGGCAAGGCCGACAAGGCAAAGCACCAGCACGCCATTGCCGAAATCGCCCAGCCGGTCACCGGCGAAAAAGCTGATCGCAAGCAGCCCCCAGAACGCGGCATTGCCCAGCCGTTTCGCATTGCCGCGATCCCGCGCGCTGAGCACAGCAAAGGCCGCAAACATCGCGCCGGCCAGCGCATAGAGCCAGGTGAGCGTGATCATCGACGCACCAGCCTTTTGGACGCCGCCCCCTTTTTCGACAGCCGCCGATCGAGCCAGAACAGCCGCGCACCGTGGATCAGGAAGGCGAGGATCGCGGTCGGGATCGCCCAAACCGAAAGCTGGAGCGGCGCCAGTTCGATCCCATAGGTTTCCAGCGTGCCCTTGATCAGCAGGATCGAGGCGATGGCGATGAAGATATCCTCGCCAAAGAACAGCCCGATATTGTCGGCGGCGGCGGCATGCGCCTTCACCTTTTCGCGGGTCTCATCGTCCAGTGCCCCAGTCTGCGCCTCGGCCGCAGCCTCCGCCATCGGGGCAACGAACGGCCGCACCGTCTGCGCATGCCCGGCGACCGAGGTGAGCCCCAGCGCGGCGAGCCCCTGCCGGATCGCGAAATAGAAGAAGAGCAGCCGCCCGGTCGTCGCCCCCTTCAGCCCGGCGATGAGCGCACGCGCACGCTGCTGCAGGCCGTAACGCTCGAGCAACCCGATCACCGGCAACACGATCCAGATGATCGAGACATAGCGATTGTCGTTGAACGCGCGCCCCAGCGCCTCGATCACGCTGGGCAGGTCGAGCCCGGCGGCAAGCCCGGTGGCCAGCGCCGCCACGGTCACAACAAGCAGCGGATTGAACCGCAGCACAAAGCCGATGACGACGATCAATATCCCGATAAGCGGCAGATAATGCATCATGCGCCGTAGCCCCCGCCGCCCGGTGTTTCGATGATGAAGCTATCGCCCGGCGCCATCTCGGCCGAGGCGGTTGCCGGCAGGAATTCCTCGCGCCCATCGGCCCGCACCACGCGGTTGATGCCGGGGTGGCCATCGCCGCCGCCGTTCAGCCCTTTTGGGGCGGTGCTGCGCCGGTTGGAGAGGATGCCCGCGCGCATCGCGTCGCGGAAACGGATCGCCCGTACCACGCCGTCGCCGCCCTTCGCGGCCCCCGCCCCACCCGAACCGCGCCGGATCGCAAACCGATCGACCAGCACCGGAAAGCGCGTTTCGAGGATTTCGGCGTCGGTCAGCCGGCTATTGGTCATGTGCGTCTGCACCGCGCTGGCGCCATCAAAACCGGGGCCGGCGCCAGCGCCCCCCGCGATGGTCTCATAATATTGATATGCCTCGTTGCCGAAGGTGAAGTTGTTCATCGTCCCCTGCGATCCGGCGAGCGCGCCCGTCGCGGCAAAGAGCGCGTCGGTGATCGCCTGGCTCGTCTCGACATTGCCCGCGACCACCGCTGCCGGGTAGCGCGGGTTGAGCATCGATCCTTCGGGCACGACCAGTTCGATGGGGCGCAGGCAGCCGTCGTTCATCGGGATCGGATCGTCGATCAGCGTGCGGAACACATACAGCGTCGCCGCGCGGCAGATCGAATAGGGCGCATTGAAATTGTCGGGGAGCTGCGCGCTCGTCCCCGTGAAGTCGATCCGGGCGGAGCGCGCTTCGCGGTCGACCGTGATCTGCGTCGCGATCACCGCGCCATTATCCATCTCGATCCGCGCCGCGCCGTCGGACAGCCCCGCGATCAGACGGCGCACCGCTTCCTCTGCACTGGCGATGACATGGCGCATATAGGCGTGGATCACCCCCGCCCCATAGTCACCCGCGATCCGCGCCAGTTCGGCGCTGCCGCGTGCGCAGGCGGCCACCTGCGCCTTCAGATCCTCGATATTGCGATCCGGGTTGCGCGCTGGCCACGCCCCCGTCGCCAGCAACGCGCGCATCTCGGTTTCCAGAAAGGCGCCGCGATCGACGAGCAGCATATTGTCGATCAGCACACCTTCCTCGTCGACGCTGCGACTGTTCGGCGGCATCGATCCGGGCGCGATCCCGCCGATATCGGCATGATGGCCGCGCGCAGCAACAAAGGCATCGGGCTCGCCCGCCCCGGTCAGGAACACCGGCATGATGACGGTGATATCGGGCAGGTGCGTGCCGCCGCGATAGGGCGCGTTCAGCACATAAGCGTCGCCGGGATGCATCCCGCGCCCGTCGCGCGCATCGCCCCGCGCCGCGATAATTGTGCGGATGCTGTCCCCCATCGATCCCAGATGCACCGGGATATGCGGCGCATTGGCGATGAGCGCGCCGTCCCGATCGAACAGTGCGCACGAGAAATCGAGCCGCTCCTTGATGTTGACCGAACTTGCCGTGTTCTGAAGCGCGATCCCCATTTCCTCGGCGATCGCCATGAACAGGTTATTGAAGATCTCGAGCATCACCGGATCGACGCTGGTGCCGATAGCGGGCGCGCTTTCGCGCGGCACCGCGCGGGTGAGGATGAGGTTGCCGATCGGATCGACCATCGCCTGCCAGCCAGGCTCGACCATCGTCGTCGCCGACGGATCGATGATGAGCGCGGGGCCCGTGATCACCTGTCCCTTCGCCAGCGCGGCGCGGTCGTACACGCCCGGTTCGATCTCGGCCTTTGCCCCCTGCTCGGGCGCCCGCAGCGCAGCCCCGGCATCGGCAGGGCGCCCCACGGCCTCGGCGATCAGCTTGTCGACGACGATCCCGGTTTCGGGCAACGCAAAGCCGAAACGCTGGCGGTGCCGAGCCTCGAAATCGGCGCGCATCAAGGGTGCCGTATCCAGCGCCACTTCGATCACCGTGTCGCTCCCCGCATAGCGCAGGCCCGCGCGCGCGATCATCTCGACCTCGGCAAAGGGCAGTTGCTGCGCGTCGAGCGCGGCGCGGGCATCATCCGCCAGCGCCTCGATGCGCGACAGATCGCCCGCCAGCGCCACCCCGGCGCTTTCCTCGCGCAGCACGCGCACATCGGCCAGCCCCATGCCATAGGCGGAAAGCACCCCCGCCAGCGGATGGATCATCACCCGCTCCATGCCCAGCGCATCGGCGACGAGACAGGCATGCTGCCCGCCCGCCCCACCGAAACAGGCAAGCGTGTAACGCGACACATCATGTCCGCGCGCCACCGATATCTGCTTGATCGCATTGGCCATACTCTCGACCGCAATGCGCAGGAAGCCGCGCGCCACTTCCTCGGGCGTCATCGGCATGCCCGTCGCGGCGGAGATCTCGCCCGCCAGCGCTTCGAACTGGACGCGCACGCGCTCCACATCGATCGGCTGATCACCATCGGGTCCGAACACCGCTGGGAAATGCGCGGCGCGGATCTTGCCGAGCAGCACATTGCAATCGGTTACCGTCAGCGGCCCGCCGCGCCGGTAACAGGCCGGTCCCGGCACCGCGCCCGCCGATTCCGGGCCTACGCGCAGGCGCTGGCCATCGAACGCGCAGATCGATCCGCCGCCCGCCGCAACCGTATGGATCTCTAGCATCGGCGCACGCACGCGCACCCCGGCCACCATGGTTTCGCCGGTCCGCTCATATTCGCCCGCATAATGCGACACATCGGTGGAGGTGCCGCCCATGTCGAACCCGATGATCCGGTCGCACCCCGCCTCGGCCGCCGTCTTCACCATGCCGACAATCCCACCCGCCGGGCCCGACAGGATCGCATCCTTGCCCTGGAAGCGCGCGGCGTCGATCAGCCCGCCGTTCGACTGCATGAAGAGCAGCCTTGTGTCCTGCCCCAGCGCGGCCACCACCTTGTCGACATAACGGCGCAGCACCGGGGAAAGATAGGCGTCGACCACGCTGGTATCGCCGCGTCCGACCAGCTTGATCAGCGGGCCGACCTCATGGCTCACCGAAATCTGGGTGAACCCCACTGCGCGCGCGATTTCCGCCAGCCGCGCCTCATGCGCACTCCAGCGCCAGCCATGGATCAGCACGATCGCGATCGCGCGAAACCCGTCGGCAAAGGCTTCGACAAAAGCGGCGCGGGCACCCTCCGCGTCGAGCGGGGCCAGCGTCTTGCCCTCGGCGGTCACGCGCTCGTCAATCTCGACCACGCGTTCATACAGCGGTTCAGGCAGGATGATGTTGCGCGCAAAGATATTGGGCCGCGCCTGATGGCCGATGCGCAGCGCATCGCCAAAGCCGCGCGTGATCGCCAGCAGCACGCGTTCGCCCTTGCGCTCGAGCAGCGCGTTGGTGGCTACGGTGGTGCCCATCTTGACGCTTTCAATGGCTCCGTCGCCATGCGTCGCCATCAGCCGGCGGATGCCCGCCACCGCCGCATCGTCATAGCTTTCGGGATTGTCCGAAAGCAGCTTGGCGGTGACGAGCGCGCCGTCGGAGCGACGCGCGACAATATCGGTGAACGTACCGCCGCGATCGATCGAGAAGGCCCAGTTGCTCACGGACGCGCCAGCACGCGCGCGGTGATCGCGTCCAGCTTGGCAAGCAGCGCCGGATCGCGCTTTTCGGGCGCGGTCATCAGCGCAACGTCGAGCACGGTATCGATCGGCGAGGCCGCACGCGTGGCGGGCAGGCTCTGCGCGAATTCGCGCACAAGGCGCTTGGCGGCATCGCCGTTTGCGCGCAGCTGCGCGATCACCGCGTCCACCTCGACATGATCCTCCCCGTCACGCCAGCAATCATAATCGGTGACCATGCCAACGAGCGCGAACGGCATTTCGGCCTCGCGGGCGAGCTTTGCCTCGGGCATCGCGGTCATGCCGATCACGTCGCAGCCCCAGCTGCGGTACATCAGGCTTTCGGCGCGGGTCGAAAATTGCGGCCCTTCCATCGCCAGATAGGTGCCGCCGTCATGGATATCAGCCCCCGCCTTGCGTCCGGCGTCGGACAGCATCGTCGACAGGCGCGGGCAGACCGGATCGGCCACCGAGACATGCGCGACCAGCCCGGTGCCGAAAAAGCTCTTGCGCCGTGCAAAGGTGCGGTCGATGAACTGGTCGACGACGACGAACTTGCCCGGCGGCAGATGTTCCTGAAGCGATCCGATGGCAGACAGCGAGATGATGTCGGTGCAGCCCGCGCGTTTCAGCGCATCGATATTGGCGCGCGCGTTGAGGTCGCTCGGCGCCAGCCTGTGGCCGCGTCCGTGGCGCGGCAGGAAAACGAATTTCACACCCGCGATCCGGCCGATGCGCAGCGCGTCCGAGGGCTGACCCCATGGGCTGTCGACGTTCACCCATTCGGCGTCCTCGAACCCGTCGATATCGTAAAGTCCCGACCCGCCGATTACGCCGATCACCCACTCGCTCATACTGACGCTACCCCCTGAAAAGTTCGGCAGCACATCAACACCTCAGGCGCGGTCTCGGCAAGGGCCTTCGTTCAGGGGCAGGTGCTCAGGAAGCGGGCATCGTGGCGATCCACTCACGCATCAGCGCAACCGCCTCGTCATGCACCGTCGCACGCCCCACTTCGGGCATGGCGATCCCCGGTTCGGCCGTGTTCATCCGGTAAAGAAGGATCGACTGGTCGGGATGCCCCGGCGCAATGTCGAGATCGAGCCCGCCCGATCCGCGTCCGGCCGCCACCGGCCGCTTGCCCACGCCAATAGCCACGCGGTCCTGTTCGTCATAGCCGAGGAACAGCCCCGAATTGCTTGCCGCGCCTGCGCGGCTATGGCAATGCGCGCAATTGACGTCGAGATAGGCGCGCGCGCGCTTGTCCACGCTGCCCGATGCCGGGTCGTCCCAACGCGGCAGGCGGGGGGCATCGGCAGGCACGGCATCGAGCAGGCCGCGTGCATAGAGCCGCTCGAGCCGCCGCCCGTCATTCAGGTTGCGCGCCCGGGGGCCGATGGGAATGATCGCCCCCGCCGCGCCGTGGCATTCCTTGCACTGGTTCTGGTTGGGCACCGCATAGCTGATCGCGCGCCGTGCGCCCTTCAGATCGGTCCACTGCACATCGATGCGCGTGCCGCCCCGGCGCAGCACCGCCTCAGTCCGCTCGGCATTCCAGACATAGGGGAGCGCAATCCATCCGTTCGCCCGGCGCAGCAGCACGCGCGTCTCCAATATCCGCACATCACGGTCGGGCGCGCGCATATCGGCGGGGTAGCCAAAGCTCTTGATCAGCGCGCTGCCCACGGGGAAATCGAGCACGCCGTCCGCCCGGTAGCCGATCTTCTGCCCCGGTGGGACATAGATGAACCGGAACTTCTCCGCATAATCCGAAAACAACGGGGTATTGAGCGTATAGGGCTCAACCCGCGCATTGGGCTGCGTCGCCGCCGCGTCGAGAAAGAACCGATATTCGGACAGGCGCTGCGGCAGCGCATCGCCCGTGATCACCGCATCGGCCACGCCCAGCGACGGGCTGGCGCTCACCAGTGCCAGCCACAGAAAGAGCGGCGCAAGCGGGCGGATCACCGGATCGCGGCCTCCATCGCCGCCGGCAGCACGACCGCGATCGGTTCGGCCAACGGAGCGCCGGCGGACAGGTCGACCCGCGCGGGCTGTGCCTCGGTCATCGGGGAATCGGGGCGCTTCAGGTTGAGCGAGAGCACGGGCACGTCCTCACGCACCTGGAGCACCGCCTTGCCCGCGCCCGTGCCATCCCACAGGATTGGCGGCAGGCTGCCGCCGAATGCCGCTGCCAGTTGCGCCCCGCCATCGAACCCCGGTGCCCACCCGGCCCGGCCATGATGGTTGTTGCGCACCACGATATCGCGGGCGAGCGGATCGTAATTCTTGTCGTCGAACGCCTGCTTGTACGCAATTACCATCACATTGGCGGTGGCATTGCCGCGAAAGCGGTTCTCGAACACATGGACGTTGCGATTGGCCATCACCATCACGCCCGTGCCCATCGGAACGCTCGCCACGATATTGCCCTTGGGGGCGAAATTGGGCGTGTCGTTTTCCGCCACGTCATTGTTGAACACGCGCACGCTGTGCCCGCCCATCTGCGGCAGGTTGGGCAGGTCGAAAACAAGGATCCCGCCGGTATTGCGCGTCGCCCGGTTGTTGTGGACGTCGGCGTTGTAGCTGTTCTCGATCTCGATCCCGGCGACGTTGAACATCGCGTTCGAATTGCGCACGACGATGTTCTTCGACTGGCCGACATAGATGCCCGCATCCGACGCGCCCTTCACGGTCACCGCGTCAACAAGCACATCGGTCGATTCCACCGGATAGACGCCGTAGGCGCCATTGGTGGCCTTGGGCCCGCCGGTCCACTCGACACGGACATTGTGATAGACGATCCGGTCGGCGCCCTTGGACTTGATCCCGTCGCCCTTCGAATCCTCGACCGCGAAATCGCGCAGCACGACATCGTCCGAGGTGACGAGCAGCCCCTCGCCCGCAGCCTTTTGTCCCTTGAAACTGAGCACCGTGGCATCCGGCCCCGCGCCGCGCACGGTGACCTTGCCCACATCGAGCGAGAGCCCATCGGTCAGGTCGAAGCGCCCCGCACCGATCTGGACGACATCGCCCGGTTCCGCCTCGATAAGGGCGGTCTGCAGGCGCTCCTGCGCATCCGCGCCCGCCTCCACCGAGATGATCTTTGCCTGAGCCGGGCCCGCGATCGTCGCGCAGCCAAGCGCCATCAGCGCCACCGTGCCGTTCAGCTTCATCCTCAGCACCCCTTGTTTCTGCCAGGGCTTGTCCTCGCCTAGGGATGAAGCGCGCTTACATGAATGTCAACGACGAGCACGCGCTTACAATTCGCGACAATTTTCCGGGGGTTCTGACAAAGTTGTGCGACAGTTGGCGCGCACTTTCTCCTCAACGCCACGTGGCGGAGTAAAGGAGTAAGTCACCATGAAAAAGTTCATCATCGCCAGCCTCGCCGCCACGCTACTCGCAACCCCGGTACTGGCAGCCCCCTATCAGAGCGGTGACCGCCACGATCGCACCGAACAGCGCCACGACCGCGTCGAACAGCGCCACGATCACCGCGCGCCCAACAAGAAGGTCGATTTCCGCAACTGGAAGAAAGGCGACCGGTTCGATCAGCGGCATGCGCACAACTACCGCGTGATCAAGAACCCCCGCGCCTACCGGCTGAATGCAGCACCGCGCGGCCATCAATGGGTCCGCTCGGGCAATGATGCGGTACTGGTCGCCTATAAGGGCAACCATGTCGCCAATGTGAAATACGGCGTGTTCCGCTGATCTCTTGACGAAGGGCCCCGGATCGCTCCGGGGCCCTCGGTTTTACGGGGTCAGGCCTGTTTGCCGACCAGGCTGCGCTTCATGCCATAAAGCAGATAGACGGCCAGTCCGGCCAGGTTCCAATAAACGAACCAGAGCTGCGTCTTCGTCGGCAGGCTGAAGAACAGATAGAGGCAGCCGAGAATGGCAACGCCGCCGACGAACCATGCCGCTGGCGTGCGGAACGGGCGATGCGCCCCCGGATCGCGCCGACGCAGCACCAGCATGCACACCGATACCGCGATGAACGCGACCAGCGTTCCCGAGTTGGCAAGCGCCGCGATCTCGTCGAGCGGCACCAGCCCGGCGATGATCGACACGAAAAGCGCGGTAATCAGCGTGATCCGCACCGGCGTGCCGCGCTTGGCCGAAATCCGCGCGAGCGCGGGCGGCAGGAAACCATCGCGCGCCATGACAAGGAAGATGCGGCTCTGCCCGTACAGGAACGCAAGCAGCACTGTCGGCAAGGCGATCACCGCCGCCGCCGCGACAACGGTCGCAACCCCCGCCTGATCGATCTGGCGCAGGATCAGCGCCAGCGGTTCGGGGCTGTTGGCGAACTGCAGGAAGGGCAGCGCCCCCACCGCTGCTGCCGCCACCACCATGTAGATGATCGTGCAAAGGAACATCGACCCGACGATGCCGATCGGCAGATCGCGTTCGGGCTTCTTGGTCTCCTCCGCCGCGGTCGAGATCGCGTCGAAACCGTAAAAGGCGAAGAAGATGATCGCCGCCGCCGCCATCACGCCGCGTTCGACGCCATCGGGGTTCATATGCTTGGCAAAGCCAAAGGGCATGAAGGGTTCAAGATTGGCCGCGTTGAAATGCGGCAGCGCCACCGCGACGAACAGCGCGAGCGTCGCGATCTTCACGATGACGAGCACCGCGTTCAGCGTCGCGCTTTCCTTGGTGCCCAGCATCAGGAGGCCAGCCACCACCGCGATGATGAAGATCGCGGGCAGGTTGACGATACCGCCCAGTTCGGGCCCCTGCGCCAGCGCCATCGGAAAACCGATCCACGCCTCCAGAAGCGGCGCGGCATAGCCCGACCAGCCCACCGCCACGGTCGACACCACCAGCGAATATTCGAGAATGAGGCTCCAGCCGACCACCCAGGCGAATACTTCGCCCAACACGCCGTAACTATAGGTATAGGCGCTGCCCGCCGCGGGCATCATCGTCGACATTTCGGCATAAGCGAGCGCGGCGCAGGCGCAGATGACGCCTGCGATCGCAAAGGAAACAAGCACGGCGGGCCCGGCGCGGTCCGCTCCCACACCGATCAGCGTGAGGATACCGGTACCGACGATCGCGCCCACGCCCAGTGCCACGAGATGCGGCCAAGAGAGCGAGCGCGTCATGCGGTGCTCGTGCGGCTGATCCTCCCCCGTCAAGATCGCCTTGCGGCGTAATAATTTGTTCATGCGACCCCTCTGATTCAAACGACGAGGATAAACGCGCGCTCCCACACACGTCGAGAGGGGGCATCAATAGTCCGGATCGTCCATCCAGGGCGCGAAATGCGGCATGTCCGCCGAGACGCGATCGGGATAAGCGGACGCACGTTTTTCCAGAAAGGCGGTTATTCCCTCCTTCGCGTCATTGCTGCGACCACGCGAATACATGGCGCGACTTTCCAGCCGGTGCGCCTCCATTGGGTGGCTCGCGCCCATCATCCGCCACAACATCTGACGCGCCAACGCCACCGAAACCGGTGCGGTGTCATTGGTCAGCGACCGGGCAAAGGCGCGCGCGGCGGGCAACAGATCGTCGGGCCCATGCACCGCGCGAACCAGCCCCCCGCGTTCGGCTTCGGCAGCGTCGAACACCCGGCCCGAATACACCCATTCCAGCGCCTGCCCGATGCCGACGATGCGCGGCAGGAACCAGCTCGACGCGGCTTCGGGGACGATCCCGCGCCGCGAAAAGACGAAGCCAATGCGAGCGGCCTCGCTCGCCAGCCGGAAATCCATCGCCAACGTCATCGTCGCGCCGATGCCCACCGCCGGGCCATTGATCGCGGCGATCACGGGCTTTCGGCAGTTGAAGATGCGCAGTGTCAACATGCCGCCGCCATCACGATATGCGCTGTTACCCACAGCCTCGGGATTCCACCCGGCACGCTTTTCATAATCGAACGTCGAGGCGCCGGCCGACAGGTCTGCGCCCGCACAAAAGGCACGCCCCGCGCCGGTCACGATCACCGCGCGCACCGCGTCGTCCGCATCGGCCAGGTCGAATGCCGCGATCAGTTCGTGCATCATCTCGCGGGTAAAGGCGTTCAGCTTGTCGGGCCGGTTGAGCGTGATCGTCAGGATCGCGTCTTCAATATCGGTGCTGATGGTCGAGAATTCGGGCATTTGCACATCCCTCCCCTGTCGGGGCGGTCTGCCTGCCGCCCGCCGGTGCATCCTATGCCCGGCGCGGCGGCGCGCAACCCGGTCAACGCGGCAGCGATGCTCCCGCCATCGCGCGCAACTGCTGGCAGGCCTGCGTCTTTTTCGCGGGCGTAACCGCCAAGAGCTGCGCTTTCGCCTTGTCGTGTGCAGCCTTGAAATGGGTCTCGAACTCCGCCGCCGAAATTCCCTGCGCCGCCGCGGCGGCCTTTTGCTGCTGCTTGCGCTTCAGCAGATCGGCATCGCTATAATCGCCGCACAGCCGCCCGGCAGCGTCCAGCGTACCCGCAAGTTTCACCACCGGCAGCATCGTTTCGCGCTGGGCGACCGCGCTTGCCGGGGCGATCAACGCCGCCGCCATCATGCTGACCGTCACACCCCACGTAATCTTCCGGCCCATCGTCATCTGTTCATCTCCGCTAGTGCTACACAGCCCCTCTCTCCCAGCAATTTTGATCTTGAACAATGGCTTAGGCCACATCTCGTCGATTTCGGCGCTGGAAGCGCCCGGCAAAGTTGACGAATGCCGCGCGCTTGCCGACAAGTCGGCGCATGACCGACACGATCCGACTGCACGAAAGCTGGAAAACGCCGCTCAAGGGGGAGTTCGACAGCCCCTATATGCACACGCTCAAGCAGTTTCTGGTCGATGAGAAGGCTGCCGGAAAGCAGGTC
Organism: Sphingomonas sp. C3-2; assembly: GCF_033025475.1. NCBI lineage: Bacteria > Pseudomonadati > Pseudomonadota > Alphaproteobacteria > Sphingomonadales > Sphingomonadaceae > Sphingomonas > Sphingomonas sp. C3-2. The sequence continues at coordinate 1,497,006 of NZ_CP130322.1, forward strand.
TTCCCGCGCGGCAGCGAATATTTCCGCGCGCTCGATCTCACCCCGCTCGATCAGGTAAAGGTCGTGATCCTCGGGCAAGACCCCTATCATGGCGAAGGACAGGCGCATGGGCTGTGCTTCAGCGTGCGGCCGGGGGTGAAGACGCCGCCGTCGCTGGTCAACATCTACAAGGAAATGGAGGCCGATCTCGGCCTGCCGCGCGCGCGGCACGGCTTTCTCGAACATTGGGCGCAGCAGGGTGTGCTCCTGCTCAACAGCGTGCTGACCGTCGAGATGGCACGCGCCGCCTCGCATCAGGGCAAGGGCTGGGAAAAATTCACCGATGCGATCATCCAACAGGTGAACGCGCTCGACCGACCTGTCGTGTTCCTGCTCTGGGGGGCCTATGCGCAGCGCAAGGCCGCCTTTGTCGATCCGACGCGCCATCTGGTGCTGAAGGCGGCGCACCCGTCGCCGCTCTCGGCGCATAACGGTTTTTTCGGCTGCCGCCATTTTTCGAAGGCCAATGCCTTTCTGGCCGAACATGGGCAGACGCCGATCGATTGGGCGCTTCCGGACACTCCCGAAAGCGCCTGATCGACCGGGCGTCACGCCTCCCCGGCAAGATCAGTCGCTGATCTCGCCGCTTACAATCGCATCCTCGGGCTTCAGGCCGGCGAGCCCGTTCGCCTTCAGGTCGGCGAGCTTCACGCGGTGCAGATGCACCGGCGGCGGATCGCCCGCGGGCTTGATCATGCGCAGGCTCATCCCGCCATGGACAAGTCCGTAGGGGTCAACCCAGTTGCCGCCCAGACCCGGGTCTTCGGGCGCGATCACGATCAGGATCGAACCATCGTCGAGCGGCTTGGCCGTCGCGATCGTCACATGTCCCTGGCCCTCTTCGTAGTTGTCGAGATTTTCCTGCCAGATGTTGCACAGCTGGAAGATCCAGAAATCGCTCTGCGGCGGGGTGAAGCGCAGCACCAGCGCCTCGTCCTCGGCGCGGTCCCAGGTGCCGAAGCCGTGATGGCGATCCGGCACGCCGCCATTGCTCAGATACACCGCGCGCGAAAAGCGGATGCGGTTCGGCCGCTTCGATAGATTGTCCTGCCACCAGCTGCGCACCAGTTCGGCATAGCCCAGCGCCACCTGACCCGATTTGGCCAGCGCCTCGCTCATATGGCGGCCGTCGATCGGCTGCGGTGCCGCGCCGTCAAGGCGTTCGAGCGTCATGGTCGGCGGAATGGTGTTGGCGCGGTCGTCATAGACGGTGCGCACCAGCAGGCCGACGCAATCGGGCGTGATCGGCAGCCATGCCGTGCCGTCCGCGGGCTTGTTCTGCGAAACGATCACCTCGAAATTGCCGTCGGCGTCGAAAGTGATCGAGTCGCTCTGGATCATGCCGGTGGTGTTGAGCAGCGCGGGATCGAATTCCTTCAGCCCTTCCACGCCGCGGGCAGCCCAGTCACGTTCGCCGATATCCGCCGGCTGGTTCGCGCGCCAGGCGCAGATGACGAAATAGGGCAGCGTGCCGCGGTTGCCGGTGATCCGGTATTCGAGCGATCCGTCGACGAATTCGGCGAGCAGATGGTCCTGATTGGGCGACTGGAAGTTGATGCTCTGGCGCCACGGCGTGTCGCGCAGGCGCGGCCGGGTCACTTCGCCATTTTCGACGAAACGCTCAAAGCCGTTGCGCACGAGGCGCGTCATGAAGCGATACCATTCCACGCGGTCGCGGTCGTTCACATCGTCGCCGAACGCGTCGATCATGTGCCCGGCATTGCGCAGCATATCGCAGAAATCGTCCCATGCACGGCCGGAAAGCAGGCGTTCGGATGCAGCGTCGGTCATTCGGCGTCTCCAAATCGGATAAGAATCTTGGCGGCCTTTTCGGTGTCGGCGGCCAGGGCGAAGGCAGTGTCGAATTCGGCAAAGTCGAAACGGTGGCTGACCAGCGGCGCGGTATCGATCTCGCCGCGCGAAAGAATGCCCAGCACCTCCCCAAATTCGGTGGGATAGGCCATCGCCATGGTGATCTGCATTTCCTTGCCCAGCAGCCAGGCGAAGTTCACCGGCACATCGGCGTGATGGACGGCGACCACGGTCAGATGCGCGTGGAAACGCGCATTGGCGATGATCTGGGGAATGACCGGCCCGGCACCTGAAACCTCGATAAACTCGTCGGTGTCCACCACCGGCGCGCCGTACAGATTGGACCTGCCATGGGCGTTGCCGATCGCTTCCCAGATATCACCGTGATCGGGGTTGAGCGTCAGCGTGGCGCCCAGCGCCTTGGCGCGTTCCAGCCGCGCGTCCGAACGGTCGACCGCGATGACGTCGGTCACGCCGCGCAACCGCAGCATCGCGACGACGCCCAGCCCAATCGGCCCCGCGCCGAAGACGACGACCTTAGATCCCGCCTTGGCGCCCGACCGGTTCACGCCGTGCAGCGCCACCGACAACGGCTCGACGAGCGCGCCGCTTTCGAAATCGAGGCTGTCGGGCATCGGATAGACCATCGGATGCGAGGCGATGTCGCGGACGAGGATATAGGGCGCGAACGCCCCCTCGCCGCCGCCGCCGATCATATTGGCGTCGTTGGTGGGGTCGATCACGACGCGGTCGCCCACCTTGTGCCCGGCCACATCGGCGCCGGCCGCAACGATGGTGCCCGCAAATTCATGGCCCAGCGGCAAAGGCCCGTCATTGCCCACGGGCAGCCCACCCGCCTTGGCATAGCCGAGGTCGCTGCCGCAGATGCCGCATACCGCCACCTTGACGACGATGTCGCCCGGTCCTGGTACGGGCATCGGCACGCTGTCGCGACGCACATCGTTCACGCCGTGGACCGAGATGCGCTCGATCGTGCTGGCCATATTCATCCGATCTTCTCCTGCCGTACGGGGAAGGCATCGTAATAAAAGGCGAAGCGTTCACGCATCGCGGCCACGTCGACGCCGAAATGACCCGGTAGGTCATATTGCACGCTGCCATGCTTGCCGCGCGGATTGGCGGT